>JAGQOW010000233.1 GCA_020427155.1 Planctomycetales bacterium | reverse complement strand
CCAGGCCAAGCAATGCTTCCTCGAAATAATCCACCAGCGCTGCGCCCCATTCCGGGTGCCTTGCGACGATCCAATCGGCAGTTTCTCGCAGCTTCGGCTCACTCTCCTCTCGACGGGTCAGCAGAGGCACAATCTCAATTGGCCGCAGACCCCCGTCCGACATCTGGTCGAGGGCAATCATCGCTACCCGACGAACATTTGCATTGCTCGCTTCCAGCCCAAGCCTCGTCTGTCCGGCATCGCCGATTTCAATCAGGGCGAAAGTAATCGAATGTTGTCCTACGCGATCGTCAGCACGCTCGGCTGCCGCCAGCAGGCCGGCAACGGCCCGAGAATCGCCAATCCGCCCTAGCGCCTCCGCCGCCGCCCGCCGGTTGTGGGCCGAAGCCGTTTTCAGCAGCTCAAGCAAGCCGGACACAGCCTCCTTTTCTCGCCATAAACTTACGGCGTGTATTGCCGCCTGGCGCACCGTTTCGTCTGGATCGCCCAACGACTTCTGAACGGCCTGTCTCGCTGCGGCACTGTCGATTCGGGTCATTGCCCAAACGGCATTCAGCCGAGCAACCTCACGGTTCGTGACTGTGGGATCTGCAATCGACTGCAGCACGCCGACCGCATCAGGTCCACGCTTGGCCAGATTGTGCACAGCCCTACGGCGAACGGCCGGACGCGCGTCGCCCAGTCGTTCTGCCAAGTCAGCCACTTCCGCCTCTGCCCAATTCAATTCCCGCCCCCACGGATCAACTACGAGCGAGCTATTGGCCTTCTTCACCCGATAAATCGCCCCCTTAATATCGGGCTTCTCTAGTTGTGAAGTGGGGCAGCACAGCTTATACCACCCCCCTGTGTTGACTACGATCAGGCTGCCATCGGCAGCCTCGAGCACGTCTGTCGGGTGAAAGTCAACGTGATCCGATACCAGAAAGTCCTCGTCCTCCGACACAAAACTAGCATCTGCGAGCGACAGCGCGTGGCGCGTAATCTTGCGCATGTTGAACAAACAAGCATACAGGTTGTCCTGGTACTCTACGCCAAAAGCATCCGACTCGAATCGGGTAAGTCCGCTCGGGGCAGCCGCTCCGAAATGTCTCATGACAGGCATCAACTCGCCAGTGCGCGGATGGCCAACAAAAACTTCCTCCTTCGACTTTCCATAAACTCCCCCATAGATAGCATGCAGCAGCCCGTCGCGTTGGCCTCCGCCAGGATGCACTATAAAGGTGGAAGTAAACATGCGCTCCCCCCCCGGCATAAACGCTACTTCCACAGGATTGTCCATCCCGCCCACCATCACTGGCTCGATGCCCGACGTCTCGATACTGCCCGTCTGCGGATCGATTGGCGCATCTGCGCGACACCGAAACAGATGAGCTGCCTTGGTAACCAGCGGCTGAGATCCCGGCCGATCAAACGTCTGCTCGGCCCAAGCCCCTTTGGCCCAATAGATCCAGCCATCTGGCCCCAAATACGGCCCGTGCAAATCGTTCCCGCAGCCCGTAAGCGTCTTGCCCTGGTACCATTCGATCCGCTCATCGGCCCTGCCGTCGCCATCGGTGTCGGTCAGTTTCCAGATACTCGGCGGGGCTGCCACATACAGCGAACCGTCGTACCACATGGCCCCCTCAGGAAACATCATCTTGTCGGCAAAAACGACACTCTTGTCGAACGCACCGTCGCCGTCGGTGTCTTCCAATCGTACAACCCGATGCGTGGGGTTCTTTAATTGCTCCGGCAGCGGCGCATTCGACCCCGACGAATCGGTGACATACAGCCGCCCTTCTTCATCGAAATCAGCACTGATCGGCCGATCGACCAACGGCGGGCCCGCCACGCGCTCTATCGCAAACCCCTCAGGCAATTGAAACGTGTGCTCATCCAGTTTGATCTCAACCGCAAACGCGGCACAAAACAAATGACAATTGCAAACGGCAATGACGTAGGCAAGAAGAGTCTTCATCGAGCTTGGTTCTCCACTTCAAAAACGAGCGCAATTCGGGCAGCGCAAGCCTCCGCACGCCTAGCCCCAACGCTTCGCAACCTCGGCGCGCATGAACGACAGCGCATCCTTCGCCAATTGCATTTCCGATTCGTACATCTTTCGCCAAATCTTGGTTGCGGCCACGATCTCTGGCAAGCTTCGTCCAAAGGCCTCGACCGTCATCCAACCATCGTAGCCGACCTTGTGCAACGTGTCGAAATTCGTATTCCAATCCACCGCGCCGGCTCCCGGCGTGCTCCGATCGTTCTCGCTAATATGCACATGGTAGATTTTGTCGGCGCAAGCCTCGATCGCCGCCGCGATATCTTTCTCTTCGATATTGGCATGAAATGTGTCGTACAGCATGCCACAACTCGGATGTTCGACTTCCCTGGCAAAACGTGCCGCGTCGGCCTGGGTATTCAGCAAATAAGTCTCAAAGCGATTGAGCGGCTCCACGCCCAGCCGCACTCCCACCTTCCCCGCATGCTCTGCCATCTCTCGCATGCACTCGACGCCCCATTTCCACTCCTCCTCGGTAGGACCTGCACCGCTGAACTCGCCGATCGCCGAATGAAAGGGACCAACCAACGTCTCGACGCCCGCCGCCGCGCAGGTATCCAGCACCGCTTTGATCGTCTCGACCCCCTGACGACGCACCGAACTATCGGGGCTGATGGGGTTGGCGTCGGCATTGAGCACCGTCACCGCCGTTCGACCCAATCCTAGATCGTCGAGTTGCTTCCCCAGCTGCTGATAACGCCCCGCGTCGCCCGCCTCAAACAACGGCAGCTCCACTCCGTCGTACCCCATCTCTTTGAGCTGCTCGATCACAGGCAAATCGTTTTCGGTGACGCCACCCGTCCAAAGCAGCAGATTCATGCAGTATTTCATCACGTGTCCTTTCCAAGCATATGTCGGCAGATTAGGATTGCGGTTGTATCCTGGGCAACTTCTGAAGTTGCTTTGTCGAAGTTTAGTTCACTAATAAAACAACAATGCGTCTCGTCCGACGCGCTTATGGAGCATCAACGATGAATCACGACTTGAGACAATTGTTGTCCATTCTCTCTCTAGTTGCCATAGGCTTCTTGCCCACATCCGCTCCGTCTCTCCACGCCGAGGGATTCGAGTCGCTCTGCAACGGTCGCGATCTGGAAGGCTGGCAAGGCGACCCCAGCCTTTGGTCGGTCGAAGACGGGGCAATCACCGGCATCACTACCGCTGAGAAACCCCTCAAGCACAACTCCTTCCTCATCTGGCAAGGCAAGCCGCTGGCCAACTTCCGGCTGGAGCTCCAATACCGCATCGTGGATGGCAACAGCGGCATCCAGTATCGTAGCCGCGTGATCGATCCCGACAAATGGATCGTCGGCGGCTATCAAGCCGACATCGAAGCCGGCGAGAAATACACCGGCATTCTCTACGAAGAAAAAGGCCGTGGCATTCTGGCTCTGCGGGGCGAACGCTCCACCATTGCTGCCGACGGCGAATCGAAGAAAGAGACTTTTGCCGACGCCGCCGAGCTCCAGAAAAACATCCGACACGAACAATGGAACGACTATGTCGTTGAAGCCCGCGGCAGCAAGTTGCGGCACGAAATCAACGGAATAGTCATGAGTGAAACCATCGACGACGAAACCGAAAAACGCACTGCCGAGGGCGTCTTAGCACTCCAGGTCCACGTCGGCCCGCCCATGAAAGTCCAGTTCCGCAACATCCGCCTGAAACGTTTCAACGACTAGGTGCTTGGGGTGGTGTGGCGACTTGAAAAGTCAGATAGCTCAGCCACCAATCAACTTCACATTAAAATCACCCTCGTTGATCGTCGGCCGTTCCAACCGGCCCTTGTGATCGTAACTCAGTTCCATGTTGTCGATCCCCAGCAGCCAGAGGATCGAGGCGTGGATGTCGCGCACGTGCATCTTGTCCTCAATGGCGTAAAGGCCCAGCTCATCGGTCGAGCCGATGGTCTGTCCGCCCTTCACGCCGCCGCCTGCCATCCACATGGTAAAACCAGTCGGATTGTGATCGCGGCCGTTGCCCTTTTCGCTCATCGGCGTACGGCCAAATTCGCCTCCCCACACCACGAGCGTCTCGTCGAGCAAGCCCCGCTGCTTGAGGTCCTTTAATAACCCTGCGACTGGCTTATCCATCGAGCGGCACAGCTTCGCGTGATTCGTCTCTATATCTTTGTGCGAATCCCATTTGCTCCCGGTGCCGCTGTACAGCTGAATGTATCGCACCCCCCGCTCGACCAGTCGACGCGCCAACAAGCAATTGCGGCCAAATGGTTGCGTCTCTTCCTCGTCGAGCCCATAGAGTCGTTGCGTTCCCTGGGTTTCTTGAGAGAGGTCAACTGCTTCCGGA
>JAGQOW010000232.1 GCA_020427155.1 Planctomycetales bacterium | reverse complement strand
GACTGGCTCGGCCACTACCTGTTCGAATCCATCGCCGAAGTGCAGGAGCACGGAACGAACTGGATCTGGACCTACAATCACGAGCGCCCGAACATGGCGCTTGGCGGCATCACACCGAAACAGATGCTGGCAAAAGCCGCATGAGCTCTACTTCTGACGACCGCTAGAAATGGGGGGAATACCCTTGCAGAAGGGGGCCTGCAGTGCCTACCTGGAGAATCCGACGACCACGCTCGAAGGCGGGCGGATCGTCATCCGCTCGCACTTGCGCGGTCGCTTTGGCGCCGCCTTCGGCAAGGACTGTATCGGGGTCGGCGTGGCCGCCTGGACCGTGGTCTCGGGCATACCCAGGGCCCGGGACAGTGTCGTACGGCTCGACGACATCCGAATCGACGACGTCGGCGACCCCAATGCGCGCCTGCTGCTGAACGCCGGCCTTGTCCCGACACTGCCCGGTGTCTTCGAGCTGGATGTCCTGCAGTCGGTGCGGGCGATGCTGCAGGGCACGAACAGCCAGATCCAGGCCGATGTCCAGGCGCTGACCATCGAATCCGTCCTCGTGTCGGCGAACCAGCTAGCGATTCGCTTCGATTTTCGCCTCGTCGGACGATAGCGGGCATCTCACAGGCAGCTCTGAAGAAGATCTGATCGTTCCTTGCACCGCTCGGCCTGTCTGTCCGGAGATCGGCCGTTGGCGTCGACCGGCAGGCACACGCCGCATCTCTGCTGGGCGGCCGATGACTGCCACACGGGCGTTACTTAAGACTGGCCAGCGGAGATCGGCGGATCGATGCATCGACGCTGCGAACCGACCCCGTTTTTTCAGGTTGCGCCCCTTCCATCATCCAGGGGTCGATCGGCTGGTCGAGGTGGAACCGAATTTGGTCGAGCAACTATGATGGAAATGACTTTTCGCCAATGCAATGGAAGAGCGCGCCCCGACGATGACCCCGTGCCCAGGGCGGGTCATCGCCGGACGCTGTGAAGCTGGCTGTTGCCCGATGGGCGTCCCGACAGGTGCCGAATACCCGAAGCGCCAGAGCGCTGCGCCCCGCGACTGCCAATTTCCAGGGCGACCGCCTGACCTATTGGCGCCTCTTGACGCAGTAGCAGAACAGATGGCATTTCGACGCGGGGGGAGTAGATCATGAGTTCGGACTTGCGGCAGTGCGCAACAACCGTGGCAAACACGGCCCTTGCCAGTCAAAACCTGGGGCGAGCCGGCCTCTCGACGCTCGGGATCGCGCAGCTTCTCAACGGGCAGCCCATTTCCAGCGCCGCCGATCGCGCCATTGTTACCAAGATCATCCTGGCAGCGGCTCAGGGGAACGGACTCGCCTACTGGCCGAGAGTGGGGCAGGAAGTGCTGATCTGACATCCCACGTTCCACCCTGCCCAGCTTCGGCTGATGCCGCGTCATGCAGCGCGCTCTGGCGGTTGCGGAGTTCGAAAGCCCCGCCGCCGTCGCAGCGATTTGCGCTGCCAACCCACTTTGCTGCCTGCGGGTGGCGATCCAGCCTCATGCCCGACATGACACGCGTACGGCCTGCCATCCAGCCGCGTCGAGCGGCAAGCGTCCCGTGGCAGGTCTTTGATCCGGAAATCAACATGGGGCCGGGTGCTGGCACTCGAACGGATTAAAGGACCATGCCGGTCCGATTCACGACACGGGACCAATCCTGTGAGTCCGGGTATCGGCCATTGCGGACGTCCAAGAGTCCGGCCCTTTCCGACTGAAGTAGTATCTGGAAGCCGCCGTCCGCTGAAACGGCGGTTTGCGGCTTTTCTACACCTGCCCCCAGAGGTTCTAGTGCCTAAACAAGCGGCTACCGTTGGCCTCCATCCACTCATTAATGCTCTTCTCTACACGTAACGAGACCCATTCAGGTGACGGTGGCGATAGGTCTGAGAACGGCTTAAGATTCGATGGATCCAATTCACCAAGCGCAATTTGGCTAAGGTTATCTATTCTGTCATTGCATGGGGACGAGATAGTACGCCAATGATCTGAAAACGAGCGATCAATTGCATATCTAACTTCGCTTCTACAATTTCGCGAAACCCCCCCAAGAAATGACTTCCACTCGCTAGATTGTTTGATGTAAGCGATATCTTCCGGAGAAAAGCTCCTCTCGCGAGCCATTTCGCTAAGATACTTCTCCTCACAGAGTGCCTGCATGTCAGCAGTGTTAGACGTAATCGCGATGTACTCGGCCTGCCAATCATTGAAATCTGGTTCTTTGCACACGAGAAAGCCTGCCTGTTTGGCAAGCCCTTCCTTGTACTCACTTAAGATCCTCGCTTCAATTGTGTCAATCTCCATCTTGTCGAAAGCGCCAAGGTTGGATTCAATTTGAGAAACCTTTCCCGCAACTATAGTGATCGGTTGAATGTACTGTTCTCTTAGCGCTTGAGCAACCGCCAATTCGCCACCCTTTCTAAACACATCAACTTTTGATGTTTCCATTTTTATTCGTACATAGTGTTCGTATGGCCATTGATGTTGTCCCAATAGTTGGCGTCTGTGAGTTTGGTAAAGTCTATCCTCTGCTTGAACGAGTCGTGCTTCTATAGTCGCGAGTGCATCCTGTGCGCCAGCTAATTTTGCGCTGGTTAGGTCTAGGCTTTCCTGCAACCTCTTTCGATCTCTGCTGATTCTCGTTAAGTCGGACTCTACGACTTGTATCTTCTTTGTTGCTTCCGTTCTCTCTTGATCTAGGCTCTCAACTTCCGCTTCAAGTCTGTCTTGAACTTCCTTCGCGTGCTCTATATATTCTTTAGCCCTTCTCTCGTAGCCGACCAGAGTTTCAAGATTCTTGTTAAGTTCTGATCTCTCCATCTCCATTCGAGCTAGATCTTCGGAAAGCTTTTCTTTCTGAAATACGGGAACGACCGTAAAAAAATAGCCCCATGCGACAACTATGACCATCACAACTTGCGACCAATTTGCAGCAATGTTGCCCCACGATTTCGCGGCGACTTGCGAGGGGCCGTGCTGTAATTGAGCCCGATGCTGCTCTTGAAGCAGCCTTCGCAGCAATGATCTTTCCATGCCGATGCAACTTCGGTGGCGGCGGAGCTTCACACTGTGGGGCTGTGTCTTCATCTGATAGGGTAGATTAGGGGATTTGTTTATACATTGAGCATTTCTTTGTCGCAATTCGTGTTCGGCGATCGTCGAAAACTCGGGCGTGGAGCGGATAGCGATCGGCGTCTAGGTGCGTCGTCCGCCGGGCTCCACAAAAATAGTTAATCTCCCCAATCATTGCAGAGTTAAGCATCACTACACTAGTCGTCTTTGAGGCCGAGTAGCCTAGACTTAAGCGCAGTTCCGTCAACGAGTTCAAGACGAAATGGGACATAGGGTGCGATAAATGGATCATCCTGGATTCGCGGAGCAAACCCAGACGTGGTCGTGACGATACCTTTCGTCGCGCCGCGGTCCGATCCGAGGACTCCGAGTAGCGCTCTCACGTCGTTTGCGCTGACAAGGTGCCCGGGCCCGAACGCCTTGACTTGATCAATGATGCGAACGCTACCCCACCCTTTGCGAACAGCGATTACATCGCGGCCCAGATCGCCACTTCTCGGTGTCAGGATCACCTCATCGAACCCAGCTTTGTCGTACGACGCGGCTATGAGCTCTTCCCATTGCCTTGGCGTCAAACCGTGCGGAAAATTTGAGTCTCGTGCGAGCGCCGACTGAATCTCCTTCCAAGCGGGGTCAAGGGTCCGAATCAGTGAGCCGTCTGGTGTGCTCGACAACGTCTCGACGACCGCCTGAACCAGAAGCGGTTGAACCGAAGACATAGTTCCGCTTTCCAATGACGCACCAACTGAGAGGCTGTCGACTTTGCGGCCCTCGCTCCATCTCGCGGTGAAGGAGACGTTGACAGGGCGTCTTGTAACCATGCTGCGTCAGTTCTACAGTTGGAATTGCGGGGCCAGGAAGAATGAGCAGCATCTTCGATGGTCCCACGCGATCGAACTATTATCCATTAGACGCCAATTCAAGGACGTTTCGTTTGCCATAACTTCACTAGCGCCAAGATATACGAGGAGTTAAACGTGAGGTCGACGTAACGCCCCGGCTGAAACGAACCTGTCTCGTCTAGGCGATTTAACAGCGCTTGAATATGGCTTCGATCTGTGGATCGAGATGTTCCCGAATTAGGGGTAATTTCAAGCGTGCCACCTAAGGAAACGCTGATTATTTCCATGGCATCGCGAGCCCACCCGGCCACGGTTTGAGACAATAGACCCAGCTTCAATAGACGACTGATCCGCCCCATGCAATCGAGCTTCTCCGAACTTGAGTACGCCGCGAAGAAGAAGGTCACGCGCCGGGACCGCTTCCTGGCGCAG
>JAGQOW010000231.1 GCA_020427155.1 Planctomycetales bacterium | reverse complement strand
AAGGGTTCAGTCAGCCCTTGCGGCAAGCCTCATTGTCCGGCGCCACCTACGGTATCATGATGTCGCGTGACGTGAGGGAAGGCGAATGGGTCCATACAGGCGATTGCTTGGTACAAATCGATCACCGTGTCCATGACGAGCGACTCAGGTTGGCTCGGGTTGCCAGCGAGTCCATCGGTGAATTGCAGGTGGCCGAGGCAGAGTTGGCGGCCAGCCAATCCAGACACTCTCGGTTAGTGGAATTGGCCCAGAGGAAACATGCGACCGAAGTCGAATTATTGCAGGCAAAAGAGGAACTTGAGATTGCCCGCGGCAACGTTCAACGCGCCAAAGACCGAATGGCACAGCAACAGGCAGAATACGCTCGTCTGTTGGCCGAGTCTGAACAGTATCGCGTCAAAGCACCGTTTGACGGAGTGATCGTTGAATTTCACAAGGAAGTCGGTGAGTATGTCGGCCCAGGTGAATCCATCGTTTGCACACTCGCCGATACCTCCGTGCTCTCAGTTGAATTCCTCGTGCCTCGCGTGCATCTTGCCAGCACCGTACTCGGAGAAGAAGTCGATGTTGTCTTTACCTCCGCCAAGCGAACCGTCAGCGGCAAGGTTACGTACATCTCGCCGTTTCCGAACGGTGAAACCAATACGTACAAGGTCAAAGTTCGGGTCGACAACGCGGACGGTCAATTGAGTGCTGGAGAACGTTGCCTATTGGAAAGCCAAAGTCTCTCTTCCCCCACAGGAAAGGACTCCAGCGGCAAATAGCTGACCTGGCGACCCCAACAATGGCAACAGTACTTAGCGCAAACATCCTCGACCCCAAACCCGCCTCTGTGGTTGCAACTGGCGACACAACCACGGTTGGGCAGACGACGGGCCATGTCGTTTCATTGGGTGCCGATAGTATCAATTGTTGGCGAATTACTCGCGAGAATGGCACTTCACGTTTTTACTCCTGGGGCGATCCGAGTGACCGGGTGATCCAAGCAGCCTTTGACTTGGCCAACCGTGCCCTGAATTTCGGGGAAAACAAAACTTGCTTACTTTCATTGCCAACGCCCCATTTGATCATCGCCCAACTCATTCCAAGCCAAGATCGAAGAGAATGCGTGACGGTCAGCTTTCCTTGCGAACTGACCGAACTATGCGAAGATGCGTCCAGCGATCGATTACAAGCCGTGGAATTACTTGCTCGATCCTTCCATGAACCGGACGACTTGCACGAACAACAGTACAGTCCCAGTGGCCCCGTTTCCCGGCAAGGCTCGGATCGAGCCAGCACCAACGAACCACATGAAGAACCAGAGTTTCTGTCGTGGGTGGCGCTCACGCAGCAAATTTCCGGAAAACTCAACCTGGAGCTAAAGCGCCACCTGGGCCTGACGAAAATCTATCTCGGCGGCCTAATATGTACTATCCTACTCGGCTTGATGCCGTTTCCGCATCGCATCGGTTGCGGCGTTGTCTGCGAACCGGTTGTACGCCGATATGTGGCGGTGCCGTTCGACGCGCGACTCGCCAACTCCGATGTATTTGCTGGTCAACAGGTAACCAAGGGGCAGCGTTTAGCAACTCTTGACGGAGGTGAATTGCTAACTCAATTGGCTGGCTTGAGAGCTCAGTCAGCTCAGGCAGAACAGCGTTTGCTGGCAGCTCTGCATCAAGGCGATCATTCCAAGGCGGAATTGGAACGTCTCGAATCAGAGCAACTGGCTCACGAGATTGAATTGTTGGAGAGTCGACAACGGCAATTGGACATTTGTTCGCCGATTGACGGTATCGTGATTACCGGCGACTTGGAACGCGCACAAGGGACACCGCTGACGACTGGCGAAATTCTTTTCGAGATTGCCAGTCTGGAGCGTTTCGTTGCTGAAATCGCCATTGATGAAGCGGACATTGGCCATGTGGAAGAGTCTATGGAGGTTTCCGTGAGTCTCGATTCGGCTCCGGGAAACATCGACGCTTCGAAGATCAGCAGGATTCACCTGCGCAACGAAATTCGCAAGAACGAAAGCGTCTATATCGCTGAGTCGTCGTTGGAAAACACCGACAACAAACTGCGGCCTGGGATGAACGGCAGCGCAACCATTCACGCGGGATATCGTCCGCTGGGGTGGATCCTCTTTCACCGCCCCATCGAAGTAGTGCGGCATTGGATTGGTTGGTAATTCGATGCAAGAACCACCCATGCCTGCGGATGCCTTAGCGCTTCCCGAACGATTTCCGCTGCGCGACGGGCTAATCCTCCATCCTCGCAATCACACCGATGCTCATGTGGTTTTAGAGGATACAGAAAACAGCAAGTTCTTTCGCATCGGTAAAGCTGAATCGAGTTTCGTGGAGCGTCTGCTGGAAACTGGGTCTGCATCGACGGCCTACCAGTCATGTCAACAGAAACATGCTGAATTTTCTGCTGTGAAAGCAGAGCGGTTCTGCAAATGGCTCTTGCAAATGGGGCTCGTCGCGTCAAACAACGGACCCAAGCCAGCAAAGTCCCCGTTCCAGAATCCGCTGATCACGTTTTTCTTTTGGAAAGTGCCGCTATGCAATCCTGACCAGTGGCTCATTGGACTCAACCAACGATGCGGCTGGCTATTCGGCCCGCTCGCGATGCTGATCTCGCCGATGGTCTTGCTGGTTGGAATCATCGCCACCACCGGGCGGTGGTCAGAATTCTTGTCAGGCTACGAGAACCTGCAGTCTTCTTGGCGTTGGATTTGGATTGCATTCTCATGGATAGTTTTAAAGCTGCTGCACGAAATTGCCCACGGTGCAACTTGTCGTCGATACGGCGGCGAGGTCAAAGAAGCTGGCATGGCGATGATATTGTTAATGCCAATTGCCTTCGTCAACGTCAACTCCAGCTGGCGGTTTCCTTCACGCTGGCATCGCTTGCATGTGACTCTGGCCGGTGTCACCATTGAATTGCTAGTCGCGGGTGTAGCCTTGCTGGCTTGGAATCAGTTGCAGTCCATGCCGCTGAAGCAAGCCGCAGCGGATGTCGTGCTGATGGCGTCTATCAGTTCACTTCTCTTCAATTTAAATCCGCTTTTGAAATTCGACGGCTACTTTGCGCTAGCTGATTTGACTGGGGTCGACAATCTGTCCAACCATGGACAATTGTACGCCCGATATTTTGGAGGCAGGTATTTGCTTGGCCTGGACATGCGGCCACCCCAGCTGCCGGGCAAACGTCCCTGGTGGATCAAATGTTATGGATGTTCTGCCGCAGTCTACCGAGTCTTTACGGTGACTGGCCTTTTGGCGGCTGCTGCTGCAATTTTCCATGGCGCCGGACTGGTGATCGCCGCCGCGGGCGCTGTGGCCTTTGTGCTGAAACCATTGATGGTCCTGGTGCGATACTTGGCAGGAGTCTGGCGTGAAGGCGAACTCAGTCTCATCCGGCTAGCCCTGAGAACAAGCTTGTTGTCCCTCCTGTTGATCGGCCCTCTTTGGCTGATTCCCGGCAGCGGATCTTGGACGTCACCGGGCATCGTTCAGTATAGCCCGCCCGCCGTGCTTCGCGCCCGGTCAGCTGGTTTCGTCGAGCAGGTCCACGTCGTCGATGGACAGTTCGTCAGTGCCGGAGCTGCGATCGTGACCCTTCGCAATGACGAACTGCATTTGGAATTGCTCAGGCAGACAAAGGAGATCGCTTTGGTCGACCAGGAGATACTGTCCGCCCAATGGCTAGGTAAATCAACCGAGTTGGCCGACGCCATTACACGCAAGAATGCGTTGCAAGAACAACTGGAACAGCTTCAAGATGAAGTTGACCATCTCACCCTGAGAGCGTCTGTCGACGGACGAGTTATCTCACGACGATTGGACCTTATACGCGAGACTTATGTCGATGCCGGAGAAGAATTGGCAGTCATTGGCAACGAAGATTCTAAACGAGTCAAAGTTTCTATTAGCCAGACCGAAGCCCGAGACGCGGAGTTTTGGCAAGGCAAACCACTGAGAATCATCGTCAACGGTCACGCAGCACTAGCAAGTAGACTCACTCGCCTTGAAACGCGAGCAGACACTACTCCACCTGACGATTCGCTGCTAGCGATTCATGGCGGTTCGCTGGCATCGCTGCTGGAAAGTGAAGATCGTCTGGTACTTTGTGAGCCACGCGTCAACGGTATCATTGAATTGACGCCTGCACAAAGTCGACAGTTGCGTTGTGGGCAGCGAGCTTTCGTGCATATCGAAAGTGCAAAACAATCCATCGGCCAGAAATTCTTCATGCAAGTAATGCATCGCCTTTTCCTTTGAGGATCTAGGGAACGACGTGGACTATTGTAGAATAGCCCGCCCG
>JAGQOW010000230.1 GCA_020427155.1 Planctomycetales bacterium | reverse complement strand
CGCATGGCCTACGAGCGCTGTGTCGCCGACCTCGAAGGTGGGCGACAGGGTTACGCCTTCGCGTCCGGACTGGCGGCGGCGAGCACCGTGCTCGACCTGCTCGACAGCGGCAGCCATGTCATCGCAATGGATGATCTGTATGGCGGCACCTACCGTCTGTTTGAGCGTGTGCGGCGCCGGTCCGCGGGCCTCGATTTCACGTTTCTCGATCTGAATGACGCTCAAGCTCTGAAAGCGGCGCTGAAGCCGAATACCCGGATGATCTGGGCGGAAACGCCGACCAATCCGATGCTCAAGCTGGTCGACCTGGCCAAGGTCGGCGCCTTTGCGCGCAAGCACGGATTGATCCTCGTCGTCGACAACACGTTCTGTTCGCCGATGCTGCAGCGGCCCCTTGAGTTCGGCGCGGACCTGGTACTGCATTCGGCGACCAAGTATCTGAATGGCCACTCGGACATGGTCGGCGGCATCGTTGTTGCCGGCGAGAATGCAGAACTCGCGGAACAGATGGCCTTCCTGCAGAACTCGGTGGGTGCCGTGGCAGGTCCATTCGACTCGTTCCTCGCAATGCGCGGCCTCAAGACCCTGCACTTGCGCATGCGAGCGCACTGCGAAAGCGCAATGGCCATTGCCCAATGGCTTGCCAAGCATCCGGCCGTCGACGGGGTGATCTATCCCGGCCTGAAATCGCACCCGCAACATGCGCTGGCGAAGCGTCAGATGGAGGGCTTCGGCGGCATCATCTCGGTCGAGATAAAGGGGGGGCTTCGAAAGGCTCGACGGATGCTCGAACGTTGCAAGCTGTTCGCGCTCGCCGAATCACTGGGTGGAGTGGAAAGCCTCATCGAGCATCCCGCGATCATGACGCACGCATCTGTGCCGGCCGTCAATCGGAAAAGGCTGGGAATCTCCGACGGATTGGTAAGGCTGTCTGTAGGCATCGAAGATTATTCTGACCTGAAGAGCGAGCTGGAGAAAGCCCTGAGCTGAGTTGCTCCACTTCTTTTTTCCTTGTCCTGAATCTATGCCCATTCTGCCGAGATCAAATGTGCCTGCCCATCTACCAAGAATCGTGCCGGTCTAATGCTCCCGATTTTCCATTCAACCCGGTGCTTTTGGAAACGCGACGAAACGAGACCGGCCTGGAGCAAATGCGGATCTTTGTGGTTGCCGACGACTTTTCCGCTCGCCGAATCGATGTCGAATGTATTGGGACCCTGGCCATTTAGTCGGCGACTGAAAATATCTTGTCGCTTTGAAGAATTCTGCTTGAAAATTCGAGCCTCTGACTCTCGGTTTCACTGGGGCCAATCAGCGGGACGCCAATTTGGAGGCTTCCCAACAAATTTTCTGGCGCTGCTGCGTTAACCCTGCTTCTCGCTGAGTTCCACCGCACCGTCAGTGTGTTTTCTCCAGGTAGCAACTCGATCTGCATATCGATGGCAGTCTCTTCAGGCATATGCCATTGCGACTTTTGCGACATGCTGTCCTCGGTATTCGTTGTCACGATTGTCGGATCTTGCGTGGAAATGGGGACGTAGATTCTTGCTCTGACTTTTCGCCTTAACGGGTTGAGCAAAACCAGGTTGAACTCACTTCCGATTGGAATTGCCCGGCCAGCAATCTGTGCGCCAAAGCCTGGCGTCGCGAAACCGGAGCCTAGAGCTGCGGTTAGAAGAGGCGAACCTTGCTCCAAATCGGGAGAATCAAGAGAAAAAATCGAGCAGCTTCCATCCGGGCAAACCATTTTGGGTGAGCCCAGTAGTTGTCGAAGTTGATCCTCTACGCTAGCGCCCTGATCGGGATAGGCTCTTCGCTCGACAAGAATTGCATCGAAACCGGATCCCTTGAGCTTTGCAACTCGCTCAGACAGCGGTAGGGACTCGATTTTTCGAATCCATTGGTCGCCTTCCCCAAACTTCATCGTGCCGTAGCTCCAGGAGATTCCCCTCGTGTGCAGGTAGCGCCTGGCGAGACCGGTATGGCCTTCACCATATAGAGGTGCAGCCTCTGGAAAAGCAATATACGGCAGCTGGTACACGCGCGACCCGGCGGGCAGCGCCGACATGATTGCCTCACCTGATTCTTTGTCTCGAATGAAGTCGCCCTGACTGAGCGCGGCGGTCGTACCCTTGGCTGGTACTTGGTCCCAAATGCCAAATGCGGCAAGCGCGAGAATGATTATGGTAGTGATGCCCATCCTCGCAGGCTTGGAGTTGACTTGCTTGAGTCGATCTTGCGCAAAAAGCAGAATTGCGCAGATGGAGATGAATGCGATCAGAATGCTGATGCGATTGGGTGCGCGAAACTGGGCAGTCAGTGTCCATGCAAACAATGCGCTAACACCACCAATCGTGCCATAGAGAAATGAAACCAGATTGAGGGTGCCAAGTCTTTTAAGAATGGGATTCTGGTCGGGGCGAACAAGAAGCGCGCAAGCCAGGGATATCAAGAAGCCAAGAAATCCAATGAATCCAAGCGAAGCCATTTGATTTTCGGTTACCTGTGGAGCGGCTTTGCCGTACGTAATCGCCTTTGACCGAAGGCTGCTGCTTCTATGAAGAGCTGAAGGAATAGCCATCTGAATCAATCTCAGGCCATAGTACTCTGACTCCTGAGGGGCTCTAGTTGCGATTGCACCATCCGGCGTGCGCGTTTGGATGGCATACAAGTGTGGCGCGAGATTCATCGTTACCGTGATGAAGATTATTGCCCCAGCAGCCACTCCTAAACGCACGGGGCGCCATTCCATGGACTCGATGCCAGCTGATGTCGCTGCAAAGCCAATCACGATGCAGCCAAAGAGCGCGTAGTAGACACCACATCCAGATGCAACGACTAGCAGGAGGGCAAAAGTTAGATATGTCTTCCAGCTTGTGCGCGACTCACTACCTGCGCGGAAAATGGTCATCGCACATGCGACGAATATGGGAAGGCAAAAATACGAAGCAAGAAAGAGGTGCGCGACTCGAAAGAAGTGGTAGGACTGAAGGGAGAATAGAATAGCGCCACAAGCAGCAAATGATCTCTGCAATCCAATCCATCGCATTGCTGCATAGCCTGCGATGGCTGCCGTAGCAAAAGAAAGAAGATAGAAAGTCGTTAGTGTTGATCCAAAATCGCCTGCCAGTTTGCCAATGAGCCACAACATGGCGAAGTGAGTGTCGTCCGCCATTGGAAAGAGTCCCATGTCCAGGCCAAAGGGGGCGCCAAGATATGGGTTGTGCAAGTACCAGCCGTTGTCGAGTATTCCCTTCGCTAGAAGGCCATAGTAGAGACCGTCGCCGGAATAGTTGACGGGGATTGATAATGGCGTTGTGTCGTAGCCAAGAGTCCATGCGGCGATTCCTGTGCAAAGTAACGCCACTAGCGTGGCAACTGTCGCATCGAGTGCCACGCTCTTGCGAACGCCGTTTATCGGTCGCCAGCGCTCATTGGAGATTCGTCGGAAAGTTGTCATGTGTTGTTTGAATCGTGCGCCCCGGATTGGAGAGCTCTAATCAGCCTTTGTGCAATACCCATCGGGACAGCAGGAATGTAATGGGTATGGTAAGAGCAACGGCAAAGCCGAAGGCGATCCATTCCGGAATGTTGAAGATCTCAACCGCCATCCGCAGTAGACCGAGGCTGACCAAGAATTGAGCGACGTAGACCAGCGGGAAGCGCACCGCGGAGCGGCGGCTGAGCGGCTTGCGGAAGACGAAGGCGGCACTCAGGGCATAGGCCAGCACGATGCCGCAGGCGTAGCCGATCGCGTAGGCGACCTCGTAGCGGATCCAGTTGAGCAGCAGCAGATAGATCGCGTAGGCGACCAGGGTATTGGCGCCGCCCATGATCAGGAAGCGCACGAACTCTCCGGCGATCCGGCGATAGCCTGGTCGTGGCCGGCTTGCCGGCTGGACCGGTTCGGCCTTGAGGTCAGGGGTCATGGTGCTGAAGCCTGGATGAGCTGCGAGCGTCGGTGGTTCGCCCTTCGACCAGATAGACGGGCTTGCGGTAGGCCGCGCCCATGAGGCGGCCGACGTATTCCCCGAGCACCCCGAGGATCAAAAGCTGCACGCCGCAGGCGAACAGGATCACCGACATCAGCGAGGTATATCCGGGGTTGGTGATGCGTCCGCTGAAGTAGCCGAACACGACGAACATCATGTAGGCAAAGCTGGCCAGGGCCAGTGCCGCGCCGCCATAGCTGGCGACGCGAAGCGGCAGGTGCGAGAAGGTGACGAAGATGTTGACGGCGTGCGAGATCAGCTTGCGCAATGTGTAGGTGCTGTCGCCGTGCTGACGCTCGCCATGCGGCACTTCGACCGTCGCGACCGACGAGGTCATCCACGACAGCATGCCGTCGATGTAGGGCTTGTTCAGTTTGAACGCGACCAGTTGATGGGCCAGCGGTGCG
>JAGQOW010000229.1 GCA_020427155.1 Planctomycetales bacterium | reverse complement strand
ATTCGGCGAATGCAGTTTCCACCACGACGTGTTTGACCCCGGCGACGCGCTCGGTGTCTTTGTCGTGAATGCAAACAATCTTTCCGTCAGCGGAGAGATAGAAATCGCCTTCAACACCGTCGGCCCCTTGCTCCCATGCCAGGTTGAACGAGGCTAAGGTATTCTCAGGTGCATCATGGGAAGCACCGCGGTGGCCTATGATCAACTGAGCCTGCGCAACACATGCAACGAGTCCAAACAGCAGTATCAGCAGAGCTCTCGGCATGGATCTTACCATCTAACGGAATCTCCTCAGTGACGTTTTTGAACAGCCAAAGGCTAGGGAATGGCAGCCTCGGTCATATCAATCTCCAGATGGGCCCGCAGGGATTGATCGTCAAGAGCCAAATCGCCTCGAAAACCGCGGAACCAGGTTAGCAGCGGCAGTTGAAAATCTTCAGGGACTTCCGTGAGCAGATGGCGATTTGCACCAGGCAGTGCAGACGAATTCCAAGTCTCGAGTCCTAAGTCGGGCGCGAAGAGCTGGTACTCGCCCCCGAGTGGGCAGACGAACTGTCCGTCGACCAATCGCTCGGCAAATGCACGGCACTCGTCTCTCGGTACTTGCAATTGATTGCCCAAGGCATTCATAAGCCTGCTGGCCGCAACCGAAGTTTCGCGTGCGCGCATGTAGCCGAAGGCATTGACGGCAGCGGCAAGCTGCTTGCCGCTGAGGTCTTCAATTCTTGCACGAATCTGGGCGGGTCGCTGGGCTGGCTCAAATGCAAGTTGAGGCAGGACTTGCTCGACCACCTCGGGCTTGAAGGATAACAGCAAGAACTCATCCTTCTGAGCTTGCCACAACTGCCCTCCTGCCTGGTGAATTTGGCTATCTTGAGCAGTAGACGAACCAGCGAACATCTGCAGCAAGCCCGGGCGAGGCCACGCTCCCAAGTAACCGCGGACCAGTTCGGCGGGAGGCGCACCAGGTGCGACCTCGCCGCTGTTCACGACTAACGGAGAACGAAAGTCTTGCAAAGCGCCAAACAGTAGATGCGGCTCTTTTTCTCCACCGATCAGGGGTACAGAGAGGTTGACCGCCGCCTGGACGGAAACGACATCTCCTGCGACTGGCGCCAATTGGGAGTCGCACGGAGGGCCGAGCGACTCCTTGAATTGGTCGATATTCAATCCGGCAATAGGTGTGAGCACTGCGTCGATGGCCATTGTCTCGCCCGAACCATTCGCCTTACTGATTCGTTTGACGCCCACAGCAAGCGGGGGCATTTGTCCGATGTCGGCTCGAAAACTTCCGAGGAATTGGGCGTAGGCCTCTGCTTCAGCGACGGTGACTTGATCTAGAGGTGCATCGGCTACGGAAAGGAAGAATCCCGGCGCGCCGCGATGCGAATCTATCCATCCTGATTCAGACGGAATCAATTCGCTTTGGTCACCGCGTCTGGCAAAGCCGGCGGGCAAAACCCCAGCGGCGACGAGTTCCTCACTGGTCGTGGCCGCGATGCCCTCGGTGAGGGCCACTTGGCGAGCGAGTTCGAGAAGATGGGACTCGCGGGTAGAGCGTAGGCGTCGTTGACTTTCAACCCAGTAATGCGGGCTACAGAGGTTCTGGAAGAACTTCTCGGAAACGAAGGCAAACAGGTTGTCTTCACGATCGACAGGTAACTCTCGGCGAGCATCTCGGAAGCTGGGTAGCGAGGCCAAGGCTCCAGTGCCCTGCCCTGCTTCTAGGAATCGCTGGGCAAGCGACCGTGAGGAGCTGACAAAGTGAAAGTCACCTGTCTGCGCGTAATACGAGCGGACCCGCCCGTCGGGGGTCGCAATCAGCGAGACTTTTTGGCCAACGAGTTCTATCGTCGTTTCTGACGCGTCAGAGAACTTATCCAGCGCGGCGCGGCGCTGGCTCGTAAGATCGTTAGACAGGAGCAAACTGTTCTTAGCTTGAAAGAGAATGCCGATTGCCGCACCTTGAGCCATGTAAGGATCGAGCCCAACGATAGCAGCGTCGGCAATAACCTGGGGACCCATGATTTTGGCCAGCATCGTATCGCGGAGCGAGAGTTGCTGCTGAATTCGCTCAGAGCCGCCTCGATCGATTCCGCGTCGCGATATCATGTTGCCGAGATCGCCCTGCCATTTCTTATTGAGATCGCGAAACCAGAGGTAGTTCGAGAAGTTTCCGAATCGGATGTAGAAACACTCGTGGGGAACATGCGCCGCTATCGGTTCGACGGCAATATCTTCGAGTCCTGTTTGCACAACCGGCGGCTCGGTCCAGGTCGCGGGCTGCGGGAGTTCCTGCAATTCCAAACTACTTGGCTCGGTATGCCGTAGCATCTCGCGGTCGACAGCCAGCTGGTGCGACTCGCTGCCAATCAGAGAGTCGAAAGCGGTCGTCTTCTGCTCACTCTTCCAAGGAAGAATCGATCGTCTCGATTCGGGGACTGTGAGACTCAAGCGACGAGCAAAAGTGGCAACCAAGAAGTTCTCGGCTATGGGAGGATACTGAGGATCGCTTTGCAATCGTTGCCAGTTTCCTGTGTACTGCTTCCACCACTCGTCTAACAGTCGTCGATGCGATTGAGGGTCGACTTGCGGTTTGACTCGTACTGCCTGTTCGACAGGAGTGAATGGAAAGAGATCGAAGGGTTCGCTCCCGCGAAAGAGATAATGAATCGTCACGGTCCGTGGAGATTCGATTTCTAGTAAACGCTGTAATATCTGGCGCGCAGGCTGCTGCTTGAGCACGGGGTACATCGCTCGATTATCCTCAGCCAAGACCGTGAACCGCTCGTCGCTGAGAGGCAACACCGGTTCGCCGCGCAGGACATCGACCGTCACGCGTCCGACGCCAAAAGGCTCGCCGACATAGGCCTCAGACCGCGGTGCTGCCAGAGACTGGCTAGATTGGACTAGCAACGATACCCATATCGTCAGTCGAAGCGTAAGATTGACTCGTGTGCGGACCATTCGGAAACCTGGCTTCTATGGACTGGAGGTTTGAACTGGTAAGCTACAGCCTACCGCGTCGAGCCGGTTTCCTCCAGCCTCGGTGTTGCTTGCCGCGAGGACCCGTTTTTTGAGACAATCGGTTTTATGCTAATTCCACGTTTCTCGCTGCGGACTACTTTACTGCTGCTTACCGTGTGCGCGGTCTTCTTTCTGGTGATGGGGCGCGCCTACCAGGGGGATTATTGGGCGGTAGTGATTACAGTGGCAGTGCTTAGCATCTTGGCGACGCTAGCAGTCCATGCCATGTTCTATCTGCTGGTCTTAGCGTTAGGAAAACTTGTCGGGGCCAAGATTGCTCCAGCGCGAACGAGCCAGGGCGGAATGCAATCGAGCGCAGACGATTTGGTTTCGGCAGCAGTTGACATTCCTTCTCAAGACTCAACGACATGATCATTTGGCGCAGCCACGACGCGAAGAAGAGATCTGCGAGAGTTCTCGTGGCGCGGTCCTGCGCGGCTGCATTGTTTGGCCTGTTGGTTACTGTGTCTCAGGATGGTGAGAGAGCATTGGCCGTAAGTGGAACCGTTTTTGATTGGCCTACGCTATCGAACCGAGCAGGCAATTTGCCCGCCTATTCCAGACAGTCGGGACTGCATGTATCTGTCGACTCGACGTGGGTCGGTGATCGAGGCTATCGGCCAGTACGAATCACGTTTTCTGCCCCTAAACCTGTAACAGGAGACGTGCAGATCACGGTACGCTTTCGGGCAGGGCATTGGAGAAGTCAAACTCGCTCGATTCTCGTAGAGCAGGATGCAGAACTTTTGCAGGGGACAAGCAGCGCGACCGTGACCTTGCTCGTACCACAGTATGTTGATTGGCAAGGCTGTGGCTGGGAAGTATGGGTGGATGGCAAGAAAGATGAAGAGTTAATGCTCTCGGGAATCGGCTTTGGGCAATCCAACGTGGGCGGTCACCAGTATTCGGCATTGGCCTTGCCGACCTGGGCGATTGGAGCACAACCCGATCAGAGCTTGCAGCGGTTTTCCGGCGACAAGATCGAGGCGCTCGCGGCTGTCGATGCCCAGCTCCCAGCTAGTTGGCTTGGTTACTCTAATCTCGATTTGGTTGTGGCATTTCCCGAAGACCTCGAGCAGTTGGAGAAGAACTCGCCAGAACGATTCGAGCAATTGCTGCGCTGGGTTCGCACAGGAGGCAACCTGTGGGTGTTCAACGTAGGAAGAGAATACGGTCAGCTCGCTCAGGTGAACGACAGGCTGGGGCTCACCAACGAGGATGGAGAAGACCAAAATACGCCGCAGGACAAGCTTTTTGGCTGGCGGGCCCTTCCGCTGCGTGGTCAGCACAACCGAGGGCCGGATGCACTGGTGATACTCGACGGACGTAAAAAACTAGAATCGATCCCGGCGCCTGCTGTAGAAAGCGAGTCGTTGGATTCTGTCGAGTATGTCCAAGATTCCCACGATTGGTT
>JAGQOW010000228.1 GCA_020427155.1 Planctomycetales bacterium | reverse complement strand
CGAAGCGGTTATCGCCTATGCCTACGCTGGCTGCCGCGAAGAGTTAGCTGGTTTGACCGACGTAGATACTTGGCTGCCTGACTTGCCAAGCGGCTACCGTCCGCGCAGCAACGAAGCCAGCGAAGAATAGGCATGACGGCGAAGCAGTCACCTATCACCACAAGACCTTAACCATGGAGAACACGAAGATGAATCCCATTGAAGCTGGTAAAGAAGCCCTCGAAGCGATCGTTCTGCCGCTGCGGGAAGAGAAGCAGCGACTGGTAGAGCGGATCGACGAGATCGACGTCACCTTGAAGCCGCTGGAGGCCGCGATCAGTCCCCTCGGCGGGCGCTCACGCTCAGCTCGCAGAGCGAAGTGCAAGACAGCCACGCGCACCGTTAATCAAGAAGATGTGCGACAAGTGCTTGAGAAGCTGGTGACCGCTAATCCGGGCGTCCCACAAGAAACGCTCCTCGCTACGGCAAAGCGAACACTCAAAGAACAGCACGGCCTGGACTTAAAAGGATTCGCCAACCGTTGCCGTGAAGTCTTGGGTCGGGAACCGTTTGTTGTCGACCAAGCGGACTGCGTTGGGCTGATAGCGGCTACCGAGCCAAAGGCAAAGCCGCATGAAGCGAATACGAGACTTCGTGAACCGAATGTGGCTGGGGACAACTTTGCCACCACCGGTCTGAAAGGTTGAACCATGAGGTCGAATCACGGCAGGCTGAATCTGCCTAGGGCACCGCCTAGGAGACGAGCCTATTCCCAAAAATATACATCCTCCCAACTAACACCCACCACCCAACACCGACAGCAAAACACCCCATCAACTCAAATAGCCGAGAGCACAAACGACCCCCAAACGCTTACCACGGCTACCCATTTACCAAACCGTTGCTAAACCACATTTTTACCACTTAGTAGTCCCATGTTGATTGCCACTCAAGCCAAGAGCATCACCGGAACCCTCAAGTACTTTGACAAAGTGCTCACCCAAGGTGACTACTACCTCGGTCAGGAAGTCAATGGCGCCTGGCGGGGCCTGGGGGCCGAGTTGCTTGGCCTGGAAGAAGGAGCCACCGTCACCCGTGAAGAGTTCAGCAACTTGCTAGCGGGGCTGCACCCCACCACGGGCAAGAAGCTAGTGCAGCGGCTTCGCAAAGATCGCCGTCCCGGCGTCGACTTTACGTACTCGGTTCCGAAAAGCGTCTCGATCGCTTGGGCGGTGAAGAAAGACGAGAGGATACTCGAAGCGCTTAGGGAAGCGGTTCACGAAACGATGGCACGCGATGTGGAACCCCTAATGTGCCGCCGGGTACGTGACGGAGGCAAAGCGGCCACCAAAGACCGCAAACGAACCGGCAAACTGATCTATGCCGACTTTTTGCACAAGACATCGCGTCCGGTGGAAGGCAAGACAGATCCCCACCTGCACATCCATGCCTTCTGTCTCAACTGGACGTACGACGAAGGCAAACACTACGCCGCTGAAATGGAAGAGATCGTCCGTAGTCGCCCCTATCTCCAAGCCGCATTTGAAGCTCGCCTGGCTGGCAAACTGAACCAACTAGGCTACTCCGTCGAGGCGACCGAGTACACGCAGGGGGGCAAGAGGAAGCAGGGCTGGGAGATCGCCGGGATTAGCCGCACCACAATCGAAACATTTTCCAATCGTACGAAGCAGGTAGAAGCGTATGCCTTGGAACATGGCATTACGGACGAAGCCACCAAAGCGACACTAGGCGTTCGTACCCGAGAGAAGAAAGACAAAGGGGCGTCGATCGAGCAGCTTCGCGAACAGTGGCAAGCGAGGCTGACGCCGGAAGAGCGCACCACACTCGAGCAGCTCGGGCGAGGGGCGATAGGAAGAGAGGCAGAAGCAGCACGCACCGAAAGAACTCGTGCTGCCCTGCAATACGCTTTGGACCACCACCTCTACCGGCAATCGACGGTGGAAAAACAAACGGTTATCGCTACCGCTTTAGAAAGAGGTTTAACACTCTCTCCCGAAGAAGTGAGCCAGGCGCTCGACCGCGAAGAGATCATCCAAGGGGAACTCGATATCCGTGGAGCGAAGAGGCAGTACGTGACGACCCCGGAAGTCTTGCAGTCTGAGGAGCGGATGATCGCCTACGTCCGCGAGGGTCGTGGCACACGGCGACCGATTGCGAAAAAAGATCACCACTTCCAGCGAGAATGGCTCAACGAACAGCAAAAAGAAGCGGTCCGTCACGTATTAAATAGTCGTGATGCGGTAACGGGCGTGATGGGAGGGGCGGGAACCGGTAAGAGCTCGCTGATGCAAGAAGCGGCCGAAGCGATCGCCGGATGCGGTAAACAGCTCTTCGTCTTCGCACCCAGCACCGGCGCCAAAGAGGTCTTGGAAGAGAAGGGCTTCGAGCAAGCGCAAACCGTGGAACACCTTTTGCGCAACAAAAAACTACACACGAAGCTAAAGGACCAGGTGCTTTGGGTTGACGAAGTAGGGCTCTTAGACACGCGTTCGATGCTGGGCGTCTTCGATATCGCAAAAGCACAGAACGCTCGGGTGGTCGTATCAGGCGACACGCGTCAGCACTCCAGCCCTCGTCGCGGCGAAGCGGCACGTCTGCTACAGCAAGAGGCAGGGCTAAGTGTCGCTCGCGTGGAGCAGATCCAACGTCAAAAGGGTCGCTACAAAGAGGCGATCGAAATGATCAGCCGTGGCGACGAGATTGTCGATAGGAAGCGGAACCTCACCGGGCTTGTCGCCGGGTTTGACCTGTTAGACAAGCTCGGCAAGGTCAAAGAGGTTTCCGCCGACGACCGCCACGCGATGCTCGCCCAAGAGTATTTGAAAGCGAGCGGTAACGAGGCTCCCTTGGTAGTCTCTCCGACGCACGCCGAAGGGAATGCTGTAACGCGTCACATCCGCGATGGATTACGGGAGCAGGGGGCAATAGGAGAAGAAGAACGCGAATTGATGCAACTGAAGTCTCTAAGCCTGACTGATGCTGAGCGTCGTGTTCACGAGATCTACCACCAGCCCGATTTAGTTGTGCAATTTCATCAGAACGTCAAAGGAGGCTATGTCCGCGGGGAGAGGTATCGGGTCACGATCGACAAGCAAGGGCAGGCAGCTCTCGAGCCTCTTCAAGGGGGACCGACGAAACCAATCCCGATCGATACGCCGGATCGATTTGACGTCTATCGCGAAGAGAAGCTCGGCTTAGCCGTCGGCGACAAGGTCCGCTTTAGCCTTGGTGGTACGGGCATTGACAACAAGCAACGGATCAGCAACGGCCGCATCGACGAGGTCGCCGGGTTCGATAAGAAAGGCAACCTGAAACTCAAGAGTGGCATGACGGTCGCGAAGGATTATGGGCACCTTGACTACGGCTTCGTGATCACTAGCCAGACAGCCCAGGGCAAGGACGCCAAGAAAGCGATCGCGGCGATGGGTTCGCAGTCTCTGCCGGCCATCAACGCCAAGCAGCTCTACGTTACTGCCTCGCGAGGGAAAGACGATATCACACTTTATGTCGACGACAAAGCTGCGGTGCGTCGGGCGATCCAGGGGAGCGGTCAGCAGCTCTCCGCCACAGAAATGGTCAAAGACGGGCAGGTAACTCAACAACAAGCCTTGCAACAGAGACTGCCGCTGCGTGCGTCCCAAAGCGCCAAGCGGCGGCGGTCTACCCTCAAGCGGTCCCGCGAGTGGTGGCAACAGCACAATTCAGGACGAAGTGGCAAGAGTACTCAGCAAAATGGGTTCTCCTCATTGCTCACTCAAAAACAACACGCACCAAAACTGGGGAGGAGTTGAGCATGGGTGGTAGCTTGCCTTTTCCCTCGAACGAGAACCGCGTGGATACGGTTCGATCGATCCAGTCTCCAGACGATTTGCCGTGGAAACGCGTATCCCCGAGTGAGCCGACACCGCTGATGTTTCAGGTGAGGTTCTGCGATGGCCGCACAACCAGTTACGCCTACTGCGACCTGCGTGAGATTAGGCTTCGAGACGCCGGGTACCTACAACTCGGCCTCTTGGGCATGGAAAAGATGTTGATCTCGATTGCCGGACGCAACCTCACGGAACTCGCCGAACTGATCGCTGCTGGGAAACTCAAATCACTCACCGAATTGGGACCACGCACCTTTGACCGCCCCGAGACCAGCCCTTCGATCGACAAAATCACCGTCGAAACCCTCACCGGCTACGACTAGTCCCATCAACTTCTAATCCTACCTGCCCAATACAACAATCACCTTAATCCCTAACTGGAATTACCGATGCAAAAACCAACTCTCGACGGCGAGCAACTCGTCGCCATCAGTCAAGTACCCGATTTCATTCCGCCCCGCCGTGGCAAGAAACTCCACATGTCGACCGTTTACCGCTGGGTACTCAAGGGTGCCCGGGGTAAGGTGCTCGACTCAGCTCTGCTGGGAGGAGTACGTTACACCAGCCTCGAAGCATTACAGCGGTTCATGGGAACAAGTCC
>JAGQOW010000021.1 GCA_020427155.1 Planctomycetales bacterium | reverse complement strand
ATCAGTTTTCGCCGCATCGCGACGTCGGGCGTATCGGGACCTAGCGAAACGCCGAGCAGCGTGGAAATCGGCGCCTGTTTCTGGCGCGCTTTGATGGCTTGTCGCGCGTAGTCGGCCGCCAGGTCTTCCCCTACGGCGAACGCCTGGGAAATGGCGCGGATGGCAGAGGTGGCAGATTCAGCGGGTTCGGCTTGGGTTGTCGCGGCCAGGGCAAATTCGCGCGTGGCGGTCTGCAATCGTTCTTCCAACTCAGGCGAGACTTCCAGGCCGAGCCATTGCCAAATCGCCAACCGGCTACGTATTCGCTGGATCAGCCCCCGGGCCAGTTCCACTTCGAGCAGATAGGGTCGGGTGCGCTCCATGAGCGTCGAGGTTGTGAGAATGCACTGCCGTTGGGGTTCCACGAGCCAGGGTACCGAGACATTGCCCGAGTCGTTGACCGAGCGTTCGACGACTAGCTGGTCGCCGTCCCAGCTGGCGCGAGTGGTCCAGGGAATCTCTTCCGCGCCGGTGACATAGACGCGCTGCAGCGCGTCGGGGGCGATGCGATTGCGGTCGTGTACGCGAAATCGCATCTGTCCCATGGCGGAGGTTCCTTGAACTGGCTGACGATCACCGTTGCCCCCTGCATGCCGGCACTCGTTGGTTAGGCTTCCAGTCTACCAACAATCGAGGCAGCGGGGGAGTCGAGAGGGGCAGGAGGCAGGAGGCAAGGGTCGAGGACTCATGTCGGATGTGTGATTTCTGAAAGGTGTGAAGCGAGTTGATAGCCTAGCCCCAGCCGTTGGTATCAGGTGCAGACAGACTGGTGGCTGGCGTGCTCGCACCCATCTTTTCAGTTTCGTCAGCGGCCATGACAAACTATCGACGCAATTATGTTGAGGGCGGCACCGTCTTTTTCATCGTCATCACCTATCGCAGGCGTCCGATTATGACGTCCCTCCTTGCACGGGAAGCCCTACAGAACGCGATTCAGGACCTGCATCGTCGTCGGCCATTCGCATTGGATGCAATCGTCTTACTGCCCGATCAACTTCACACGATTTGGACATTGCCACCAGACGACGAGATTTACTCAACCCGGTGGCGGCAAATCAAGACCCTCTTTACCAGAGATTGGCTTCTCCAGGGGGGCGTGAGGCGTCCCAGTCAGTCAGCAGAGAAATCAAAGGGGAGCATGGAGTTTGGCAACGCAGTTTTTTTGAGCATACGTGTCGCGACGAAGACGACGCAAAGCGGTGTCTCGACTACTTACATGTTAAACCCTTAAAGCATGGTTTGGTGGAGCGTGTGAGCGAGTGGCCGTGGTCATCGTTTCACCGCTATGTCCGGCGTAGCAAATACGCCCAGGATTGGGGGGCTGCCGGCCAGTGGTATGGTGACGAATGGAATCAGTTTGAATAGAATGACCGTAGAATGAGGCAAAAGTTCAAGATGGGTGCAAGCACCTATCCTACCTGCTGCGCTTCACTCTCATTGTGGGTTCTCTTGTCCTATTCGCTTTTCAGAACGGTTGGCAAGTGTTTCGATTGGAACAGTTAGCTGATTGGCGAATCAGACTTCCCAAATGGAAGCGGTGGATCGTAGACCCATTTCTCATTGTCGTAATCTTTTTTCAGCGGAATCCAGTACTGCATCTGCTTCCGCCCCTAGTGCTCGTTGGGCTGATCAGTAGTAAGTACACGTTTGCCTCGTTTCTCACCTGGAAATTCATTCTTTTTTGGTCGCTGTCGATGTATTGGGTTCTGCTACTGTTTTCGGTCATGTTTTACCCACTGATACGACTAGAAGGGTGGATTCGCAATCAAGATTCCAATGGCAGGCAGGAGTAGCCGGTAGTTGGACTACAGCGATACAGCAGCTGAAGGATTTGTTTGAACTTGAGTCTTCTGTTGCTATGGGCCCAGCGTCGCCTTCTTACGTCTTAAGGTTACTTAGCGTGTGGTTAGGGGGCTGCCCGTTGGGGTAGTGCTGCGGTATATTCTCAGCAGAGAGAATCGCCATTCCGACACTGAAGGAAGACTTGCATGCCTGGTTTGCCGTTGCTCGAAACTGAATTGCCCGACTTGCCGTTGAAGCGGGGGAAGGTGCGCGATGTCTACGATTTGGGCGAGCAGTTGTTGCTGGTTAGCAGCGATCGGATTAGTGCGTTCGACTGGGTCTTGCCGACGGGGATTCCTGACAAGGGTCGGGTGCTGACGCAGGTCAGCAATTTTTGGTTCGAGAAGGTTGACGTTCCCAATCATCTGCTGGAGACCGATGTTACGCAGATGAGCTTGCCTGCCGGGATCGATCTCGAGCCGCTGGTGGGTCGGGCAGTGTTAGTTCGTAAGACCGCGGTGGTGCCCATCGAGTGTGTGGTGCGCGGCTATCTTGCCGGTTCGGGCTGGAAGGAGTACCAGGCCGATGGCACCGTTTGCGGTGTGCCGCTGCCTGCTGGTTTGCAAGAGAGCGACCGTCTGCCGGAGCCGATTTTTACGCCGGCCACTAAAGCTGAGATGGGCGACCACGACGAAAACATTTCGTTTGCGCGAATGTGCCAGGAGGTCGGCGCCGAGCTTGCCGAGGAATTGCGGCGGCGAAGTATCGAGATCTACCAGCGCGGGGCTGAGCATGCGCAGAATGTGGGGATCCTATTGGCGGACACCAAGTTCGAGTTTGGCCAGGTCGATGGCGAACTGATTCTCATCGACGAAGCGATGACGCCCGATAGCTCGCGGTTTTGGCCGGCCGATCTGTACGAGCCGGGACATAGCCAGCCGTCGTACGACAAACAGTTTGTCCGCGATTGGCTGAGCGCGAGCGACTGGGACAAAAACAGCGAGCCGCCGGAGTTGCCGCCAGACGTGGTGGAGCGCACGCGCGAGAAGTACATCGAAGCGTGCGAGCTGATTACCGGGGCGCCGTTCCCTTGGAAGTAGTGGTCAGCTAACCGCGCGACGGTACGACGAGCCCGATCGTGATAGCTTGTGGTGCTTGGCGTAGCCGTAGCTGAGCCTCGCGAGAATCGCGGGGTGGCTGCTCGACCTGGGCCCGCTTTCGGATGCTTGCTTGCCTATCTTTCCTGGTTTGGTCAGTGTAGAATGGCCTGTTTGCTCGCCTTGCAGGCCGGGCCGCTGGTGCCTACTCTTCCGCTGGCAAAACCCATCTCGCTGAACGCCTAAGTACCGAAAACTATGCTGCGATACTGGACCGCTGGAGAATCTCATGGCAAGGCCTTGATTGCGTTGGTCGATGGTTTTCCTGCGGGGGTAACGATTGATACCGATGCGATCGACGTCGAACTGCGCCGTCGTCAGGGCGGGTATGGACGGGGAGGTCGGCAACGCATTGAAACCGACAAGGTCGACATCCGCACCGGTATCTGGAAAGGGGCGACGCTGGGCAGCCCGATTGCTCTGGAAGTGATCAATCGCGATTACAAGCTGGAGCGTCTGGACGATCTGTCGCGACCTCGCCCGGGGCATGGCGACCTGACTGGTGCGATGAAGTATCTCGGCAGCATCCGCGGCGTGCTGGAAAGAGCCTCGGCTCGCGAGACGGCGGTCCGTGTGGCCGCAGGGGCTTTGGCCAAACAGTTGCTTGCCGAGTTTGACATCACGGTGTTTGGCTATGTGGCCGAACTGGGTGGCGAAGTGATCGAACCGGTGGAAGGCACATTGGAAGAATTACGGGCGATTCGAGATAAGAGCGAGATCTACGGATTGAACTTGGATCGCGATGCGGCGATCAAGGAACTGATAGATAAGACAGGCAAAGAGGGCGATACGCTAGGCGGTGTACTCGAGGTGCGAGTGGAGGGCGTGCCGTTTGGTTTGGGCACACATGCGCAGTGGGATACGAAACTCGACGGTCGGTTAGCCCAGGCGGTGATGGCGGTGCAGGCGATCAAGGGAGTTGAGATAGGCCTTGGCTTCGAAGCGGCACGCCGGCCAGGTTCGCAAGTGCACGACCCAATTCACTACGACAAGAGTCGGCGCAAGGGGCCGACGTTAGGCTACGAGCGACCGACCAATAATGCCGGCGGAATCGAAGCGGGCATGACCAATGGCCAGCCGATCGTGATACGGGCCGCCAAGAAGCCGATCAGCACGCTGGCCAAACCACTTGCCTCGGTGAATATCGAGACTAAAGAGTCGGAAGAAGCGAGCTACGAGCGGAGCGATGTATGCGCCGTCTCGGCTGCAAGCGTGATCATCGAGGCGGTCGTCGCCTTTGAGGTGGCGCGTGCCCTGATTGACAAGTTCGGCGGCGACAGCCTGATGGAGATGCAGGCGCGATACAAGATGTTTTTGGAGATGGCAGCGGAAAAGTAAGACGGAGAGGGGAGAGCCGAAAGCGGAAAGTGGAAGGGGAGCACTTGCGCGAAGTTTGTTCGTTAGATCAATTGACCGAACGATGAGACCATGGATGTTCTCATTGCATGAGAAAACTCAACGACGGGTTTGCCGCACTGCTTTTGTAGTTGGCTGCGTGCTGCCAACGTTGTGTACGATTGGCTGGATTGCCTATCACCAACGCCCTTGGCGCGAGGGCGATTGGCAGCGCGCGTTGCAGCAGCAATTGCATGTCCGGGCAACGGTCGACGAAGTGCGATCTCTGACGCCAGGCGTCGCTCAGTTCGTCGACGTTCGGTTTGACGATTTGCGGTCGGAAGTCTCTTTGGGGTCGATTGATTCGCTGCGTATCGCCGGCTGGCGATCGAAGACTTTTACCGCCGACCGGATCGAGATATCGGTGAAAGAGATTCGCACGCTAGCGACAGCGATTGCCACGTGGTTGACCACGGTCGACAGCCCCCGATTGCAGCTTCATGCAGGCATTGTCAGCTTTGTTGGCGCAAATGGAGAGGTGTTTGAACTCACTGACGTTCGTCTGCAAAGCGAATCTCAAGGCGGCACTCTCAAGCGGATTGTATTGCAGGCAGGGCAGGGTGAGCCGTCGTCGTTGATTCAGCTGACGATCGAGCAAGATTCGGGTCAGGCAGAGTGGTTGACGGCGGCCAACCTGGACACGCGAGCCAATCGATTGCCTGCCTGGCTGCTGGCTGGCGTGGCGCCGGGTCTCGAACGATGTGCTAGTGCCCAGTTTGCAGGGATGTTGCAGATAGAAAGCCATTCGCAAGAACTTGTCGGCAGCGTCCACGGGCGAGTTGAGGGAGTCGAGTTGGGGCAATGGATCGGTTCGGCGGGGCCGCATCGCTTGCAGGGCACGGCCGATTTGACGTTAGAGAATCTGCGGTGGCGAGATCAGCGCGTCGAGATGGCAAAAGGCCAGTTGCGAGCAGCGGCTGGAGCAATCAGCGGATCGTTGCTGTTGGGGCTAACTGAGCAGATGTTTTGCCCGCTTGGTGAGCGAGTTGCTGCCAGCAAGGTTGCGGCCGACGAAATGGTTTCGTTCGACCAGCTAGCGTGCGGTTTTCAGATCGACAGCGCGGGAATCACAATTTCGGGGATGTGCGAAATGGGCGAGAAGTCTGTGTCGGGCTGCTTGCTGGCAATGGGGGGGCAACCGGTACTGATGCAGCCGAGCTATCGCGACTTGCCGATTGGCCAACTGGTGCGCATGTTGATGCTGCCCGGTGCGAGTTGGTTGCCAGCTACGCGCGAGGCGAATGATATGGCCGACGGGTTGCCGTTGCCTCATGCAAACGGACCGGAGAAAAGGGCGCCGTAGAAGAGTCGCCTGGGGCCGCGGAACGGCATGGCTCTTGGCGATCGCATTGGGCAGGCGATCATTTCCCCAGGATCTCGATGACGGAGCCCTGTTGGACTGCGTATTTGTCAACGGCTCGGCGGCCTTGGTTGCCATTGAGTTGAGCGGCTGTGTAGTTCGCCAGAAAGTGTGCAGGCGTATTGTGACCCGTCTCTGCTAGATCGCGTAATAACTTCTCAGCGGATTCGAGGTTGCCTGCTTCAAAAAGCTCCAGGGCGTGAACGTATTGATCGAGGTTCGACATCATGCGCTGGGCAGTCGAAGCAGAGTAGACTGTGTACAGGTCGATCGGCTGTTCGAGTCCAGGCAACTTGGCTGTGCAAGTTCGTAGCGAGAAGAACTTTTCGGTCAATTGAGCCTGTGTTGCAGAAGTGATAACTAGCGGCAGTTGGAGTTGCTTGGATGCCGCCTGCACGCGGCTGGCGATGTTGACGGTATTGCCGCGGGGACCATATTTCAATCGGCTGCGAGTGCCGGCGTTGCCGACATGGGCGGGCCCAGTATGGATGCCGATGCCCAATTCCAGCGGAGCGTTCAGCTGAGGCTGCCACTTGAGGGTAAGGCCGGGAACTGCTTCGAGCAACTGTAGCGCGGCCGTGCAGGCGAGATCAGGATGATAAGTTTGCTCTAGCGGGGCGTTCCAGAGTGCGAGTAAGCCATCGCCGTAATAGTCGACAACGACCCCTCCGTGTTTCATGACGATTTGAGTGAGCGATTCCATGACATCGCCGAGTAATCGGTAACATTCGTCAGGCGAGATCCTCTCGGCTAACGAGGTAAAGCCGCGCAGGTCGGCAAACAGTAGAGTGACTTCTTTCAATTGTCCCGTGAGGCTCTCGGGATGCTGTTGAAGATAGTCGGCGACCTTTGGAGAAAAAGCTTGTTCGAGTAAGACTCGTGAGCGGGCGGTTTCGGTTTCGCGTTCGAGTCTGGCAATGCCTACGGCTACCGAATCGGCGAGTAGCTGAACGAGTCGCGCTTCGAGCGGCCGGATGCCCCGGCGGCGGTTTTCGCCTACGGTGTGGCGAACGCCGTAGACAGCAGCAGTCAGGTTTTTATGAAGATCGAGCACTGGAGCGACGACAAGAGCAGGATGGCTGTCTTTGGTGTTCGATTGATACCAGGTGATATGTTGTTGCTCGAGGAGCCGCAGCGCGGCGCGATTGAACGAGATTCCGAAATCGGAGCGAGGCAAACAGGCGCCGACGATTCGCCAATCGTTATCCATGAGTGAAAGCACCCAGGCAGCGTCGAGACCGACGGTATCGACAGCAAAGCGCGCGGCGTCGGCGTAGAATTCGGGAGAACCTGCTGCCGCTCGATGGAGTTGCCCGGTGTTGCTCAACCATTTGGCGACGGTTTCGGGGGCAGGCCCACTGCACGCGTCGTCGTTGGAGTTTTCGCTCTCAAGGAACTCAAACAACTCGCTAGGCAGTAGCGGGACCATCGATTGCGTCATATCGCAACGGTTGACATCGATCATGGGGCGCCATTCTTAGCGGAGTTTCTGAAACCATCGAGCTGCGGAAGAGCCCTATCAGAGCGTAGCTCACAGGATGGCGGTCGGGGCCCTGTGCGTTCGGCAGAATCGCGATATCCGGATGCTATCACTAGCTGAGCTATCTGTTATCGACACAAGATGGACGATGCGAAATAATGCCTCCGCTGGGTGGGATCGATTCTCACGAAACAGGCTTGTTCGGGCAGGGATGAATTGTGGACTGGCAATCGCTGGGGATGACCTCGGGAGCTGTCTTGTTGGGGGCCTCGGGGCTGCAGGCCCTGGGAGCCGTGGTTGTGCGTCGTCGTCGAATTCGGGCCTCGCGTCGTCGGTATGAGGCGAGACATGCGCACTTTGACCAGCAGCTGCAAGCAGCCTTTCAATGGGCCCGCGCGGCGCAGCCAGCACTGAAAGCTTGGACAGGCACAAGGATGTTTCGCGTTTCAGCGGTTGTGGATGAATCGGTTGACTGCAAGTCGTATTATCTTACGCCGGCCGACGGCCGGGCCTTGCCGCGATTTGAGCCAGGCCAGTACCTGACGTTCCATTTGCCGACCGACCCTCGGCGACGATCATTGGTGCGGTGCTACTCGTTGTCGGAAAGGTCGCGAGAAGATTACTACCGCGTGACGGTCAAACGACAGGGGCCACCGGATTTGCAATCGGCGCTGCCTCCAGGGCAGGGGAGTAATTTTTTTCACGAACGTATCCACGTCGGCTCAACGCTTGAGGTCCAGGCGCCCCAGGGGGCTTTTTTTCTCGATCCGACTGACGACGGGCCGGTTGTGCTTATCGGCGGCGGGATTGGGATTACGCCGATCGTGAGCATGGCCAATTCGATCGTCCGGCAGCAGAGTCAGCGCAAGGTCTACGTGTTTGCGGGCTTTCGAAATAGTCGCGAACATCCGTTTCGTGAGTTGTTTCACTCGCTATCGGAGCACGAGGGTTTGCAGCTTGATCTAAGCTACTCGCGACCAACCCCTGCCGACGCGTTAGGGCGAGACTACGACCATCGCGGTCACGTGGACGTAGCGCGGCTGCGCCAAGTGCTGCCTTCCAGTAATTTTCGATTCTATGTTTGCGGACCGGCGGCGATGATGGAGAGTCTGGTGCCGGCATTGCTTGAGTGGGGGGTACCCGAATCGCACATTCATTTTGAGGCCTTTGGTCCGGCAAGTGTTCGAGTGGGTCGCCAGCCGAAGCTGGAAGCGGGGCCTTGTGAAGTAGGTTTTTCGCTGACCGACCAACAGCATACGTGGACAGGCGAGCACGCCTCGTTGCTGGAGTTTGCCGAAAGTCGGGGGATCGTGCTCGATTCGGGTTGTCGGGCCGGCAATTGTGGCCAGTGCCTGGTCAATGTCAGCAAAGGCAGTGTGACGCATGTCAAGAAGCCAGGTTTGCCTATCGACGACAACCATTGCCTCACCTGCATTGCTGTGCCCGAAGGAGATGTAGTACTCGAGGCCTAGGTATGAATGCCGCTAGACGGTAAACGCGGCAATGGATCTTTGAAGGAAGTTGGTTTGAAAGTTATGCAAAGAAACCTGTCGTATCTATTGGAAGCTGTAATGGTGTGCTGGCTCGTGGCGCCGTCGTCAGGCATGAAGTGCCTGGCCGAAGAAGTGACCGAGCACCCTGAGATTCGTTGCGATCCTGCCAACGTGCTCGGTGCGGAGTCCTGTGCCAAATGCCACGAGAAGGAATTGAATCAGTGGAAGCTCACGCCTCACTATGCCACTTTTGAAACACTGCATCGCAAGCCCGAAGCAAAAGCAATCGTAGAGAAGTTAGGGCTGAAGAGCATCAAGCGGAACGACACGTGCGTGGGTTGCCATTACACTCGCCAACAGGTCGACGAACGGGAGCGAATCGTCGCCGGAGTGTCATGCGAGTCGTGCCATGGAGCGGCAAAAGACTGGCTGGCATTGCACAATGACTATGGGGGGCCCGCCGCGACCAAAGAAGGTGAGTCGGCAGAGCATCGGCAGGAGCGTATCGAGTCGAGCGTTGCCGCAGGGATGAACAATCCGGCGAACTTGTATCTCGTAGCACGTCAGTGTCTTGCATGTCATACAACGCCCAACGAAGAGCTGGTGAATGTCGGCGGCCACACGGCCGGAAGTCTCGAGTTTGAACTCGTGAGTTGGTCGCAGGGAATGGTGCGGCATAACTTTTTGCGGACCAATGGGACCGACAATGCCAGTTTGAACCCGGCCCAACTGCGGGTGATGTACGTGGTTGGAGTGATGGCGGATCTGGAAGCGAGTTTTCGGGCGACCGCGAAGGCGACCGCGAAAGCAACCTTTGGCATCACGTCGGCCCAACGAGCCGCTCGCCTGAAGCAGAAGCTGTATGACATTGACCAACTGGTCGACGATCCAAATATCAAGCGAGCTCTCGCGGCCGCGCTGTCTGAGCCGTTGAAGCTCGACCGGGGCGAGGAGCTTGCAGCAGCGGCAGATCTCATCGGCCAGGCGACCAGCGACTTTGCCAAATCGGCCAACGGCGACGAACTGGCGCCACTCGACTCGCTGTTGCCTACGCCAGATAAATACCGAAAGTGAGGATGCGAACTCTGCAATTTAAAATGACTCTTTCCTCAGTTGCCCTTGCGAGTAGTACTTGACATGCCGCAAATGGAAGTGATAGCGAATCGGCCTCGGCGATGGGATGTTCCCTTTGGGGATGCCATGCGCGAGGAAGATGTCGATAAGCTACTCCAGATCGAGCCATTTCGGAGCATCGATGCCGAGCGGTTTCCTGCCACGCTGCCGCTGCGAGGAATTCTGAAGAACGACGCGCGTGTAAATTACTATCCTGATGGAGCGATCATCGTTCGTGAGAATGATTATGGCAGCAGCGCTTTTCTTGTTCTGCAGGGAAGAGCGAGAGTGGTGCTCGCCGGCCTGCCTGAGGAAGTGTTGGGGCGTCCGGCACAGACGAAGCCGGGTTTTCTGAAGTCGATGCTGCGGCAGTGGCGCAATCCCAGCTTGCCCGAAGTCCGCAACCAGGTGGCTTTTGAAAGCGACCTGGTATCCAACGATAGCCACGAGGTCGACGAACTTGCTGAAACACGAGTGTTTGTGCAGGACGTTCCGCGACTGCTGGAGAACTCGCGGAGCGTAGTGCTGCATGCAGGCGAGTTTTTTGGCGAACTGGCTGCGCTGACACGTTCGCCGCGCACGGCAACCGTGTTGGCCGACGGCGAAGCGGTACTCCTGGAGTTGCGTTGGCAAGGATTGCGAGACCTGATGCGCCGTACCGACGCATTGCGGCAGCACATTGAACGGCTTTATCGGGACAACAGTTTACGGGTCCATTTGCGTGAAACTCCACTGCTCGCTCAGTTGCCAACAGAACATCTGGAGGCGGTTGCCGCGGCAGTGCGATTCGAAACGCATGGCGATTTTCAGTGGCAAGATACGTATGAGCCCTACACGTCGAAACCGGCTGCCGATGCCTTTGCGAGCGAACCGCTGATTGTCGAAGAAGGATCGCCTTGTGAAGGGCTGGTGCTGATTCGCTCGGGTTTTGCGCGGCTGAGCCACCATTTCGGAAACGGCCATCGCACGATTGCCTACTTAGGAAAGGGACAAGTTTTTGGACTTGGCGAGTCGATCGAGCAGGTAGCCGTCGAAGAGCCAGTGCGGGCGAAAGCCTCGTTGCGTGCGTTAGGCCATGTGGACGTCTTGCGGATTCCTCAGGAGGTGATGCGAGACCATGTGTATTGCAATCTTCCGGAGCACTTGCTTGCCGAAGCAGCCAAAAAGCATGCACTTTATTGCACCAAGCATTTTTGCAGCCAGCCTGGAAAGACGTTGGGCGGCGAGCAGACTCAGGTAGAGACACCGCTGTTGGAGTTCTTGGTAGAACGGCGATTTATCAATGGCGCTCAGGCGATGCTGGTCGATCTAGATCGATGCACGCGATGCGACGATTGTGTACGCGCTTGCGCTGCCACGCATAACAACAATCCACGGTTTATCCGGCATGGGCCTCGTCATGGGTCGACCATGGTTGCCCATGCCTGCATGCATTGCGTCGACCCCGTGTGCATGATCGGCTGTCCGACCGGTGCGATTGGCCGGGATATGGCCACCGGAGTGGTAGAGATCAACGATCTGACGTGTATTGGCTGCAGCACTTGTGCGGAGAGTTGTCCGTACGGCAATGTGCGTATGGTCGAGGCTCGCGACGCGGGCGGAGCAATCATGTTTGACGAGGTTACCCAGCAACCGATCCACAAGGCGACGAAATGCGATCTCTGTGTCGACCAACCGATGGGCCCTGCTTGTCAGCACGCATGCCCTCACGACGCACTGGTGCGTATGGACTTAGGTAACTTAGGCGAACTTTCGCATTGGATGAGCCGGTAGGCGAGTGAAGTTGCGGCTGCTGCACTTCGCAGGCATCGTCGGAGAGGTTAGGCTGGGGAATCGAGGGCTGGGAATATGACTGTCTAGTCGGATTAGGACCCCAGTCGTATTGCTCAGGCCGTCACGAGTTGAATGCTATGAAGTCGTTTGTCAGTCGGAGACTGTACAGCGCAACATTGATGGTTGTCGTGTTGGCGTTGCTAGTCTATTGGACTCTGCAACAGAAATGGACGCTGGGGCACTCGTCGTTCGGTACTGGCTATGTCCTATTGGCGACGCTGTTTTTCCTAGCACTCTACAATATTCGCAAGAAGCTTCCTGTACTGCCCTGGGCCAGTTCGTCTGATTGGCTGCAGGCTCATGTTTATGTAGCATTGGGAACCGCTGTTCTGTTTGGCTTGCACGTCGACTGGCGGCTGCCGACGGGTTTCCTGGAATCAACAATCGCAGTACTCTACGGCGCTACTTTTGTCAGCGGCATCGTGGGACTGATTTGGACTCGCACGATCCCGGCGAAGTTGGCGCGAGTTAGCGAGGAGGTCATCTACGAACGGATTCCTATGTTGCGTAGCCAATTGTGCGAGCGGGCGCAAGAAGCGGTGCTCGAGGCAGTCCGTTCGTCGGGTGCGACGACTCTGGGTGAGTTTTACTCGGAGCGATTGCATCCTTACTTCGAGAGTTCGCGCAGGATCGGTTATTTTGTTCGCCCCAACAGTCGACTTCGTCGGCGGTTGCTTGCCGAACTGACGGAAATGAATCGGTATCTTTCGCCTGACGAGCGGGAAACCTGCGAGATACTGTTTGCCTTAGTGCGCAGACGCGACGATCTCGACTTTCATGCGGCGATGCAGTGGCGGTTGAAGATGTGGCTGTTCTTGCATCTAGGTCTGACCTATCCGTTGCTGGCGGTGGCGAGCGTGCATGGCTTGGTTGCGCATCTGTTTGACGGGGGCGTGCTGTGAGAGAGCCGCTGCAACAGACTCGCGGAGACGCCTACGAACGTCCGAATCAGCCCTGGCTATGCGGCTTGTCAGGCGAGGGAGCACCATGCCCGATGGGCCCCGGCAAGAGAGGCCGCTGCCCAGCGGCGACGGCGTGTCATCCTGTGCGCGATGGCGACCGCTGGCGTTGCAATCGAACCAAGTTGCGTGGCGGGCCGTGCGAGCCAGGGCCCGGTCCTAACGGCGAGTGCTGTCTGGTTTACCAGTGCCAACCGATTCGTTCGTTGCGCTCTCGCCGTGGGCGATTTGTGGTGGGCTGCATGCTGACGACTTTAGGGGCGTTATGCTTGTTGTTGAGCGCCGACTGGCGGAATGAAGGTTTGTTGCCAGGTCCGCTTTCTTTGCAGCATGCTCAGCTACTCGACCGAGAAGGCAGCAAGCGGTGCGCAAGTTGCCACGCGGCTGCTGACCAAACGCTGGTGCAATGGCTTAGTCACGCGACGGACGACGATCTGGCCCGGCCCGGTCAAACTGAACTTTGCCTGAAGTGCCATGTGAGACAGATTCCGCGCCAGTGGGCGACTGCAGCTCATAGCGTGGATCCTGAGAAGTTATTGACGATGGCTAGTGCCGTCGGTTCGGCCGTCGATACGTTTGACGCATTGCTGGGGAGTCGTTCGGTGGATCCGGAACAAGCGCTGGCCTGTGCCGCCTGCCATCGGGAGCACTATGGCGCGACACATGATCTCGCCTGGATGAGTGACATCGCTTGCCAAGCCTGCCATCAGCGGCAGTATGGGAGCTTTGCCACCGACCATCCCGAGTTTACCGCATGGCCCGAGCGACGACGCACTCGGATTGCATTTGATCACGCAGCACATGAAGCCAAACATTTTCCTAAAGAGAAACAAGTGTATGATTGTGCGGTGTGTCACGAGCAGAGTCTGGAGGGAGACTTCCAGCAAACTCTGGCCTACGACGAGACCTGTGCAAAGTGTCATGACAAGAGTATTGCTACGAGTTGGGACACGGGCGTGCCTCTGCTGGCATTGCCCATGCTCGACATTCAGACGCTGGAGGACGAGGGACAAGGTGTGGGCCAGTGGCCAGACGACGCTGCGGAAGAGTTTGACGGGCCGCTTCCTCCGATTGCCAAGTTGCTGTTGATCGCTGAGCCTGCGGCGGCAAAAGCGCTAGGTACATTGGGTGTCGAATTTGATTTTTTCGATGTCGATCCGGATGAGCCCGAGCAAGTGGAGGCTGCGGCCGAAGTGGTTTGGGCCACCAAGGAATTGCTGTTTGACCTGACCGACCAGGGGCAGGCCGCTATTCGCAGACGTGTGGAGAGTGTGCTCGATCGAGAGCTTCGCAGTGAGGAGCTTGCGGATTTGGTGGCCCATCTTTCGCCGGAGAACTTGTCGGTGGTCGTCGAAGATTGGCTTATGCAGCTACCACAGGAAGTCGCCATGCGCCGCGGTGAAGCCGTCGAAGAACCATCCGAGTTGGAACAAGAACCGGCAACGAAGAGCGGGCAGGATCGGGCGGAGGCACTACAGCGAGTAGAAGCTGGCGGTTGGGTTCGCGACGACTTGACGCTTTCGATTCGCTACCATGCCACGGGGCATGCCGATCGATGGGTGACTGCCTGGATCGAGGTAATGGCCGAGGCGAGCAGTGGTTCGCAAGGCGAGCTAGCCAGGGGGCTACTTAAGGAAGTCATGAAGCCCACCGCAGCGGGGCTATGTGGTCAGTGTCATAGTGTGGATCGCCGAGTCGATGGAGGATTGGAGGTTCACTGGCTTGCCAAACGAGGCGGCGAAGAGGGCAAGGAGTTCACCTGGTTTTCGCATGAACCCCACCTGGTCGAAGCGTCGCTAGCAGATTGCCGGAGCTGCCATCGTACTGAAGCAGACTCTCCGGTGATGGCTAGCTATGTTGCTGAGTCGCCTTACGAGTTCGCCAGTGGTTTCGAGCCGCTCACGAAGCAAGATTGTGCTGAATGTCACAATCGGCGAGCGTCGGGCGAGAGTTGTTTGCAGTGCCATTACTACCATGTTGGCGCCCAAGCCCTTGAGTGAACATTGCCATGTCCGCTTCGAAATCTAAAGAATTACCCACCCTGGACTGGCGCGAGCGGCTGTACGTGATCATTTTTGAAGCGGACACCCCTAATGGCAAGTTGTTTGACGTTGTGCTGTTGGTGGTAATCTTGTTGAGCGTCCTGGTGATGATGCTTGAGAGTGTCGAGAGCGTCAGGATCGAGTACGAATCGCAGCTTAAGGGGGCGGAATGGTTCTTTACGCTGTTGTTCACAGTGGAGTACGTCTTGCGCATAGTTTGCGCCAAGCGACCGTGGCGGTACGTGTTCAGCTTCTACGGAATTGTCGATTTTCTGGCAATCGTGCCTACCTATCTGACATTCATCTTGTTTGCAGAGACTCAGCCCATTGCGGTGGTTCGAGCGTTACGCCTGTTGCGGGCGTTCCGAATATTCAAGATGGCCCATATGTTGTCGGAAGCGAGTGCGTTGCGGGCAGCGATCTGGACGGCTCGGGCAAAGATTTCGGTGTTTCTTGCCTTTATTTTGATTGCTGTGGTGATAGTCGGTTCCGCGATGCATGTGATTGAAGGTCCTCAGAACGGATTCACTTCGATTCCTCAGAGTATGTATTGGGCGATCGTGACCATGACTACGGTCGGTTACGGAGACATAGCGCCAGAGAGTGCCGCCGGAAAGGCGCTAGCCGCGTTGATGATGATCATGGGTTATAGTTTCATCATCGTACCGACGGGGATTGTTTCGGCCGAGCTAGCGCAATCTGGGGCCAAACGACTCAGCACTCAAGTCTGTCCCGAGTGCATGAAGGAAGGGCACGACGCAGATGCTGCGCACTGTAAGTTTTGCGGCGGTAGACTTTGAGTTGTATTGCCGGGCGACGCGAAGGGCATCGAGGAGCTGGTCGGTTTTGACTAGGCAATTGAGGGTCTGGCAGTGAGATCGGTCCGACTCAAAACTTCTTGCGCAGTTCGACGCGGCCGCCGAAGATGTCGTTGCTATTCTCAAGCCAGCCATGCATCAGGTCTGCCCTGAATATCAGGGAGTTGTTGAGGGGCTTCTGATAGCGAGCGCCGACAGCGTATTGATCGCCAGGGGCGACGCGGCTGGAGGGATCGTCGAATACCTGCAAAGCGGCCACTTCGAGTATCAGCTGTTGCTCGAATGAGTTGCCTAGCAGGTCGACTCCGACCGCGGCTCCATAGGTGTTGTTGCCTGTATCGTCGAGCAGCGGAAAGCCGGTGAGAAGATCAGATTCAAAGTTGATGCCAGTATTTTTCAGCGGCCCCTGGAGTCGGGCAGCAGGCCGCGGTGTCCCGTAACCGGCAAAGAAGTTGGCATAAGGAATCACGTTATAGGGGTTGCGCGTGAGAAAGCTGTTTTCCATCAGCAGCAATACCCCGTCGGCGGTGCGAGTGTTCTGAGGCCCTTGTTGCCCGGTATTCACCAGGACTCGAACCGAATTAGAAAGCAGGTTCAGGTATCGTCGGGTGTAGGAAGCTCCCAAGCTGTGGAAGCTGCGTCCGAGGTCTACGCCATCGTCGACAAAAGCATAGCCTACCTCGATATAACCGCCGCGGCTTTCGATGAAGGAGGTGAACCCAACGATGTTGGCCGCTTCGTTGTCGTTGTTGAAAGCACGGTTGTTAGTAATCTCGTCGAAGCCGACAAAGAATGTGGTGTCGAAGTTCGACCAGTCGAGCGCAGGATGATTGCGTGCTGGGATAGTGACCGCGGCGCCGACAAAGGCATCCTCGATCCAGATGCCGTTTTGGAACAATAGCGGGATCAATCCCACGGCGAAGGGCATGTCGAACCTGGCATACTCGTTGTGCAAACCGCCAAGCAAGTATCCCAAATCCCCTTCGAAGAACATCGTGTCAGTACGCTCGTCCCAACCGTCAAAGAAGTCGTTGAATTCGGCGTCGCCACTATTGATGGTGACGCTGGTGAACTGATTCCGTTCGTCGAGCGGCCCCCAGAACATGTGAAAGCGTTCGGTGGCGGTCAGCCAGAAGTCGATTTCCAGATTCAGCCGGCTGGCCCAGATGGTTTGTTCGTTGCCGACGTTTCTGTTCTGTGCGACGGCAGTGCGAAAGTCGCCATAGACGTAGAATTTCGGCTGGATCAGATTAGTACAGCCTAGGGCGGTGCCCGACGGAGGAATGGGGCCGTTGAGATAGAGCGGCAGTCCCCACTCGACAGCAGGACGCTGGATTCGGTTGAGCCGCTTGCCACCATAGACATTGAGCTCAGCGCAAGCGTCCCAACTGTCGCAGTCGTAGAACGGGTCGGGTGTGAAGTCGCCAGTCGAGAACGACGACTCACAGCTTCGGCAATCGTGCTGGTGGGGAATAGCTTTCATGACCGCGCCGTCCAGTTCGTCGAGCGTGGGCATTTGTTCCCAAGGCGGCGCGTGAGCCGAAACGACCGACGGCGGTACGGGTGCAGTGAGCCCATAGCGGGTAGGGCCTCTCATGTATCCCGGCGCGGCAGGCGGAGGCATTGCAGGGGGCAGGTTTTGACAGCCGGAGGCCTTCGGCAGAATACGAGGGCCTACCAGCTGTGCCGTGATCTCAGGGCAGCCAAAGAGGGGAGTTTCGCAGGGCGATTGCAGCGAAGACGGGAACAACGAGTTGCGGCGGCAAACGACGTCGCCACAGCCCAAGGTTGATGGCGAAAGGGACGTCGGGCAGTGTGTGTTTTCATCTTCGATTGCAGGCAATTGGAACAAGGGTTCGTCAGCCGACACTTCTCGAGCAACGGATGCCGCGCAAACCCAGACTGCCAGCAGCAAGGCCAACCAGTGCCTGGTGCGCGACGTCTTTGCAGGTTGAGAGAGCGGGCAAGTCATAACTTGAGCAGACGGCCGATTAGCTAGCGGATTACAAACTCGACCGACGACTGATGGAAATCAAGGATTCCTTCGTTCATGGCACGTTGCATTTCGGTGGTGGCGCCAACAAATCGCATGAAATAGATCGGTTCGGCCCGGCTTCGGAGCCGGAAAGACAATCGATAGCATCCTGGTTTTTGAATCAGGTGAGCTGGAACTTTGTATGGGATTCGCCGCGAGCCGAGCGGAGCGAGCGAACGTCCTTCCATGCGAATGAAAGGCGGGTGATTGATGACGGAAATGGGTTGAGCCCCAGGCCGCAGGAAGGCAAGTTGGTCGATGTCCAGATTGACCGGCAGGAAGAACTCGCGATCGGTGCCCTTGGCTCCGGTGATGAGGAACATCGTTTGCAAATTAAAGAGTTGCCAGTCGAAAGGGATGCGTTTTTTCTGGACATCTTGGGAATGAACGTCGGCCACATCTCCCCAACGGTCGGTGTAGCCCGACTCCCAGAGCCGTTGTCCGTGGGGACCGATGAGGACGACATTGGCCCACAACTGGGGCTGAGCGCCCAACGAACCGCTAGGCAGGTTGTGTCCTTCGTTCGTGTTGGTCATGACATAGTGAAACCGCAGGTCGTTGCCACGAGTGAGAGGGCTATCGAAGTACGGGCCATCGACGTGCGAGCCGTTTTCCATCAGTTGGAGTCGCGAGAGGTCTTTCTCCTGGAGTTTCTTGATATTGTCATCGAGTATTTCACGGGCGTCGTAGCGGTCGTCGACTTCGGCCCAGACCGTCGGGAAGCTGGTGTGAATCTCTCCTTGTTCCAGCCGCTCTTCAAACTCTTCGGTTCCCCAGCCGGCCCGATAGTCGAACAAGAGCCATTGGGGTATCGTCCAGCGTCTGGCTTTGGGGTTGTGAGGAAAGATGCCTGGGTGGGCGATGGAATAGCCGGGGCCATAGAACAGGTGATTTGCGTGTTTGCGATTGGCGTTGACGATTTTGTCGTTCACTTTTGCAGCGGGGGCAATCTCGTAGCCGCTGGGAACGCCGGGAATGCGGCCCATATGGCAATCCTGGCAGGAAATGCCTTTTCGGCACGCTGGCGACGCACGGTATTGTTCCCAGACCACTTCGAGCTTGATGCCCGGATGGACCGCCACCTGATGGCAGGAGACACAGAAGTCGGGTTTGCTCAGTTGGTCGAAGCAGTATCCGGCTATGTGAATGTCTTGTCCTGGGCCTTGTTCTTGGGGCGAGGTCTTTACTTTGTACTCGTTTTTGTTGGCAATCACCTCGGCCACGCCGTCGCCGCCGATCGACCCGTAGACTGGTGCGTGAATATCGCCGGGCACGATTCGCCGTTCGCCGTTCACTTTTCCAAAACGCTCGTTGATACGGTGACAGGCGACGCAGGTGATGCCTTCGCGTGCAACTTGCGGTATGTTCCAAAGAGGCGCAACGCGGGAGATTCCTAGCGAGACGCCGACGGGCGAGTGGCATCGATAACAGAAATAACCGATGGTGCCCTGCGAAAGATCGTTGATCTTCTGCTCGAACTTATGAAACATGGGCGAGACCATCGCATAGGCATGGCTCGAGACGCTCCACTCGTCGTAGTTTTGCTGGTGGCACTTGGCGCACGCTTCGGCGGAAGGGTACTGGCAGTCGGCGACGTATTCGCAGTAGCTGCGCTGATCGCCGCCCTTTCCAGCCGCAGCTGCAGGCTTGTCGGTGTCGACCGCATGAGGGGCTGGAAGTGCCGACTTGGGTGGAGGTGCAAATGGACTTGCTTTGGGTTGTGAAGCAGGAATCTCTTCGGGTTCAGTTTGTTGTGGTACAGGCAGCTCGGGTTGGGCTGGTTGAGTGACTGGCGACGAGGTGTCGTCGGGGGGGGAGGTCAAAGCGGGTTCGCTAGCCGACTTGGGCTCAGTAGGAGTCGGTTCGGGCAAGGCGACAGGAGTATCGGTCGATGGCGTCTCGCTGGCCGGCGCGAGTAGCAAGTCTTGCTCGTCGTCCAGTAGGCTCTCACCTGCTTCCTCTTTTTCGGCGGGTGGGGGCGTGGCTTTTGCCGCAGGGGAAGCGGGAGGAGAGGGGGCAATGCTTTTTGGTTGCGAAAGCAGGTCGGGTACGCCGTCGAGCAAGTCGTCAGAATCGTCGGCTGCGGCAACCCTCAACGGAAGTTGGTTTGTGGAAGCGGAAGGCGAAGGACGGCTGGCCACTCGTAGCGGGACGGGATACTTGATTCGAGGAACTCGTTGTGGGACTCGATTTGACGTTTGACGAATGTGCTCGGGGACCAGAGGCGGAGTCGGCGATTGCAATGCGCTCTCTCCCTCGCTAGCCAGCGTCATCCATCCAGGACAACCCGCCTTGGCCAATTCGGCTTCGATCTGCTCGATCAGTGTTGGCACAGGTGGGGATGTCGGTTCCACGGGTTGAGGGACGACAGGCTCCTGCGCGCACCAGAGACCGACCAGCGCACTTCCCAGCAGAATTGCTGCGGCGCAGGTCCATGGGCGATCAAGGGTCGTGTGAGACCTCGACTTCATCCGGCCAACATCCTTGTTCGGCGGCGAAAGGCATCGCGGGCATCGGCGGCAATCCTTGCCGGCGACTGAAAGACCGCACTACGTAGGCGAGAGTACGCGCAGTCTTCCCGCTAGGTTCTGATCGAATCCTCAGTCCGATAAAATGAGAAGTTTGAGTACAAACCTCACAGCTTGACATCTTGCTAGCAGTTACGTGCCGACTCGCGGTGCTATCATACGAGCTAAGTCGACGAAAAGCAGGCGAAGGAGTTCAAGCAATAGGTAAGTGCTGCTTGAAGAACGCTCGAGTTTTTTCCCACATAGCGTCGGTGAGCGAATGCCCCACGCCGGCTTCGACGAAATAGCTGAAGTTCTGTGGAACCCCTTTTTGCCGATAAGTTTCCGCAATCTGTTCCGCGCCGCGGCGAGCTTCGTCAACCGGACTACCTGTATCGAGTTCGCCGAAGTTCAGATGAAATGGGCGAGGTGCTATCAGCGCGGCGATATCAGGCGTATCGGCTTCGGGATAGATGCCCGGGACGAAGTTGGGGAAACAGTGAAGCAGCTGTTCGCGATGGATCCCTCGGTAGGTTGGCAAGCAGCAGTTTCCGACCAACGCCCGAAGGCGAGGTTCCCAGCCGCCCACGAGCCAGGTGTGAGTCGACCCCATCGAATGGCCATAGCAGCCAAGTTGATCGGGCCGCACTTCAGGGCGAGATTCCAGGTAATCGACTGCGCGGCGCATGTCGAGGATGTTCTTCCAAGCCAGGGTTTTTCCTGCGACGAGGTACTGCAAGAAAAGAAACCGTTCGTAATCGCCGTTTTGCAGACGTGGCCTGCCCAGCAGTCCTGTCGGCTCGGGCGCCTGGCGTTCTTCAAAACCGAGGGCATCGATACAAAGAACGACGTATCCGAGCCTGGCCAGAGCTGCCGCCGTGTGATGTTCAGGATTGCCGGCCAAACCGGCGGGCTCTGACTTCCCTAAGTGATATTGTCCTGCATGTTGGTGCCAAACACAGATGCCGGGAGCTGGCGTTTGCGGAGCGACGCCGTCGGGAACGAGTAGCAAAGCGGGCACTCGATCGTCTGGTTCGGCCAAGAAGGAGAGTTTTTCGATACGATAGCCCGGCTTATCGAGCACTTCTCCGATTACTGGATCCAGGGAACAAGGTTGCGGCCACGGACCGCCCAGACCCTGCAGAAGTTTGTCTCGAAACATATCTTGCTCCCGATCGATTTCGCGCGGCTCCTCAGGGTCGGAAGGAGAGGCCTTGGCAGACGCCATCGAGCCAATAAGCGACGTTCCGACCACGCCTCGTACAAAGTTGCGCCGGCTGACATCTTGGTTGCTCATGTGTGCAAAGTTCCTCTTTCGAGCAGGGCAACCGAATCAGCGGGTGCTCCACTGCGGTTTTCTTTTTTCCAAAAAGGCTTGTAGGCCTTCGCGAGCGTCTGCTGATCCGCGGGATTGAGCCGAGTGGTGAGCAGCCTGGCGAAGCTGTTCGACGAGATCAGCTTGTGAGCATGTGCGAATCTGTTGCTTGGTTGCTGCCAGCGCTGCAGGGGAAGCGTTTAAGATGGAACTAATCCACTCCTGGGCGGCGCTGGCAAGTTGAATGGCAGGGACAACCTGATGGCATAGTCCCCAGTGGCTCATCGTGGTTGTAAGAACTCGTTGACCGGACAGCAAGAGGTGGCTGGCGTGCCCTGCTCCGGACCGAAAAACGAGCAGCGGCGTAACCATCGAAGCGGTGATGCCTCGCTGCGCTTCGGGCAGCGAGAAGAAGGCATCGTCCGCAGCCAACACCAAATCGCAAGCCAGTACAATACCCACGCCTCCGGCAACTGCAGGGCCTTGCACCAAGGCCATCGTAGGCTGGGGTGTTTCTAGTATCGCTAGCAGCAGGTCACAGTAAACCATGGAATCTTCGAGCCATTGCTCTGGACCATCCTTTCCGCTGGCGCGTTGTTCCATTTCGGCCAGGTCCATGCCTGCACAAAACACGGAACCTGATGCCGTGAGGGTTATCAGGCGAACCTGTGGGTCGCTCGATGATTCGCGAACGGCTTGAGTCAACTGGCCGATCATGGCCCTGGTAAGCGCGTTGCGTCGCGTTGGGCGATCAAGCGAGATCTGTGCGACGCCGTTTTCGATGTCACGCTGTACGAGTATCTCAGACATTCGGGTTAACATCCTCTTCGTAGCGGAGCAAGGTTTTCGGGCGGGGGGATGGGCATCTCGAGGATTGCCAGCGCGAGCGTTTTTCCTTGCGAATCGGTCCGTAGGGTTTGGCTGGCGCCTCCTGCGAGTGCATCATGGAGCAAGAAATTCAGCGCATAGATCCCAGGCAATTCAAATCGTTCTACTTGGATCGGATTCAAGCGGGCAAAGAATGTTTCAACAGCTTCGGAGGTAAGGACTGACCGCAGGTGCTGGTAGCCGGCCAAGTTATAGGCGATGACGCCCACGTTGGCGTGACTCCCTTTGTCGCCCGAGCGGGCGTGGGCGATTTCTCCCAGACGGATAGATTTGCTCATACCAGCCACTCCTGGGCGGTGCGGACGTCGACATTTGTTTGCACCAACTCGCGCGGAATCGTGGTTGGCCAATAGGCGAGTACCGGCCGCGATCGTGCACGGGCTCCAGTATATCCAGTGATCCCCGGTGGCCCTGAAGTAACCAGCGGCGCCAGCTCGCGCGCCAAGCGGTCAATCGCTTCTCGGCGACGATCGCGAGCGGCCACCCGCAGGACGATTTCTTGCGACGACTGGCGCCATAGATCCATTCCTGGCAGGCTATCGCCTGCTCCCAAGCACTCAAAGGCGAATTCGTCTAGTTCGTAGCCCGCAGTTTCGACTCGTGCGCGTATGGCCTCAGCCGCGGAGCGCGCTTTGCCTTCTGCGTGGGGTCCGACCACGACAATCATTGCCGAGGTTGTGAATCCATCGTGATACGCCATTGAGACTTTGAGCGAGGTGGGGGCGGCGGCACCGGTTCCACCTGTGACAAGCACTTCATTCTCGCCTTGCTGGGTCAGTTGCACATTGGCGAAGTTTGCCACAGCGTCTGGTGTAAAGTACTGGCATGGGTCGGCGATTTCATACACTAATTGTTCCGATACGGTGCCAACGGAGACCTCGCCCCCCGTGCCGGGCGGTTTGCTAATTACCGAGGCGCCATCGTCTCGCAACTCCGCGATTGGATAGCCAACGGTCGACAGGTCGATACGCGGGTTCCAATCGGAGTACATGCCGCCAGTAACCTGCGCGCCGCATTCAATCAGATGCCCTGCGACAATTGCGGCTCCCAGGCGGTGCCAATCGTCCCAACGCCAGCCGAATTCATGAATCGCGGGTCCGACAACCAATGCGGCATCGGCAATACGGCCGGTAAGCACTATTTGTGCATTGTCTGCCAATGCATTCACAATTCCTGCGGCGCCGAGATAGGCATTGGCGCTGACAATCTTCCGCCGCAGGTTGCCGAGCGGCTTCCCGGTATCGAAATGCGAAAAACTTTCGCCTCCAGCAAGCAGGTCATCCAATTGAGGCAGTAAATCGTCACCTGTGACCGCTGCGAGCCGTAGTTGCCCCAAGCCGCTTTCGACGAGCACCCGAGCGATCGCCTTGGCACAGCCAACTGGATTCATGCCGCCCCCGTTCGTCACAAGTTTCAGGGGAGGGCTGCCGGCTAGCTGCGGTCCAATACTTCGGACTACGTCGACCAAATCGGTCACATAGCCGCTGGCAGGGTCTTTCGTTCGCTGATGGGCCAAGATTGAGAGTGTCAATTCGGCCAGGTACTCAAGCGTCAGGTAATCCAGTTCTCCGCGCTGTGCTAATAGCCGCGGCGCGTCGAGATTGTCTCCCCAGAAGCCAGCGCCGTTACCGATGCGGATCGACTTTGCAGACATGGGCTACTAAGGGTGTAATAGGAGGTTTAAGGGCCGGGTTCGATGAAATGGTCACACAGCAAGAGACTCTCAAAACGCTAAACTTGCATGACTCCGGTAACGAATGGCAGATCGTCTGCGTAGCGGGTGACCGACTCCAAAGCGTGGATCAATACGTCGCGTGTGTCGGCGGGCTCGATGATGGCGTCGACCCAGCCGCGCGAAGCGCCGTAGCGGATGTCGGTCGTGTTTTCATATGCAGCAGTAACCTGGTCTCGCAGAGCAGTAAGCTCATTTGCGTCGGGTTCCTGGCCAGCGCGTCGCATTGCCGCGATGTTGATATCTAGTAGAGTCGACGCAGCTTGCTTGCCGCCCATCACGGCATAGCGCGCGTTAGGCCAGGCGAAAACCAGTCTCGGATCGAACGCCTTGCCGCACAACGCATAGTTGCCGGCGCCGTAACTGCCGCCAGTGATGACGGTGAGCTTGGGTACACGCGAGTTGGAGAGCACGTTCACGAGCTTCGCCCCGGCGCGGATGATGCCTCCCTGTTCCGAGTCGCGGCCTACCATAAAGCCCACAACGTCCTGCAGAAAGACCAACGGCAGCCAATTCTGGTTGCAGTCCATGATAAACCGGGCAGCCTTGTCGGCACTATCGTCATAGATGACGCCGCCAAACTGCATTCCTCTGCCAGGAGTTTTTGCCGGTTGATGCTGACTGGCGACGATGCCGACCGAATAGCCACCGATGCGAGCATAGCCGCACACGAGCATCTGACCATACTCGGCCTTGTATTCAGCGAAAGAATCGGCATCGACGATGCAATCAAGCACTTTGCGCACATCAAATTGTGTCTGGGTATTAGTAGAAACGATTTCGTAAATGTCGCTGCCAGGCCGCGACGGGGCAACGCATGCCGATCGCTGAAACTGCGAGGCAGGGCCATCTTCCGGGAGCATGGTTGCCAAGCTTCGCAATCGTTGGATACAGGCGTCGTCATTGGGTTCGCGAAAATCGATGGTACCGCTGATCTGCGCGTGCATTTTGGCTCCTCCCAACTCCTCGGCGGAGACCTCCTGCCCGATGGCACTTTTGACCAGCGCGGGACCTGCGAGATAGAGGCCCGATCCCTCGGTCATGATCAGTTTGTCGCAAAGCACCGGGAGATAGCCGCCGCCTGCGACGCAGTTGCCCATGATCGCCGCCGTTTGAGGAATTCCCTTGGCACTCATCACCGAGTTATTGAAAAAAATCCGCCCAAAGTCGTCGTCATCCGGGAAGATCTCATCTTGCAGAGGCAGGAAAACTCCTGCGGAGTCGACTAGGTAGATGACCGGCAGCCGGTTGGCCAAGGCGATCCGCTGTGCGCGCAGCGCTTTCTTGACCGTCATTGGAAAGAAAGCACCAGCTTTGATTGTTGCATCGTTGGCGACGATCATAACCCGTCGTCCCGCTACGATCCCAATACCGCAGACGATGCTGGCCGAGGGACAGCCGCCCCAATCGGAATACATTTGCCAGGCAGCCCAGAGACCGATTTCGAGGAATGAGGTGTCGGCATCAATCAGTTTATCGATACGCTCGCGCGCGGTGAGCCGGCCCTTGGCATGTTGGCGCTCGATGGCGGCAGGACCTCCTCCCAATCGAATCTCATTCGACTGGGAGCGAATCTCGTCCAATAGGTTTTGCCAACTCATGGAGGTGCCTCTGAACTTCCTGGCAGTCTACTGTAGTGCCTGAGCTTTCTAAGCTTCGCCGGGCAGCGGCAGATCGGTAGCCGCCAACCAGTCGTCGGCCAGAGCGACTTGGGCCTGGTCGAGATTTGACTTGAACTCGGCAAAACGCGCTTGATTGCGTCGTGCGGCCAACTTGAGATAGAGTTCCCCGGTAGCCAGTTGGCGCCGATGTTGTTGTTTGTTTTCGGGGGGGTGTGTCAGCATTGAATCGAGCCTTGCATAAACGCAGCTGGCCATAAACAACTCGGTGGCGATATCCCCGATCCGAGCCTGCACAAATTGCTGGTCCAGAATAGCTTCTCGATACTTGATAAGTGCGGCCTGGCTCACCCGGGCGAGTTTGCCAATTTGTTTAGCCAGTCGGCCGGCGGGTCCCCGCAGTCGTTCGTGCTTGACGGGGATTTCAGGAGCAAAACGCAGTAGCCTGGCGACCTCCCAGGGTTTCTTGGCCACTTGTTGCAATTGCTCACCCAATCCTCGCAAGCCGACCATGGCAATGAAACAGCGCAAGACGTCGTTGGCTCCTTCGCCGATCATGTTGAGCCGGGCATCGCGCATCATTCGTTCGAACGGTTCGTCAGTAAAGAATCCTTTGCCGCCCCAGACTTGCAAAGTATCGTTGACAATTCGCCAGAGCTGATCGCTGGCGAAAACTTTGAGCATTGCCGTCTCGACCATGTAATCTTCGGCGCCGCTATCGATCAGTGCCGCCGACTGATACGTGGCGCTCTCCATGGCAAAGGTGTCGGCGGCTGCTTCCGCAAGCTTGGCTTTGACCAACTCAAAATCGCCCAAGTGGCGGCCAAACTGTTTGCGTGTATTGGCCCGATGTGCCAGACGTTCTAAACAGAACTTCGCAGCTCCCGTGCAACTTGCTCCAAAGGTAGTGCGGCCAAAGTCGAGGACGGTCAGCGCAATTCGCAGCCCCTTGCCGACCTGGCCTAGGACGTTTTCCTTCGGCACAAACATGTTGCGAAATTCCAGCCGACCGGTTGCCGTGCCACGGATGCCGACTTTCTCCATTCTTTGTTCGACGACCCGAAATCCTTCCATGTCGGGGGTTACCAGCATGGCGGTGATTTTGCCGTCGGGCTCGTCGGGGTCAGGAGTTCTGACCATCAGGGTGAGCACGTCGGCGATGCCGCCGTTGGTGATCCAGCGTTTTTCGCCGTTCACGAGATAGCCGCTACCGTCGGGGGTGGGCATTGCGGTCGTTTGCACGTTGGAAGCATCGGAGCCTGCCTCGGGCTCGGTCAACGCAAAGGCTGAGAGTTTTTCGCCCGAGGCCATTGGACGCATCCATTGTGCTTTCTGCTCTTTACTTCCAAAGAGTTCCAGCGCCCGCAGGCCAATCGAATGATGTGCATTCACAAACACCGCTGTCGATGCACAGTGTCCACCGATAACTTCCATGACGCGGCAGTAATTCTGTTGCGAGAGTCCTTTGCCTCCATGGTCGGGTGAAATGGTCATTCCCAGCACACCCAACTCGCCGAGCCCTTGCACGACGCGGTCGGGGATGCACGCTTCGCGGTCTACGGCCACGGCATCGAGATGCTCTTGGCAATACCGGCGAACCTTGGCTACCGCTTCGTCGCCCAGTTGCCGGGCTTCGGGCGACAGCCGTGGGTAGGGCAAGATCGAGGCTGCGCGAAACCGGCCCAGGAATAGGTCCTTAGCAAAATCCTCTTTCGCCGGGCCGGAGAAGAGCAGTTCCTCGGCCTGTGCCATCTGTTTTTTTTGCAAATCGGTGAGAGCTGCAGCCACGCTTGGATCTCCGAAAAGATAATCAAAAGGCGGTAGATGGCCATTATTCGTGCTTGGGTGGGAATGCACAAGCATTAATGCCCGAGAACGGTCGAAACCATATCTCCTCGGACGAAATGCCCACTTTGGCTGTGTTGTTACATCCTTCTGAAGAATTGCCCGATTACCTGTTCCCAACTGCAATCCGGCGAGCGTTGGCGGGGAAAGCTTGAAATTCTGGACAGACCTGTCTCAATATTTCGACAGATGGTCACCGCTAAGCGGTGACCAGTTTCTACCTGCTTGTTCTCAAAGGTACCCTGATGTACGGGTGCGTCCACCACAGATGCAACTCACAAGCCGAATCCTGGAAGTTACCAGTCGCTGTGCGAAGTCTAATTGGGAGATTGGTGTTGACGGTTCTTTCGCGGGTGCGCGGACAGCTAGGAGGCTTTTGAGAGAGGCCCGGTTTTCTGGCTGTGGCCAACTTCAAGTGCGACTGCCGAGCTAGGATGCCGCGCATTGCTAGACAAGAAGGACACAGAAGCGTTACTTGGCGTAGAAGAAAACGGGTTCGTTCTCAGCGGACTCCATGTTTTTTGGAGACCTAGCAGGGAAGCATAACTAGGGCTTAAGCTCCTGCAGCAACTCGATTGCCGAGGCCGCCATTTTTTCGCCGCCGCCGGGGGCGACTCGCGAGTTGACGGTTTCGTAGCCGCCTTCGACGAACGCCTTTTTGGTGGGAATATAGCCCGGCGCCGCGTTGGCCAGTTCGATCACTAGCGTAGTGTCAAAGGGCGAGTTCTCTTTGATGTGCAGGCCAAACTCGACGAACACTTCGCCCGGCAAGGTGACGATGGCCACGTCGGGGCTCAAGCGAAAGGCGTGGATTTCTAGCGGTACTGTTGCCTGCTTGTAGTACTCGAGGGCAACGATCTTGTAAGTTTCTACGCGGTGCATCGTTTCGACCGTGCGATCGCCGACGTGTGCCATGTCGAGTTGTGCTTGGGCTACGCGCTCGGCCGAGTATTCTTGCTTTGGAACATGGATCACACGGTGTTTGACGGCCAGCGAGGCTTCAGCCGACGGCATCAAGATTGGCAGGGCGGCCAGCACCGATTCGGAGAGCATCGCGCCGATGGCGTCGGTCTTGTTCCGTTCTTTGGCCTGGGTGTCTGCGTGATTGATGTCGCCGCAGGTGCCGATGCCAAAGAGAGATACGAAGTGATCGCCGTAATGCCTGGCGAGCGCCTCTTGCAAATAGAAAGGGTAGTCGGCCGAATAAAGTGTTCCTCCTACCGTGTCGAGGTGCAACGCATAAGAGCTCAGTAGTGCCAGGGGTTGGGCCGCGGACGAATCAAAGCGAATGAGGCCAATCTCGGGGTCGATGGGTCCCGCTGTGCCGATGACGTCGGGATGGTTCAGGCCGATCCAGGTCTTCACTCGACCGTCTTTCATGAGGAAGCGGCGGTTGAAGGCAATGCGATCTTCGTGGCCGCATCCTGCCGAGAAGGTAACGTCGGCAAGATTCTCCTTGGCCTGCTGCACGACGTCGGCAAGTTGCTGGGTGAAGAATGACGGGTAGTCGAACTGCTCGTGCGGATCGGTTCCATCGCGGGCAACCGCGACTGCATGGAAGTGATCGCGGAGTGCACCGAAGTAGAGAGGACCGGTGTGCGAGTGAGTGGCAGTGATCGAAACATGGCTCGGAGGAATGCCCGTCTGGGTCTCTATGAGTTGGCGACTGTTGTGAGCGACTTCATTGAAGATGCCGACGAGGTCGCAGCAAACGATGGCTGCGACCGTATCGCCTTGAGAAAAGACGATGGCTTTGGCCAGCAGCGGATCTTTGATTCCTTCGCTCAGCCGCTCGTGGAAATAGCCGCTCATGCGGTAGCCTACCGGCGGAGTAATGTCGAGAGTCGCTGTCCCCATTTGGAAGGGAGCAGCGAGCACCTGGCCAGAAATCGCGCTGAAGAAAAGAACGAGCAAGTAGGATAAGCTTCGGGCGTTCATGGTTGTTTGTTGAGGTTAGAGCATGAGGGAAGGGGAATTTGGCACTACTCCACATCGTCGAGCGAACGGATGAGTTCGATTCGATCGAAGAGCACTTGGCCTCCCATGGCAGTGGGAGCAATGCCGGTGAGTGTGAACTCGCCGACGTCTCTCCACAGATCGCGAATGACAACAGTCCATTCGTTGGGAGTCTGATCAGAGACTTGGGTCGCTTGCCAAGCGGTCGTATTCTTGCCAGCATAATAACGCCTAACAGGTCGGTTGGCGTCTGGCCAGCGCTGGCGGTCAGCCAGTTCAATCATGACTCCCTCGGCATCCACAGTTTTCCAGGCGAAGCGGAGAAAGCGAAACTCGCCGGGCTCGGGATGTTCTCGTATCGAGAATTCCCAGCCGGGAATCTGGGGTGAGTAACGTTGAGGCGGGCTCAAGCGCAACGAGGTATTGCCGGAGAACGCGTCGGCAGTTTCCAGCGTGGCAGTTCCTTGCCCCTGAGTGAGCGCAACGACAAACGCGGAGTCCTCATCGAACAATGTCTGGAGTGGAGACTGTTGCGGACCGAGCTTTTGGCGCAGATATGCCATCAAGTCGGCGACATCCTGAGGGGTGAGTTCTTTCTCCAGGTTGTCCGGCATCAGGGATTGGTCCGAGGCCATCATTTCTTCGATATCTTTACGCAGGATGACATGATCCGTGGGAGCTGCTTCTTTGCCTGGAGTACCGGCTGGCGGAGCTGAGCGCAACGTGACGCTGGTGGCGGTTTCTGTTGTCATGATTCCAGAGAAAGCCCTGCCGCTGGTGTCGATCACCACGTAGCTAGGAAAGCCGGCGGCGATTCTGGCACTAGGCTGCAGGATGTCTAACAGTACGGCTTCGTCCGATCGTGTTTGGACGACCGACAGGTCGGGGCCGACGAGCGTGTCTTGGTGATTGATTCGGTGGCAGCTGGCGCAAATCCGTTGGAACACCTGCTCACCGCGAGCGGCATCACGCGGTTGTGAGAGAGCGCTACGATACCTTTCGAGCAACTCTGGATTTTTTTGCTCCATGTGGTCAGCCATGATGCTTGTAGCTCGGGCACGCAAATCTGTGTCGGGACTGTTGAGCAATTGGGCGCGCTGGAGAGTACTGAGATGCTGCGGCGAGATCGCGCCGGCTGCGAGTGCGTCCAGCAGAGGAGCAAGACGCTCAATACGTCCGAAGATGGCGTCCAAGGAGGCTTGTTGCGCCGTGGGAGACAAGTGTGGCCAATTGTCCAGCAAGATGGCGGTAACCGCTGGATCGTCCATCGAGGCTATTCCTGCCACGACCGAAAGTTGCAATGCGACGGGCTGGCGAGCATCAAGCAGTTGCCTGGCGATGGCTAGGAATGAGTGCTGCGCTGCACTGCTCAAGATGTCGATGGCAGCCAATCGCTGTTCGATGGGAAGCTGTTCGTCCAGAGAGTTCTGGGCTGCGTCGGCCAGCAAAGCTTGCATCTCTTGCGACTCGGTGAATCTGGTGAGCCTGGCGATTCGTAGCGCCAATACCCGCGTTTCTGCGGAACCGGTGGCCAGTAACCGACGGAGGGCGTTCTTACCTTCGGCGGCAGTCAACTCCAGGGGCTCGCCTCGCTGAAGTCCTTCGGCCAATCCCGAGAGGCAATCGATTTGTACGTCGGCGAGTTCTTTCGATTCGTCGGCGGCAACCGTACTGAGCAGATTAGCAATCTCTTGATCTCGATGGCGAGATCCGATCATCGCCGAGAGAGGATTAAGCAGAGAACGGCTTTGGCTTTTGGCTCCATCGGATTGGAGTGCCTGTTCTATAAGGATTGAAAGTAGTGGATCGGCCGAATCGACTGCCGAGCTAAGGATTGCCGCCTGAAACCACTCGTCAGCGCCATCGCGAGAGGCTAATTCTGCTAGTGCCGGGAGGGCTCGACCGCCTTCGATCTGGCCAAGCGTGAGTGCCAGTTGCAGACGAACCTTTGCGTCAGGGTCTGTTAGGCATCCAAGCACGTTGTCGAGGAGATTCGGGTTCTGGACGAGTTCAGGCTCGCACAATCGCATGGCGTGGAGACGGACTGCATAGTGAGGATCGCGCAGCGCGTGTTCCAAAGACAGAGGTTCCAAGGCCTGCAACCCCTCGAGAGTGTAGAGCGCATGCAAGCGAGCTTGTGGCGTCTCGCCACGAAGCAACAGATCGGTCAGTGCAGGGATTGCCTTGCTGCTGCCGCGCTCGACAAGCAAACGCTGGGCCGTCGAACGTGTCCAGGCGTTCGGGCCGGCCAATTGGCTGACAAGTTGCTTAAGTGGTAGTCCGACAAGATTCTGAGCTGGCTGGGTCATTGCTTCTTTCGGTAGCACGCGCCAAACCCGCCCACGATTCTGGCCTTCGATCAGGCCATATTGTTGTTGTAGATAGCGAGGAATTGCGGAGTAGTCTTCGATGATCTCGCGGTACATGTCGACCACGTAAATTGCCCCGTCGGGTCCCGTTTCCAGATTGAGAGGGCGAAACCATTGGTCGGTGGAAGTGAGAAACTCAGAGTGTTGTTCTTCGGGGGCGCGTCTGGCACGGAAGCGCAAACCGTCTCGTTCGAGCAAGCTGCGGTGAATAAGATTCTGGGCCGGGTCGCAACAGAAGTGATTGTCTCGGTAATGTGCGGGCAAGGCGTTAGCACGATAGATCATTTGTCCACATGCCGAGGTGAAGAAACCGTTGGGAGCTGACTCGGAAGCGCCATAGCGATTGGAATAGTAGTCGCTCCATTCTTTTTCTTGACTTCGTTCGATTCGCCAAGGGTGCGGCTGGCTGGCAGGATAGAGTCGGTTGTAGCCCGCCGCATCTGCGTTGACACTCGGAGAGGGGAGATAAGGATTTCGTGTGAGATAGTGCCAAGGAATGGGAATGGCATAAAGTCCTGGCGGAGTGACAAAGCGATCGCCCCAATCAGTCATCGTCTGGCCATACATGTAGTTTCGTCCGGTAACCGGCTCGATCGCGGTTCCGTCCGGCTTAAAGCGAAAGTCGGTTGCACTCAAGTCAACTGGGCTCGTGAGCCGTGGGCCGGTGATGTGCCCGCCGGCTCGTCCCGCAGAGACGTAAATCCAATTGTCGAGTCCCCACCGCGGATTGTTGATCGAGCGTTCGAGAATGGTCATCTCGAAACCAGTAAAGAGCGTTTCGCGAATTTCGGCACGGCCATCGTTGTCGTGATCGGCCAAGAATATCAGGTCGGGTCTGCCGACGGCGATGATACCGCCACGCGCCGGAACAATTCCGAAACAGGGAGGCAAACGGTCGGCCCAGACCTTTGCCTCGTCCATGCGGCCATCGCCATCGGTATCGACCAGCATTTTTACAGTGCCATAGGTTTCTTTTTCGGCAGCCTCCTGGGCTTGCTGGCTCGCAGGGATGCGGCGCACGACACGGTCCAGTTGACCTGTCTTGTTCAGTTCTTGAACATCGAGATGGCCTTCCAGGTTGTAGCCATGGATTTCGCCAATAAACATCCGACCTGCTTCGTCCCAGGCGATAGACGAAGGGTCGCTGAGGAGCGGCTCGCTGGCCGCAATCTCGATCCGCAGATCGGCAGGCAGGTGAAAATGTTGGAGGCTTTGATCAACCGACATCGGTTGGGGAGCATCCGCACGCCGCTTGATCTCTTCAGCACTTACCGCGCGAAAGTTGAAGAAGCTAAAGAGGAATAGTGCAACCAAGGCATACCGAAACGAAAGTTTGGCGAGAATCACGGCAGATCTCCTATGGTCCTCGTTGATTCAATCAAAGCCATCTCCGCAAGTAGATGCAGCAATTCCTCTTAACCAGTGCAAAGCTAGCGAGTCCCCGCTGCAATCGGTTCTTGGCTAGCAAGTACGTTGCAGCGGGGCGTAAGTAATCAATAACTGCGCTGCTAATAGATAATATAGCAACCGCCCCGTCGCTAGCGAGTTTCTGCCGCGGAGTGACCTTGAGATTCGGTTAGAAGCCGATTGGGTTATTTCCAGAGAATCTTCGCCACGTAAACGCTGTTGTCGGCACCATGCGGATTGTCGACGGGGATGACATAGTCGGGACCGTTGCGCTGCATCCACTCGGCCACGCTGACCCAAGTTTCGTGCTCATTGACGTTGGTTATGGCGAAATTGCCGAGCCGAGCGCCTCGTTCGGGAACCAGAACACGTTCGGTGCGGCGAATCACTTGCAACGTCTGTGGATCGACTCGTGCGATCATCAGTGGCGCCCGATGGCGGAAGACATGGTCGTTGTCGAGACCGCGGCGCGTGTAGACGAGGAACAGTCCGTCGCTGTGTGTGACCCAATGTTGTTGTGTGTTGTAGCTGCCGAGGTCGGTGCCATCGTCGAAGGTCCATTTCTTGGGTGGATCGAAATGTAGCCCGTCGTTGCTGGTGGCGACGTAGCCGGCCTGGTCGTTGCGAATGGTGAGATAGAACTTCCCTGCAAACTGGGTAAGCGAGGGTTCGACCATGCCGCGGGAGACCTCCAAGGCCAATTCAGGCCCATGCTCGACATAGCGCAGCTTGGCGCCGTCGAATTGGCAGCGCATCACGCTGGTCGTATATCGCACTTCGCCTTTGGCACGCGTGTAGAACGGCAAGAGGATGTCGCCATTTGGCAAGTCGACCCGTTGCGAGCAGCCGGCGCCTGAACTGTAGAAGCGACTATCGTCGGGCATGGCTACCGTGTCCCAGCGTGACCAGGTCTTTTCCGTAAGGTCGTAGACCGAGTAGCCAGTTTGCCGCGAGTAGTCCTTGGCGAGATGATCACCCTCGTACTTGGCGACGTGGCCCGTGCCCAAAAGCGTACCAGTCTTGGCGTGCCATTGGGGAGTAAAGTCGCAGATAACGGCAATCAAACCGTCAGCTCCCTCGCGTCGTCCTAGTGTATCGTGCTTTTGGGGACCAGACCAATGTCTTCCCAGATCGTCAGTCCTCATCTCGTGCAGTGCATAGAAAACGTCGGAGCCGGTAAGCAGCAGCTTTTGCATTGTCAGCACGACGATCGGCTGCGTGCCGGGAATCGCTCCGAGGCGAGGGTGAACCCAGCATGTCTTGCCATCGTAGCCTGAATTGATGGTTGTGAGTTCGATGTCGAAATCGAGGGCGGGCTCAGCACTTAATGAGCCGGTTGCCAGCAGGGCAAGAAAGAGCAAGGACAAGAGACACGGAGCTTTCACAATCGTAACCCTAGTGCTGATTGGAATAGACGTATCAAGGTGTAAGCTCGGGTTGGCGCTACGGGGTCAGGAGCTTGTCCAGCAGAAAATCGTTGGCCGTGGAGTACTTGTCCGATTCAGAGACTCCATCGATGAGTAAATAGCACTCGTGCCCAACTTGATCAGACTTTTCCTTCAATTTGACTCCGTAGACGGGATGATGAATGCCGTGGCCGGAGTTTTTAGAGGGTAACGTCATGTCATTGCCATAGGTCATCAGCAGCGGGGGATCTTTGCCGTCGAGATGGTTATACGGCGAAAACTCTACGTAGAGGTCGCGATGTTTCTCATAGTTCTTAAGTGCTCCTTCGATCGTTGATTCACCGACGGCCATGTTGATCATACGGTGTTGCAGCACGTTGGGGCCTAGCCACGGTTCGATCACTTTGGGATCGATCGAAGTTTGTCCAGCGCTAACGGCGGCGGCTGTGACTCGGGTGGACTCGCGCTCGACGGGATCGTCTGAGTCGGAGTCGGCCAAATCGTCGTGCAAGAGGAGCCACATCGAAGTGCAAGCACCGGCGCTGCCGCCTGTAAGTACAATGCGGTTTTTGTCGAGGTTCCACTCTTCGGTCTTCGAGCGGATGAATTGAATTGCCCGGGCAGCATCATGTACCGGAGCGGGCAGCGGAGCCTCGCCGGTGAGTCGGTAGTTGATTGCGGCGTAGGATATCCCACGATCAAGGAACAGTTGAAAGCGATCGGATTTCTGTTTCTTGTCGCCGGCGACCCAGCCGCCGCCATGTATATAGACCAACAGGGGACGTGGTCCGTCGCCTTCGGCTTGCCAAAAGTCGAGCACCTGGGCAGCATGGGGGCCGTACGCCACGTCTGCAAAGGTTGGCGAATCTGCCGACGCATAACCGGAGCGAGCAACGAGAGCGACTAACAGCAGGATCGAGAGCTTCATTGGTTTCTCCTGGATATCGTTGGCTGGTGGCCTCAAAGCTAGCCCTTAGGGAACTCAAAAGCAAGCAAGTTGGCCAGCAGACGGGAAAAAACCACCTCCTGATTCGCAGTGGTAGCCGCAGGTGATAGCCGGCTGTTGGCAGCGATGGCTGCGACTTTGCATTTGTCTCGGCTAGTTCTTACAATCGAACAGCGGTTCTCACTCTGGCAGCGAGAAGGACGATGGGTTTGACTCAACTGGATCGAAGGCGGTTTCTCGGAAGCTCGTTATGCGCGGCGACGGGGACGTGTGCCGGCATGGCGTCGCTTGCCAAGGCGTTACCTCGAGTAACGAATCCGCGAGCCACCTCTGGGGATCAACGGTTTGAGCCTGCATGGAGTGATCTGCTTACGATAACCGTGGGCCCGGCCAAGGCGGATATCGTTGGTACGACCGAAGTCGCTATTCAGGCGGCAGTCGATTATGTGGCGCGGCTTGGTAGCGGGACGGTCAAAATTTTGCCGGGAGAGTATCGCTGTCGCAATTCAGTATTCCTCGCGTCGAAAATCAGGGTCGTGGGCAGCGGCGCCGACTCGGTGCTTCTGAAGGACCCCATGGCAAAGTCCGAGTTAGTCGAAGATTCGGATTGGTATGACCAGGAAATCACCCTCTCGTCCTCCGACGGATTTCGATTGGGAGACGGGGTATTTCTTACCGTTGCCAAGCCAGACGCAGGTGGGATTGTGAATTTGAAACGAACTCTCGTAGCTCGAGACGGTAACCGCTTCAAGCTCGATCGACCGCTGCGCAAGAATGTTTGGATATCGGGCGAGTCGACCTGTGCGACGCTCTTTCCGCTCTTCAGCGGCGAGTATCTCGAAGACATAGTAATCGAGAATCTCAGCTTCGATGGAAACCGAGAGAATAACGAGAATCTTAACGGTAACTATGGCGGTTGTATCTGGTTGCAAGATTGCAATCGAGTCAGGATGACCGACTTGACCGTGCGGAATTACCACGGCGATGGAATCAGCTGGCAGATCTGCCATGATGTGGTCGTCGAGCGCTGTCACAGTCACGACAATGTCGACCTGGGATTGCACCCTGGTAGCGGCTCGCAACGCCCTTTGATTCGTAACAATACACTAGAGCGAAACGGTATCGGCCTCTTCTGGTGTTGGGGGGTCAAATACGGCCTGGCGGAGAACAACCGTATTGTCGACAGCGTGAAGCATGGGATGACGATCGGGCATAATGACACCGACAACGTGATACGCAACAACGAGATCATCGGCAGCGGTATCGGAGGGATTCTGTTTCGAGATCCTCGGCAAGGGAAAGACTTTTGGGCCAACCGCAACTTGGTCGAAAGGAATCGCATTGTCGATAGTGGGGGAGACGAAGGCATTGCCATTGATGTCTCGGGACAGACCAAAGATGTGGTGATTGCCGACAACGAAATACTCGACACACGTGCTCCCGCTCAGCGCGTGGGCATTCGCCTGGGAACTGAAACCAAGAACATCAGCCTGACGAACAACACGATTAAAGGTTTTGCGACACCCATTCATGATTTGAGAGCGTAAGCTACTTGCCGTATGTATTGATTGACTTTAGACCCGAACTACAACTTTAGAACCAAGGAATCTCGCATGAAACTGTTGAAACAATGGACCGCTGTTCTGCTTTTTGCTGTGGCGGTTTGTCAGACTAATAGGTGCCTGGCCAAGGAGACGCCGTCGGCGCGGACCGCGCTGGACGATTATGTGCAGAAGAAAGACGACACGTACTCGTGGGAAATTGTGAAGAGCGACACTGCGGGCGATATGCAGACGTTTGTTCTCACGATGAATTCCCAAACCTGGCGGACTAAGGAAGAGGTCGATCGCCCGGTCTGGCAACACTGGGTCACCATCGCAGTGCCGAAGGAGATCAAGTCAAGTACCGGTTTCATGTTCATTGGCGGCGGTGCGAACGGACGCAACGCCCCCGACGGTCCCGATGAGAGAACGACTGAGATCGCTCGCGCAACGGGGACCGTAGTTGCTGAGATTCGCATGACCCCCAATCAACCTTTAGTGTTTAACGGCGACGGTCAGAAACGTACGGAAGACGACCTGATTGCCTACACCTGGGTGAAGTTCCTGGAGACGGGGGATGCTACCTGGCCGGCGCGAAACCCGATGGTCAAGGGCGTGGTTCGGGCGATGGATGCGGTGAGCGAATTGATGGCCTCGGAAGAAGGGGGTAAGCGAACGATCGACAAGTATGTGGTGGCAGGGGGTTCCAAGCGAGGCTGGACGACCTGGCTTGTCGGTGCGGTGGATGACCGGGTGGTGGGCATCTCTCCGATCGTGATTGACATACTCAACCTGGAAAAGTCGATGGGACATCATTTTTCGGCCTATGGGTTTTACGCGCCCTCGATCGTCGACTACGTGGAACATAAGTTGGTCCAGATACCGACGCATCCGCGGATGCCAGAACTGTTTGCGCTGGTCGATCCCTATCACTATCGGCACCGCCTTAAGATGCCAAAACTCGTTCTCAATGCCGCCGGCGACCAGTTTTTTCCGCCGGATCTCTCGCGTCATTACTTCGACGATCTGCAAGGCGAAAAGTACTTGCGCTATGTTCCCAATACAGATCATGGTCTAGGTAACAGTGATGCTTTGGATACTCTCGTGGCTTTCTATTCAATGATTCTGGCCGGTAAAGAAGGTCCCGAGTATTCCTGGGAGCGGCCGGCAGAGAATGTTTTTCATGTGAAACCTGTCGACAAGCCCAAGAAGGTGGTGCTATGGCAAGCAGTGAATCCTGAGGCTCGGGACTTTCGGCTCGAGTCGCTTGGCCCCGAGTACAAGAGCCAAGAACTTGAGGCTGAGGACGACGGGACATACTTGGCTGAGGTGGAAGTGCCCGAAAAAGGCTGGAAGGCGTTTTTCGTGGAGTTGACCTACGACGTGGGGGCACCCACACCCCTGAAGGTGACTACGAACGTAGGCATCGTGCCCGACGTGTTCCCTTTTGCTGACAAGGATCCCACGCTACCTACTTCGCTGACACTTCGCTTCCAGGCGCCGAACGAAGGTGTCGTGAAGTTCCTTGTCACAGCACTTGAGTCGCCGGAGATGCGCGAGATTGGGGACGATCCGGTGCTTACAACCGATGGAAAGTCTGGTGATGGGGGAGTCTCGGTCGTACTTAACTGGGTTCCCAAAGGCCCGTTCGAGAAGGGGGCTGGTGCGATTGCCGGGTATCTGGAAAAGCTAGGTTGTAGCAACTTGGTATTTCAAATCGAGTCCGGTCGACTCGCTCCCTTGGCAAAGTAGCAGGGCGTTATGATTCGTAATCTGGTGATTCGCAACCTGACTTTTGGATGTTTTTTGATTGCCTCTCTCGTCGCTTCGGCGACGGGAGAAGAGTCACAACTGCGAGTAGGGGCCTTTGTCGTCGACGCTTCGCCCCCGGTGGGGAGTCCGATGGCTTACGGTCGATGTGATTCGGTCGGCATGCCACTGACTGCGCGCGGGATTGTCCTGGTAGGCTGCGGCGAGCCGATCGTGCTGTGTGCGGTCGACTGGATTGGTATTAGCAATGGCGGCTATGAACGTTGGCGAGAAGCGATTGCCAAGGGAGTGAAAACTTCGCTTGAACGAGTTTCGGTTCACGTCTTGCACCAGCACGATGCGCCAAGATGTGATTTTAGCGCCGACCGGCTTCTGGCCGAGCAGGGATTGGGGGGCGCTATGTTTGATGTCGCCTTTGCGCGGCAGACGATCGAGAATGTTGCCGAGGCAGTCCAAGCAGCGGCAGCTTCAGCAAGTGTGGCAACCCACTTGGGTCTTGGGCAAGCCAAAGTCGAGAAAGTAGCTTCCAACCGTCGGATTCTCGGACCCGACGGTAAAGTAAAGGTGATGCGATTTACGGCTTGTGCTGATCCTGCGGTGCGCGCTGAGCCTGAAGGCACGATTGACCCCTACGTCAAGTCAATCAGCTTTTGGAATGAAGACCGGCCAATCGTGGTGCTTACTTACTATGCCACCCATCCTCAAAGCTATTATCGAACCGGTGTCGCCCATGCAGACTTTCCCGGCATTGCGCGTTTTTTGCGGCAAACGACGCTCAATGGTTTGACGCATGTTCATTTCAATGGCGCGGGCGGCAACATCGGAGCGGGCAAGTACAACGACGGTTCGCACGAAAACCGCCAAACATTGGCCGTCCGCCTGGCCGAGGGCATGGCGAAGGCGCACCAGGCGACCGAAAAACATTCAATTTCAGCTGAAAACGTGAGTTGGAAGACGGTGCCGGTAGTGTTGCCCGCTTCGCCGCACCTAAAGGAAGAAAAGCTTCTGGCGGCGTTGAAAGATGACAAACAGGATTCCGCACAACGAACCTATGCCGCGCAAGACCTTGTCTGGTTGCAGCGTTGTATGGCGGGCGACACGGTTGACATCACGTGCCTGACTCTGGGACCGGCGCGAGTATTAAACATGCCCGGCGAACTGGCGGTCGAGTATCAATTGGCGGCTCAAGGGATGCGGCCCGACCTGTTTGTTGCCATGGCAGCGTACGGTGAATATGCGCCGGGTTACATCTGTATGAAAGAGCATTACCAGCAGGGAGGCTACGAAGCGAGTCCCGGCGCATCGCAAGTGGCGCCTGAAGTGGAAGGCGTCTTAATGTCGGCCATGAAAGAGCTTCTGCAGTAAGGCGAGCTGCTGCAGATCCGTGGTTCTTTTATCCTGGGCTTCGATCGTTCGGCATTTTTTTGCAGTTAAGATCTAGATGTTCTATTGGGAGTTGCCATTGATATCTCTCACGCGTCGTCGCTTGCTACGAGACGGTTTGGGTTTAGGCACAGCCTTAGGCTTGGCGGCGTTCGATCCGTTGAGCTCGATTGCGGCCGAGGTGCAGTTTCCACCGGTGCGCCAGATCACCCGAGGTCCGCGCCATCATTGGTTTGGCTATTACGATAAGTTGCAGTTCGATCCGACGGTTCGCTATGTGCTCAGCAACGAGGTTGATTTCGAGCATCGCTCGCCCACAGGCGACGACGTGATCAAGGTCGGCATGATCGATCTCGAAGACGACGATCGTTGGATTGAACTTGGCGAAAGTAGAGCTTGGAATTGGCAGCAGGGCTGTATGTTGCAGTGGTTGCCTGGATCAAATTCTAAAGTGCTCTGGAACGATCGCTCAGGCGATCGATTCGTAAGTCGGATCCTTGATGTCGAGACGGGCGATCAGCAGGAGATTCCGCATCCAATCTACTCGATCAGCCCCGATGGCAAGTCGGCCGTAACTCCCGACTTTCGGCGGATTCAGGACGTGCGGGCAGGCTACGGCTACGCGGGGCTGGCAGATCCTCATGCCGACGATCCGGCGCCTAAAGATTCAGGCATCTTTCACGTCAATCTCGAGACGGGCAAGTCAAAGCTCATCATCTCGGTGGCACAGATCGCCCAGCTAGGCTTGATTCCCGAGGCGAAGCTCGGGATCAAACACTACTTTAATCATCTGCTATTCAGTCCCGACGGTTCTCGATTCATAGCACTACATCGTTGGCGGTATCCCGATGGTAGCCGCTTGACGCGATTGATCACTGCACGGCCCGACGGGAGTGATATTCGTATTGTTATTGGCAACGGCTATGCGTCGCATTTTATTTGGCGCGACCCGACGCATATTCTTTCCCAATCGCGTCACTTCCTAGGCAATGAGAATTGGGGCGACTTCTTATTGGAAGACGTCGATGGAGGCGGCCGGGTGGAAGAGATCGGCCATGGGGTTCTCGACTCCGGAGGGCATCTGAGTTATCTGCCCGGCGGTGAGTGGATATTGAATGACACTTACCCACAGGGCGAGGCGAGGATACAAACGCCGCATTTATTCCACATTGCATCTGGAAGACGTATTGATTTGGGCAAGTTTCATCTCCCCAAGATCTACGGCGGCGAGTGGCGAGTCGATACGCATCCCCGCTACAGCCCCGATAGCCGATTCGTATGCATTGATGCCCCCCATGAGAATGAAGGCCGGCAGTTGCATTTGATCGACATCCAGAAGTTGATTTAGTTGCGAGTCAAGGAGTTTCGATGAATTGTTTGATTACTGCTCTAAGTCAGGCCGCTGCTATTGCGCTGCTAGTGCTCCCGCAAGGAAGACTTGCGATAGCCGCGGACTTGGAGTTGCCGAAGGTCCATGTTGAATCGGTTTGGCGTGCCTTTAATAATGGCGAGCATAATGCATTTACCGACCTGTGCCGATTTCGGGGACAGTATTTTCTGACGTTTCGCAGCTGTCCCGCCGGGCACGGAGTGAACCCAACGGCCTCGATCATTGTGCTGTCGAGCGATGATACGAAGACGTGGCAGCAAGTGCATCGATTTAATGTGCCGCTGCGCGACACGCGTGATCCCCATTTTTTGGTTTTTCGGGAGAAGCTATTCGTCTACACGGGTACCTGGTACTGTGGCACAAGTGCTCCTGAGTCGTACGACATGAATGAGCTATTGGGTTATGGCTGCTGGAGCAGCGACGGCAGCAGTTGGCAAGGGCCTCAGATGCTAGAAGGAACTTATGGACACTACGTTTGGCGGGCTGCAACGTACGGCGGCAAAGCGTATTTGTGCGGTCGACGAAAACGCGATTTTGCCAAAGTTGCCAGTCGCGAGGAGCGCGACGCGATCGTCGAATCCGCACTGTTGGATAGCGACGATGGGTTCGTCTGGCGCAAGGCGGGCTTGTTTCAAGAACATTATGGCGACGAGACGGCTTTTTTGTTCGAGAATGACGGTTCGATTTTGGCTGTCGCTCGCAGCGGGGGAAAACGCAATGCGCAAGTTTGCCGCGCACAGCCACCCTACCAGCAGTGGCAACGAATCGACCTTGACCGATACATTGGCGGGCCGTTGGTGACGAGATGGGGAGGCTGGACCCTTGTCGGCGGACGCCGAACGACCGGACCAGCGGTGACTTCGTTGTGCTGGCTGGTTGATGACAAACTTCAGGAATTCGCCGAGTTGCCTAGCGGGGGCGATACTTCCTACCCAGGATTTGTGCAGCTTAGCCCGACCAAAGCCTTGGTTTCTTATTATTCGAGCCATGAAAAGAATGACGATGGCCAGAGCATGACAGCGATCTATTTAGCGGAGTTGGTGATTGCCCAGTAGTCTGAAGAAGTTGTGAATAAGAGTCCATCTTATAGTATAATCTGATCAAGCTTTTCTCGGCTTTTTGATGCGAGCAGGGGTAGTTGTGATGCATTGGCGCCGGCGCTACTATCTTGGTCTGACGTTTGTCTCTGCTGCAGCAGTTTTTAGCTGTATACATTTCGCGAGAGCAGATGCAACGGTCTTCCCAGGTTTTGAAGAGGAGATCGCACCTCTGCTCATCAAGCGATGTCTCGAGTGTCACCAAGAGAAGGAACCTTCTGGCGGACTTGCACTCGCTTCGGCTGCAACCTTGATGGCTGGTGGAGACAGTGGTTTAGCGATCTCGACGGAATCTCCGGAAGAGAGCCAACTACTCAGTCGGGTCCTAAGTGGCGAGATGCCTCCCGAGAAGAAAGGTGTTTCCCAGAAGTTGCCCGACGAGGAGATTGCCCTATTGAGCCGATGGGTACAGGCCGGAGCACCGTGGCCGCAGAAGCGGACCCTTGAACTTTATGAAATAACGACTGAAGTTCGCGGTGGCCGAGATTGGTGGTCGTTGCAGCCAATCAAGCGAGTGGAGCCGCCTTGGGTCGAGCATTCTGACATGGTGAACAATCCAATCGATGCATTCATACTTTCGCGTTTGGAACAAGAGAATCTCGAGCCTGCTCCTTTGGCAAGTAAGCGGCAGCTCCTTCGGCGCGTCTACTACGATGTCATTGGTTTGCCACCAACTTACGAAGAGGTGGCAGCCTTTGAAGCAGATGACAGCGCAGGCGCCTGGCAGCGTGTCGTCGACCGCTTGCTTGAGTCTCCTCAATACGGCGAAAGGTGGGCCAGATACTGGTTAGACTTGGTGCGTTTCGCCGAAACGAGCGGTTACGAGCGCGATCAAGAAAAGCAGTTCGCCTGGCGATATCGTGATTGGGTGGTTGATGCGCTCAACCGTGATATGCCCTATGATCGCTTTGTGGTGGAGCAGCTAGCCGGTGATGAACTGGCTGACTGTAGCGAACGCTCAGTGATTGCGACCGGGATGCTGCGACTGGGAACCTGGAACGATGAACCGAATGATCCCCAGGATTACGTTTACGACAGACTTGAGGACTTGGTACATGTTACTTCGTCAGCATTTCTTGGCCTCACAGTAAAATGTGCCCGCTGCCACGATCACAAGTTTGACGCCATTCCACAAACTGATTATTACCGGCTGGCTGCTGTTTTTTGGCCGGGTGCGATTCAGCCTCGCGATGCCAAGCTGCTAGGTGGCCCTTCAGCGGCGGAGTTGGGCTTCGAGAATGTGTTAGGTTGGACCGACTTGGGAGCGAAGGCCGAGCCGTTGTATTTGCTGAGGCAGGGCGAACGAAGCAAGCCTGGACAAGTTGTGTCAGCGGGCCCTTTGTCGTTCGTTCGATCACTTGCTCGGCCATTTGAACCGCCTCCGGTCGAGGCAGAGACGACAACGCGTCGATTGCAACTAGCTCGTTGGATTGTCGATCCACGGAATCCGCTGACGAGCCGTGTGTTGGTCAATCGGTTGTGGCAACATCATTTTGGAGAGGGCTTGGTTCGTTCCCCCAACAATTTTGGTTTTCGGGGGGAGTTGCCCACGCATCCCTTATTGCTCGACTGGCTCGCCGATGAACTGATACAAGGCCAGTGGAAGCTCAAACGGATGCACAAGCTGATTCTGATGTCTCGTACCTATCGCCAAAGTGCGATGCATCCCGAGTTTGAGCAGTACAATGAACGTGACGCGGCAAATCGCCTCTGGTGGCGTGCAGCAAGGAGGCGGATCGACGCCGAAGCACTGCGCGACTCGATGCTCTTTGCCGCAGGTGAGTTGGACGAAACCTTGGGAGGCCCCAGCTTTCGTGCTGAGATTAGTTCCAACGCCTTAGAAGGTCTATCGCGCAAAGATGCTGCCTGGCAGGCGTCGCCGCCAGAACAGCAACGACGTCGCAGCCTTTACATGTTTGCCCAGCGTAGCTTGTTGTCGCCGATGATGACGGCTTTTGACTTCTGTGATACGGTCGCACCTTGTGGTAAGCGCGACGTGACGACGGTCCCGACACAGGCTCTGGCGCTGCTGAACAATTCGTTTTCACACAACTGTTCACAGGCGTTGGCGAAACGTATTGTCGAATCAGCGGGAGACGACTCTGCGACGCGTGTGAAGCTCGCCTGGCAATTCGCGCTTGGGAGAGCGCCGACAGCAAGCGAGCAGAGATTGGCCCAAGCACACCTCGATGAAGGTCATCGGCGCTTCGAACAGACAGCGACTGACATGAGGTCAGTCGAATTGACTTCGCTCGAGTCGCTCTGTCATGTGCTGATCAACACCAACGAATTCGTCTATGTTGACTAACCGGAGGGGGATGAATGAAGCGTAGCGGACTCTTTCCTTGTGGCCGCACGCGGCGCGAGTTTGTTTGGGACATGGGAGCCGGTTTCGCGGGAGTGGCGCTGACCAGTTTGCTTTCGGGAGAGGGTTTCTTTAGTCGACAGGCCAGCGCGGCAGACTCTGGTAGCTCGACTAGCTCAATTGGCTCGGTGGCTCCACATTTTGCCTCACAAGCCAAGGCGTGCATTTTTTTAATGATGAATGGTGCGCCGAGCCAGATCGATACATTTGACTACAAGCCTCAACTCGAACGATACGCCGGCCAACCGTTGCCCGAGGGCATGTCGTACATCAACTCGGGCGGAAGGAAAGTAGGTTATCTGACTCCTGCTTGGCGCAAGTTTAGCCCAGGTGGTGAGAGTGGCTTGCTGATTTCAGATTACTTCCCCCAAGTACGTAAACATGCCGACAAGCTCTGTGTAATAAACTCTTGCCATACCGACAGCCATGCCCATGGTTCGGCGTTGGTCGCAATGAACACCGGCAAGACGTTCATTGGCAGGCCTTCGCTTGGAAGTTGGTGCGTGTACGGGCTAGGCACCGAGAACCAGAGTCTGCCTGGCTACGTGGTGATGCTCGACAAGCGGGGTGGCCCAATCAGCGGCCAGCCCAATTGGTCGAGTGGATTCATGCCTTCGACTTTCTCGGGCACTCTTTTCAGGCCAGTTGGAGATCCGATTCTTGACCTGCGCGGACCAGAACATGTTTCTGTAGATGCGCAGCGAGCGCAGTTGGACTTGCTTGCTCAGCTTAACGAGCAACATATGACAGAGAGACCTGGTGGCCACGAGCTTGCCGCTCGCGTTGAATCGTATGAGCTTGCCTATCGCATGCAGTCGGAAGCCCCCGAGGCGGTGGATTTGTCGCAAGAGTCTCAACAAACTATGGCCAAGTATGGGGTGGGACAGGTGCCGACCGACGAGTTTGGACGCAACTGTCTTGTTGCCAGGCGGCTCGTAGAGCGCGGCGTGCGTTTTGTCCAACTCTACTCAGGAGGTGGGCATTTGGAAGAGACATGGGATGCCCATGAAAGCATCGAGAAGAACCACGGGCAGCACGGCGCAGAAGTCGATCAGCCAATTGCCGCTTTACTTGAAGACTTGGAACAGCGAGGAATGCTTGAAGAAACGCTCGTTGTTTGGGGAGGTGAATTCGGGAGGATGCCTTTTAGCGAGGGCAAAGACGCCCCTGGCCGCAACCATAACCCTTACGGCTTTACGATGTGGTTAGCCGGCGGCGGAGTTCATGGCGGCATGCAATACGGTTCCACCGACGAGTTTGGCTTCCAGGCGATCGAAAACAAAGTCCATCTGCACGACATTCATGCTACGATATTGCATCTCATGGGGCTCGACCACGAACAACTCACCTATTTTCATCAAGGACGCCAAGAGAGCTTGACTGATGTTGGTGGGCGAGTGATCCACGACGTGTTAGCTTAGTTTGAGTAGCGTGTAGTTTCTTACAAGTAGGAAAGAGCCTTCCAAGGTGCGTGGATGAGCTGCCTGTGGACCTGGCATCGGCGTCTTCGACCTCAACCTGCGGGAACCGATTGACTCTTAAGCTAGTTGTAATAGGTGCGTGCAGTCCTTATCTGCGTGGTTCTGGGGAACCATTTAACCGTTTCTTGAGCCCACTAGAATCAAGGTTATTCCGATGAACGTAGTTCGTGTTTTTGTTGTGAGCATAGCGTTGATAAGCCTGTCAGGTGCATGCATTCAAGCTTTTGACTTTGAGCCGAATTATGACGAGTCTCAGATTCCTCTTTACGAACTACCTGACCCGCTGGTTACGGGTGCGGGACAGAAAGTGGTTGACGCTCGGCAGTGGCGCGAGCAGCGTCGACCGGAGATTTTGGAACTCTTCCGCACACATGTCTATGGCCGCAGGCCTGCATCCCTTGAGGCGACGAGTTTTGAGCTGATCCGCGTAACTCCCGATGCGTTGGGCGGCAAGGCCTTGCGCAAAGAGGTCAGGGTGTATTTTACGGGAGAGAAGGACGGACCGACGATGGATCTCTTGATACATTTGCCACCACAGCCAATTGGCCCGGTCCCGCTTTTTTTGGCGTTAAACTTTGGTGGAAACCATTCGATACATGCTGACGCGACGATTCCGTTGTCGACTAGCTGGATGCGAGACAACCAGGCCAAGGGCTACGTTGATCACCGGGCAACGGAAGCGTCGCGCGGCAATGCTGCAAGACGATGGCCAATCGAGTTGATCGTAAGTCGAGGCTATGGCCTGGCGACGGCCTATTACGGCGATATCGATCCGGATTTTGACGACGGATTTCAGAACGGAGTACATGCGGCATTTCAAGCAGCAGGACAACAACGCAAGCCAGACGATTGGGGGTCGATCGCGACTTGGGCTTGGGGGCTAAGTCGGGCCATGGACTACTTGGAGACCGATGAGCAAGTCGATCACCGCCGCGTGGCGGTCATGGGGCATTCGCGGCTGGGCAAAACGGCACTTTGGGCCGGGGCCGAGGACGAGCGGTTTGCCCTGGTCATTTCGAACGACTCGGGTTGCGGCGGCGCGGCCCTCAGTCGTCGGCGCATTGGCGAGACGGTCGGGCGGATCAACGAGGTGTTTCCTCACTGGTTCTGCGGCAATTTCAAGCAATACAACCTGCAAGAAAACAAGTTGCCAGTCGACCAGCACATGCTGCTTGCGCTGATGGCTCCGCGGCCGGTCTATGTAGCCAGTGCTGCAGAAGACCGGTGGGCTGATCCGCAGGGCGAATTCCTTTCTGCCTATCATGCGGGTCCGATTTACCACCTGTTGGGCAAGCCAGCGCTGCCGGAATCGAAGATGCCCGAGATCGACCATCCGATGATGACGACCGTAGGCTACCACATTCGTAGCGGAAAGCACGACGTGACGGAATTCGATTGGCGCGCGTACCTAGCCTTTGCCGACAAGCATCTCGGAGGTCAGTAGCCAGGTCGACAGTTTCTTGTCACCTTTTGCTCTCGCGATGAGCCGAGTGTGTCGTAGCTACAAACAAAGGTAGTCTTACGCCGCTTGGGTACGGCAGGTTTTGAGCAATTCGTGGCATCAGTCTTTCAGTTGCGAAGTTCTTAGGCCACATGTCCTTTGTTCTGATACCTGGCTTTGTTTAATCTGGTTCGCAGACATGCATGCATGGAAACAAGGAATGCGACTACCAGTAAGCCGAGAGTATCAGGCTCGGGAACGACAGAGAAGAAGACGTTGTCAGGTATATTAGTCACTCCGGTGTTTCTCCGGATAATGTCGGCAAGCGTTGTTTGAGAAAGGGCCGCTACTTCCTCAAGACTGAAACTCGGATCGTTTTCATACCAAAAGCGGTCGCCGTCGCGCAATCGCTCAAATTGTGCTCTATATCCGGCGGCTACGAGGGGGCCTACGCTAGCGCTCGCTAGATGGGCCTCGGCGAGGGCCCCCACGAATGGGTCGATGGAATCAACATCGCCGTAGACGCCTTCTAGTGCCAACTGTATCGTCTTATTTGGTGTGATCTGTTCAAATGACACGACTCTTGGAAGATGATAGGCCTCGCGCATGGAGTTGTAATCTGGTATGCCGTGATCTCGAGCGCGTTGAATGTCGATGGCTCCCAGCAGGGCAAGGCGCATAGCGAATACCAATTCAAGGTCGGTCTCTTCCTGAACCTCGAAGGTTAGTCCTTTAAGAAACAGTTCAAGGTCTCTTGACGTTGCCAGTGCACTTGGGTTGAAGAAAGCGTCTTCTAACGGGAGTGGACCTTCAGGTGCCGGCTGGCCGTCGTTCTGAATTCGAAGGAAGTTGTCGGTCAGCATGGAGTGTCCAATGCGCAGGAAGACTGTGGGGAATTCATTGAGGACAGTAGGATTCAGGTCGGCCTTGTATGTACCGTTCGAGCTAGGCGCATGGGGGCCCAAGAGAGCGGGTAAAAACTCGTTGAAAGTGATTGACTGAAACTGTGCTCCGACAATCTTTCGAGCTCTCTGATAAAGCTCTTCGTCTGTCCAATTCGGCTGACTGATCATAAGCTCGTCAACCAATCGGTTATGCTCTCTCATGAAGAGCGTTTGCAGGCTCGTCAGCACAACATTATCGTTCACGCGATCATCTCCGGCGACGAAATCAGCATCGAGATTGGGACCAAACGCGTTTCGCGGAAGCAAATACTCTCCATCGCCATTGATGTCGTTACTAGTTCGCAGCTTTGCGCCTGGGTGAGCCGGTCCGCCGCGAAGGATCGATGCTTTGGCTGCATCGGAGCCGTAGACGACTGAAGCATCAATAAACGCCGTGGTGAAATTGATCTGCTGTCGTGGATTATCTGGGCCAGTGCCCGTCTCGGGATCGAAGACTGAGCGTGTGAGCGGAAAGACCTGTCCAGGAAAGAAAATATCGTCGTTTTGGGGAGTGCGAAATGCGATCAGCTCACTCTCGCCGGCAATAGTAAGCTGCATATCGTGGCTTAGCAATTGGCCGAAAGCATAAACATATCCGGACAGCCTGCGGGCATTGGGATGAGATTCTTGCTGTCGGAATAGTTCAACGCTGACACTACGAGGGTTAGGTCGATTGACGATGTCTGGCACCGAGGTCTGGTCTACGTAGGAGACGGGGGCCATGCGGTCAAAGTTCGTTGCTGCCGCTCCCCAGTCAGGATTGGTTTGATTATTGCCAGTACCGTCATAGGAGCGGTTCTCGGCGACCGACGAACTGATTATGAGCGGCAACTGGCAAAGTGCGAGTAGGGACGCATAGGTACACTGTCGGTAGTGTGGCATTCGAGTTGCTCCAAAAATTGAGTGTGCACTGTAGAGACACCTCGGCTGGCGATCAGATCTCACAAGCGCGCTTGATCAAACCACAAAAAAACCGCCACGAACCCTGCACCTTTGTCCTCATCGAGGATCACTAAGTGCATTGATTCGTGGCGGTTATGGGCTAGTTCTTACTCTATTGGTTCTGGGGTACAAACTCAGGACCCGCTCATGCTATCAGTCCCTGCTTTTTGCTGCAACGGTTTTTTGCGAAATCTTGTCAAATTGATTGATTTGCACTCTTGGGAATCAGCGCTGTTAAAGAGATTGCATTGATCCGTGTGTGTTCTTAAGTGTCAACTGGCACTAAACCGCTGAGGCTTGCAACTTGAAGCTGACGTTCGAGCCACCGCCCAGGGGCCGATGCTATTCAGAAGCATGCTACACTGAGCCTAGGGATTCGCAGGGCAAATATAGCCCAATGCAGCTACCTTGAACCATCCTCTCCTATGCCTGACCTGCTCTTGGGGCTTCTAAGCCTGGAGTCAATGGCCTGCTTAGAACTCTCAAGAGATTCGCTATTGTTCTCCGCTCAGATTGGTAAATGCTGAAATGTAGGCATTATTCAGGTCGAATACGTTCTTTTCGGTGACCTCGACCTCAAGCTCCTCGCCTCGATTCACTTCGATCGGGATGCACCAACAGATTGGTTTTCCCTTGATTGAGACGGTCTTCGTCACGATCCATTTCTTGCCTGCCTGGGAATTCGAACTTACTTTGCATCTTTGTCCAGACACCGGCCATATGCTTCACCCGGTGCAGCACAGCCACACAAGGAATCCCGTGTTTCTCCATCAGGAGCCGCAGGTCATCCCGGT
>JAGQOW010000227.1 GCA_020427155.1 Planctomycetales bacterium | reverse complement strand
TACATTCCGTCCAAAAATTTTCAAGGACGGCAGGCAACCGGACTGGGAAGACGTTCGTCCCTACCCGGCATTTACCCTTCAGCAAGCAGCTGAAGCAAACCGGAAATCTAATTGTCGCTAAAGGGAAAGACAATTGTCGCCGAACAGCAGGCTGTCCACCTGTATCGTGCAAGACCTTGACGATAACACGGCAACAGTCGCAAGAGCGATCAGTGCAGTAGAACTCCAGGAACGCGTACGTCCCTGGTGGAAGCGGGAGGTCGCTGCCGGGGAGAACGGTCAGCGACCGCAGCTCAGACTGCGCCTTCTTCGGAAATCGCTCGAAATAGCACTGCATCGCTCCGTCCCTCCATCAATCCATGACCTCGGCAGCAAAGCGATCGCCAGCATGCACAACAATGGAGGTGGCAATGCATCCTACCGATTTTGAAGCTGGCCCCAAGACGTCGCGGCAGGCGTGCTTCAGGCTTGAGGATGTGCTTGAAGTCTTGCCGTGGACTGAAGTTTGGCGATCGACGGGCGCGCGTACCCGCCGTAAGGTGAATCCCGTAAGGGATTTAGGACGGAATGTAAAGCATGAGTATTGTGTATCGCAACTGTAGCCGAGAAAGTGAGACGACCGCAATTCGTGACGTACGTTGTAGCGGAGTCCATTGGGGCAATGACCTCAACAGTGGTGCCAGTTCAACCAGCAATTGGGGTGGCCCTATGCGCTATTCAATGATGAAATCGCTGGTTTGCATCGGATTCGTGGGCGTGTTTGTAGCGTGGGCTCTAAACGGCGACTCGCGATGCATTTCTGTTTGGCCAGAAACGAAATCTCCCGCCAGCCCAGGTAGTTGAACTCAAATTCAGTGCTCCAGTCCCCTTCTTCATTTGCTCAACCGACCCCGACGGCGGGGTCAGCTTCAACCCTTGCAAAACGAAAATGAATTTGTGGTTTCCTTGGCAGCGACACTCAATCACTGGCGCGGAATGGATACGCACGGGAGGACGTTCCAAGAGATTTCCGACCTGATAGGAATTGACTAGTGCGAATGCCACAGTTTTCAACTCAATCGTTGCTTGTGTTTGTCGCGCTCACCGCTGCCTACTTCGGCGCGTGGGAAGCGACGAAACGGGCTGCTGAACGAACGGAGTCCGAAGCTCGGTCAGCCAAACGGGTAGTTGACTTCAAATTCAGTGCTCCAGTCCCCTTTTTCATTTGCTCAACCGACCCCTACGGCGGGGGCAGCTTCAACCCTTGCAAGACGAAAATGAATCTGTGGTTTCCTTGGCAGCGAACACTCAACCTCTGGCGCGTAATGGATACGCACGGGTGGACGTTCCCAGAGATTCCCGACCAGATAGGAATTGACTAGTGCCCCGTCAACACTAAAACGTTGGGTTGGTCGCCGCCCCAACCTCGTGGCTCGCCACGACTTCGCGAGTTCTCCAACCCCAAAACGAAGGCTTGACGGTCCACTAGTGCGAATGCCAAGTTTTCAACTCGAACGTTGCTTGTATTTGTCGTAGATTGTCTGCGGATAATCGCCCCAGTTCTACGACCCGAGAGCATTTTTCGGTCCATGTTGCGCGCTCAGGACGAACCGTCCTGTGTCACCTAGGCGAAAACTCGCTGGATGGCTTGTTGCTGCTGGTTCGGGATCAAGTGCCTGTAGCGGCGGACCATTTCTTCGGTTTGGTGGCCGACCCAGCCGTTGATGAGGCGCTGGTCGATTCCGGCTGCGGCGCAGTTGGAGCAGAAGGAGTGACGGACGAGGTGCCAGCCTCGGAGGTTGCTCCATTTGCTGTTGGCCGTGATGGATCTGAAGATCGTCACGGCTTGTTCACGGGAGAGCGACTCGCCTCGGTCACAGAAGACATACTGAGCCGCGAAGCCAGAACATCGGAAAGATGTGCGGCAGTCTGGCTTTGGTCTTCACATGCTTCAGGAACTCGGCGATCTGATCGTTGGTCAGCAACAGACAGTCCCAGAGGTCGAGTCGCTGTGCTTCGTCGAGATCGCCTCTGGATGCGAAGTTCGATCTCATCTCAAGTTTGGAATCGCGGCTTGGCGGTCGTCTTGGGATGGCGAAGCCGACGCTTGGGCAGCGGAGGATGTGTACGGCGACAATTAGATTTCCGGTTTCCTTCAACTGCTTGCCTGAATGATATCATTGCTGTCTTGGGGCACGAAGCGGTTCGTGAACTCGTTCAACGCGAGGTTTCCGAAGCCATTCACTCCGAAGGATGTAGAATCCTGATTGCGGACGACGCAGTCGTGGCCCACGGTGACTTCTCCGAATCGCGAGTTTTGCTTCGACCCCATGACCAAACACCAAGCTGTTTCGGCTACCCGCCAGGCCGGGCCAAATTAAAAGCTCCGCTGGAACTGGCGCTCTAGCTCGGACGCGTCTGAATCGTGTGCCCGAAGGCCTCAATCCACTCGGGCGCATCGCTCAGGCCGTCCCAGTACGTTCCGGCAATGCAGCTTGTGCACTTGATCTTCAGGCAGCCTTTCCTCTCTCCACTGGGCTGCGGGGAGTTGGTTTCAAAGTGGATTTCCAGCGGTTGCGAGCATTTCGGACAGCTCAAGGAGAGGACTTCATTGAGCTTGCCCCTATAGGCCGTCCTCCTCACTGAACTCCATCCTCCAACACGACATCCGGCGGCGAAGTGGCTGAGATACTGTTTTGCGGAATCTGTTTCCAAAGCAAATTCGAATTGATCGAGAATCTCAGCAACCGTCAGTCCATCCAGCTTTTCGGGGGTGAGTTCGTCCAGCTCATGCCGCAATGCACAGTCAACGATCGCGCCAAATCGGATTCGCACATCCAACGGAAGTTTCCTAACAACCTCATTGCGATTCGACCGCGGGCTGTCGTCGGGTGAGTAGTGAAATGTCAACTCTGTTGGATCGCCCATGTTGAGCCTCGTGCAAGCCGTCCCACGTGAAACCGGAATACAATTGTAGCAGCGTCTCTACATTCACATTCAGGACCCACTGCAATCGCCAACGCCCCGTCCACCTAGTGCGAGAATGCCCCCTGTCCAACCAGTGTGACGCCACATGTCAAAACCGCCATCCACAGACCTGTCGGAGCGGTCGCGATTGCGGCTGTATTGGACTCGCAAGGCGTTGCAGAAAGAGATTTGGCCGCCGGGGTGGCGAGCTAGCCAGCCGGCGAGGACCTGCTGGAGGAGCGGCGAGAGGTGGACACTGCGGGGCGTGGCCTTGCCGTGGACGCGCTTCTTTTCGCGGATGGTGACGAGGTCGACGTCCTCGATGCGGGAGCGGAGCATCTCGCTGCGACGGGCGCCGGTGTGGGCGGCGAAGACGAACATCGGGTAGGAGATCCGAAGTGGATCTCGTGCGGCGCAACGTCGGTTAGCGGGGCCGGCGTTTGGCGCGTTTGCGGTGTCGGTCTCGGAGTGCCTGACGCTTGGCAGATGACATGGGAACGGTCAGCACGCGTTCCTTTTCTCTGTCGTGCTTGCCGCGCATCTCGTGGTAGTGACGCTGCAAGCGGCTGGCGTACTCGGTGTCGTGGGACACCATGTCTGCCCAAAACTCCAGCAAGAATTCGGATAGCGCCGTCTGCGAGTTTAGGGGGTCAAGAAGGGGATTGGGCATCTCGCTGTTTTAGCGAGCCCAGATTTCATCCGAGTCTGCCCAGCTGTAGCTGATCGTCGCGACCTCGGCAGGCTGTCCACCTGTATCGTGCAAGACCTTGACGATAACACGGCAACAGTCGCACGAGCGATCTGTGCAGTAGAACTCCAGGAACGCGTACGTCCCTGGTGGAAGCGGGATGTCGCTGCCGGGGAGAACGGTCAGCGACCGCAACTCAGATTGTGCCTTCTTCGGGAATCGCTCGAAATAGCACTGCATCGCTCCGTCCCTCCATCAATCCTTGACCTCGGCAGCAAAGCGATCGCCAGCATGCACAACAATGGAGGTGGCGATGCATCCTCACAGTACCAGAGGTGGGACTCGAACCCACACAGGATTGCTCCTACTGGATTTTGAATCCAGCGCGTCTGCCATTCCGCCACTCTGGCCGGTGGTTAAACATCTTAGTTTACGTGCTGGGACGAGAATGTCGAGTGGGGATGAAACGGTCCGGGCCGGTGCGGGGGGCGGCGCCCTGAATGTGCCATTGAGCCGACATTTGATGCCAGCCCCAGGCTTCGGTGAGGAAGGCCTTTGGCCTTCATGTGTTGGCCGCCAGGGGACCTGGGGCGGCGCAACCTGGGCCGGCGCTTCGCTCTGACCCGGGCTACGTTGAGGAAGGCCGTTGGCCTTCATGTGTTGCGCATCCGGCCACCTGGGGCGGCGTTTCTCTGCCTCAGGCTTCGGTGAGGAAGGCCTTCAGCCTTCATGTGTTGCGCCCCCGGATGCCTGGGGCGGCGCTTCGCTCTGCCCCAGGCTTTGAGGAAGGCCGTTGGCCTTCATGAGCTGGCCGCCTGGGAACCTGGGGCGGTGCTTCGCTCTGCCCCAGGCTTGAGGAAGGCCTTTGGC
>JAGQOW010000226.1 GCA_020427155.1 Planctomycetales bacterium | reverse complement strand
GGCAAAGTCGTGATGCGTGTCTTTAACACCGTGTCGTCGGTGCTGGCCCAAAACGTATAGCTGTAGCTGGTCTTCATCCCTGCCGATCTCGTCGTCGTTGCGGTGGGATAAGTGTAGGTCGCCACCTGCTGGAAGTTGGTCTTGCCACCCGAGCCTTGATCGACCCAGTCGGTTGCCGACACGTAGTAGGCGGTGCCGGAGGTTCCTTCACTTACCCGGATCCCCGTGGGATACTTGCCGTTGCCTACGCCGGCCGAGTTATCATATTCGTGAGTGTAAACAACGCCCTCCGTGGAGCTAACCGTATCGGCATCGTTAGTGCTCTCATTGGGAGCAAAAAACTTGGCAAGTTCCGCATCGCTATCGACTCCCGTATGGGCTGAAGGCATTCGGCGGTCAGTGGTCCGGTAGTATTCATTGGTCTTCAGAGATTTGCACCAGATAACAGCTGACGTCGAATCGAGCGGATCTTCTAGTACCGCCTCGCGCAGCACATGCCCCTTAAACCCTGTGCCATAGATCGTGCGATAGGCTGCAGTGCCATCGGCAGCTACTGTATCTTCAATAGTTAATTGATACACCCTTTCCTCGGGATCACCACTAAGATCAGAGCTTTCCAGGTAGTGATACTCTTTCTTGAGGCCTCCTGCGGTCTCACTGCCACAGGCAGAACAAGCTCCGTGAATGGTCTCACTCTTGACCAAACCGTTCTCGGAGAAGCCCCAGTAGCCATAGATCTCGCTCATGTCGGTGCCGCCGTACTTGGTCTCCAGGTCCTCGCCATCCACTGGTTCCCAGACGGTCAGACACTTGGGGCTGCCTCCTGTTTCAGAATTGTCGGTCGCCAACTCATCCGTATAGTAAGTAAACGAGCGGCTCGCGAAATCGGCCAATGTGAGGTCTGGATCAGGGGAGCTGTCGATCACCGCCGCATCAGACAATTCCAAAATGTCTTCGGGGTCGTCAATGGAGTCGGCCCCGCTGTAGTCAATTAACCGCTGGATCGCATCGGATTCCAAAACCATCTTCAGTTGGTGCTCTTCACCTTCGTCGGAGCCACCTGGCTGAAAATAGCGGTACTGGGTCGTGCGAACGATCGACAGGTCGGTTCCCGTATCGTTGGTCGCCCGCTTGGAGACTCGCACTTGCACCAGATCACCGGCGCTGCCAAGGTCGGAGGTAGGAGTAGAAACGAGGTCGTCAGCATTGTCCTGGTACCAGTACTCGGCCCGTGCGACAACGGTCGTCCCTTCCGTGATTTCAATCTTCTCTAACCAGCCCGTTTCGGCACCGGAAGTATAGTACGTGAAATCAATAGAGTAGTTTGTGTCTTGAGGGTCAGCGGGAGTAATTGAAGATAAGAAACCGCTGGCGTTATAGTCGTATATCGTCCCAGAAAGGGACGCTTCTTGGTTGGCGCGGGTCGTCTTTTCGCGCAGCAAGCCCCGCTTCTCTACTGAGATCGCCGGATCAAAGCTGTAGAAAATATAGACTACCCCGGTATCGTATTCGGTAAGGACACGCCGTTGATCCGAACCAGTACCCGTAGTCTCAAGGGTGGCATGGTAGTCGCTCGGCGGTCCGCTAGTAAAGTTTCGGGTCGAGGAGGCTGATACGACTACGACATCATCCTCGGTGAGATACGGGCCTTGCGTTCCCGATAGCCAGCGACTGCCAACTGCCGTGTCCAATTCTCCTCCGGAGTCTTTTGACAGACCACTATCATAAGACCTGAAGAACGACCAACCCGATCGTGGGCCCGAAAGACGAAGATCAACAGCGCGTTCAATTACCGTGCTATTCAAAAAGAAAACAGGGTTAGCAGATTTCCCGGCTGGTGGGCTGCCGGGAGGGCCGGGAGGACTGAGTGGTCTGGGAGGGCCGCCACCACAGCAAGAAGGGTCTTTACATGGAGGACCGTCGCCGCCGTTGCCGCCACCACCGCCATCGTCACCACAGTCAGGGCAACCCGTATCACAAGCTCCAATCCCATCGGCAGCCGTAGCTTGTGGCGATAGAAACGGGATCAGGGAATTCGGTGGTACAACAAACAGCACACACATCAGTGCCGTCAGCCAAGTTCTCAATTCGATCCGACAGAAAGCTCTTGAAGTTCTCATTTTGCTAATCCCGTGCGATTTGAGATGTGGAGGAGTGTCATACGTATGCAATGGATAAGTGAAATGCTTACTCCAGCAGAGGAGCTGCATTTGCTTCCAGCAGTTGAATCTTGGCGGCATAGCGACTCACCGAGGCGTCGTCGCCACGGCTGGCCGCCTTCGCTCGTCGCCGCTCAAACTCAGCGATGCGAGCCACTGCCGCCCGGCGTTTTTCGGCGAGGATGAGCGACTCGGCCTCCGCTTTGAGCTGTTTCAGTTTGTTTGCTCCTGCAGCCATCTCTGCAGGCGACAATTGGTTTTGCAGTTCTGCCTCTGCCTCTTCCCACATGCGATGGGCCGCCAGGCGGCTGAAGAACTCCGTGGTGATGCGCCGCTGGGTGGCTGTGTTCTCGGCGATCAGTCGGGACTCGACCAACCAGTCCTTCCCCGAGAGCAAGCGTTCTCCCCCAAGCCGGCGATACTCAGTCGGTCGGCCGTTGATCTCAGCGGCTTGCGCCCGGGCGATCAGCCAATTGACGCGCTGCTCGCTAGTCAGTGAGGGTTCGTCCAACTTCGTTTTAAGCAATGCGATCCACTCGGAGAGTGTTCCTGCGGCTGCATGACGGTACCCCAGGGTGTAAGCCGCCGGGAGGACGCAATGACCTGCTTCCGTTTCCAAGTAGAGTTCCGCAAACTGTCGTTGATAGTCCTCTGGTTGCTGATTCAATAGTTTCGCCAAACGCCAATAAACTTGACGATTGTCGCGATAGAAGTTCGTCGTGATAGTAGGCGTCAGATCGGCATGTGCTTGCATCCAGGCTCCCAAAGCGTCGAGCGCCAACTCTTCCGCTCCAAATCGAAATCTGTCGTAGAGGTGCAACAGCTGCTCGGGGCTGGCCTGGAAAAGCAATTCCCGGCGACTCGTATTAAGAAGCTCCAAGAACTGCCGTCGTTGCTTGCTGTCCAAGTACTCGGTAGCGGCCAAGTCCTCCAAGTAGAGATGCGTTGCCTGAGCCGCCTGGCATGCATCCAGATAGGCAGCACGGGTAGCCAACTCGAACATGCGCCCAGTCAACCGGTCCACCAGGACCGGATTGTGCGGCGCTACTGTAGCCGGAGACGACCAGGCAAAGTCGATCTTGGCGCTCGGCTGAGTACGCAATTGCTCCTGCCCATTGGCCTGCCAGCGATAGTCTGCCTGCAAAGACGCTTGCTCTACACCTTGAAGTGCCTGGGAGGGGATCACTTGTCGAGGTAAGGCGGGTCCCTTCCAGAAGAGTAGTACTGCGGGAACGGCAGCACTATCCCTCACTACGCTGCGATACTTCATTTCCACGCGCATGGGGAGCGGCTGAGCCGCTACCAGCGCAATCGGCTCGCCTTGCCAACTCCAGGGCTGGGCAACCTTTGGTGCTTGATCGCGCCGATGAGGACGACGGATTGCCTCGTCAGGCTGCGAGGCTTCAGCAGTCTGCCGCAGGGTATCAAGAACGCGATTGCCGCCTACGTCGACCTGGATGCTATGTTCTACGGCATTGGGTTCCGCGCGATTAACGTTGATAGGCGAGACCGAAAAAGTGTAATCGCCTGTGTGGGGCGGAGTGAGCACGCCCGTCCAAACAACAGAGAATTCCTTGCGGCTCGTCTCGTTCGGCAGGCACTGCTGCAAACACCACTGGAGTTCCGGGAGAGTTAGCTCGCGAATTCGCTCCTCGCTGAGCCACTCTTCAAGTTGATGATTGCGTGTGGCTTGGGGACCTTGCAGAGCACTCTCCAACGTGAAACGGAAGCGAAAGTCCTCGAAAGCGAGGCGAGAAACATCTTGCTCGGACGCGTCAATGAGCTTTTCGAGGCGGCTTCTTTGATGCTCATTGAGTGTCTGAATTGCGGGTTTTGCCAACTCTACGAGTCGAATCAGGGTTTGGGTCGAAGTCTGGGGTTCCAACTTGTCATCGAGGAGCAGTTCCACCGCCCTGCTGGCCAAGGAACTGGCCACTTCGCTTGACAGACCGCTTGCTGACGCCTGCAAACGTTCTTCTGCGGCAAGCAGCTCCTGGGCAGATAGCGAGCGGAAATCGCGGATATCTGATCCCCCTGCCCTCGCCGTGCCGCTGCCAAGCAACACAGCTCCGAAAACGACCATTAGCAGCAACGCTGTGCTTTCCAGGAACCGACGCCACTGTCTGAAGAGATTGCCCATGGGAATCCTGCCTTTCATATGTGCAGCGACTACATTCGCGCGTACCTTCCACGCAAAAAAGCGCGCGGCTTCCACACCGTGGAGTGGGCAACAACTGAAGCGGCGGCTCGCTCAATACCAAGTCCGTCCAGGCCTCAGATCACCCCCACCTCAACTAGTAAAGAATGCTGTTCCAATCCGGTTTGCCGACTGCTTCAGAAAAGAAACAAACAGGCAGCAACTTGTCAGGAAATAAGACCTAACAGGGTCGAACCTAACGCGCTTTCTTTGCGTGTCAACA
>JAGQOW010000225.1 GCA_020427155.1 Planctomycetales bacterium | reverse complement strand
GTTTGGTGGGCCGTGTAGGATTTGAACCTACGACCAAGGGATTATGAGGACTGCGGAGCTTCAACTCATTGAAAAATAAGCCGAAGATCCGCAACGAGATTCTCGGGTGCCTCATCGAAAAACCGAACCTGCCGAACCTATCCCGAACTCACCCCGGTCGGTATTGCCGCACTTCCACTGGAAAGTCGAACTGGATCATCGAGTCGTTTCGGGTCGGTACCGAACCTGGGACCGAACTCGGTATCAGTGGTCAAGACCGATCATCGATTCGATCCCTTCTTCTTCCAGGGTCCGCTGGAACTCCTCGAATGCGGCGTCATCGCTGGGAAAGGGGTCGTCCCAAACTGTGGAGTTGTTATCCTCATCGACGACTTCGAGGATCCAGTCGTTCTTCCCTGAGCCGTAGATCTCGACCTTCACGGTCTTGCCATTTCTGGTCACAGTCTGGCAGTGCTTTGAGAATACGAGGTCGCTCTCGTCCATTGCCGCGCACCTGCTGTCGTCGAACGAGCGCTGATGCTAGCACGCGAAGGGGTGGCTCGCGGGGTCTGGATCTCAGGAGCGGACATGCGCCCCGTCGTGATGTATCGCTGCAGTTGGCGAGCTTCGGAAGTTCGCTTCAGGTGCAGTGATCGTCCGTTGGTCGGCCGAAGCAGTCGTCGGGGACTCGGCACGGCAGTGACTGCAATCCATTGGTTACCGGAGTCTGGCAGCCTGAATTGACCACGCGCTGCCCCCTCCCCGGAAATCTAAAACATGATTTTTTCCTGCCGCTAACCAGTCGATTGACGCCTTTGCTGGCCGCATGGCCATTGAAAAGCAGAACAGCCAGGACGCACACGATGGACAGACATGGCCTTCTTCTCGCCGCACTTCTGGGCTCCGGATGTGCACACGCCGATCAACTCAAGAACGTCACGTACTCGCCTGGCGTCGAGCTCAATGTGGGCGCTGGGCTGCAAATCGAATTGGCGGTGGAAGGCAAGAGTTTGTGTACCACGTGCCCGGGACAGGTCATTGCGCTTGCGTCAGGCGACCGAGAACCTGTTCGATGCGGCGTCCAGGTGAACTGGGGCGACGGTGAGAAATCGGAACTCGGCTTAGGCAAGGAAATGGAGCCTCCTTTCCGATTTAACCATAGCTACAAGAGCGAAGGCCAATACACCGTAAAGATTACAGGGGTCTCGCTCGGCAGTTTCTTCAGCCCAGTACCCGCCTGCCGCGGCGATCACTCCCAGTCCGTTCGCGTGGTTGACGCCACGCGGATCTCCAGAGAAAAAGCAGCTGAAGAGCAACGTGCCGTGGAGCAGAGGCGGCATGCCCAGAGGCTCGCTGCGGCCCAGCATCAGAAAGAGCAGCAACAGCTAATAGCAGAAAAGGATGCCGCCGCGGAACGCGAGGCTGCCCTTAATTTGGCACGCGAACAAGAGCGCCATGCCGAAAGAGAACGCCAAGCAGCCATCGCACGCGAGCAGGAACGACTGCGGCAGGAAGAAGCCGCTAGAAAAGCCGAACTCGCCCTGGCTCAGCAACGTAAAGAGGCCGAATACGAGGCGGAAATCAAGCGACTCGCTGACGGCAGCGACCCCATCGTCTGGATCGAAACGTCTACTGCCACGACACAAGCAGGAGACCCAGCTCCCGCGCTCCTCGAAGAGGTAAACAGCCGGCTTTGGGAAATCACGAGCCGCTCGATGAAAGCCGCGCAGAAATCGCGGCCTGTGGAACCAAGCTACAGCGAACCCGTGCTGCGCAAGAAAGGCGAATTCGAGAAAACAGCAGACTACGAAGCATTCGTCCAGAGAGAAAACACCAAACACACTGCGGCATTCAACGCCAAGCTGGCAACATACAAGAAAAAACTGGCGGCCTATGAAAGCGAACTTGCTGGCCTAAACAACAGGAAGGGCGAGATTTACGCTCAACACGCCAAGCAGTTGCTCCCACCATGGTTGGGCAGCATGGACAAGGCGATTCGATACGACGCCGACAAAGAACATTATGTCTTTTCGATCACTTCGCGCCGGTATCCCGAATATCGCATCGTGGGGGTGCTACCCATCCCAATCAGCGAAGCCAAGGCGAAGAACGAGCAGATCCGTAACGCACCCATTACGGTCATTCTCGGGATTGCTGGCGGATCACTGCACGCAAAAGCCGTCGTGGTAGCAACTGCTGACAACAATTTCTTTGGTTCAGCCGCAAGCGCGAACGACATCACGCTGACGGAAAATGCGGCGAGACAACGACAAGAGCAATTGGATACAGTGGCGAGAATCGCAGAGGAAAAGCGACTTCAGGTCGAAAAGGAAAGGCGCGAAGAAGCTGAGCGAATCGCCGCACTCAATGCCAACGACAAGGCAGAGGCCGACGAATTAGCTCAAAAGGAAGCAGAACGCTTAGCCTCCGTCGAAGCCAAAAAGTCGGCAGAAACGACGCTGAAAGCGGGCGTCGATCAGGAGCCCGCGCTTCCCCAAGCTTTTTTGCGTGAGGCTCTGGCTCTCGATTGGAGAACGCTAACCCAGTGCCAGTTCGGAGTTATATATACAACCGAAATACGCAGCCATTTGACACGACCAATGCCTGAGGACGAAGTTGAAATGCTTCTTAGGACCACGGTTGCTGCCGCAGTAGCCATCGGCGCACAGGGTCCGTCGATTGTGGATCAATCGGTCAGGCTCTCTGACCAACTCGTATCTAAGCATTCTTCACTCAATTCAGCGAAAGACAAAATAGACTTTGTGGCAAAGAACTTCTCTTCTTGCACAAAGCTTTATTCCTTGATCAATGCTTTACCTGAACTTCCAAAAAGCGACACAGAAACTCGCACATCCGTATCTAGACCCAAACCAACCCCATCAAAGCCACAACAAAGCGAAAAACACAGGAAGGAAAAAACGTTCTCAGCGGTAATAAGTTGCAGCCTCCAAGGTACGCATGTGAATATCTACCCCTGCTTTGATCGCTCCGATTTGCGAATAACTAAAAATGGGCGGCCAAAGATCTATAAATTATATGAACTCAATGCTGCAGGCACGATGGAACAAGATGGATTGCACGTTACCCTGCCGGAGAGCTTTTCAATCGTTGCTCAGAATTCGGACGAAAATTTGGTGCTCGGAGTAAAAATTTTCAATGAAAATGGAGGGCTGGTGTTCGAAGATCAACAAGGCAAGTGGGGAGTCATAAATGTTGGCAACTAGTTCTTAGACATCCGCTACGATGATTGGCAGAGTTCCACACCAAAGCTAGATACACTTGCGCCAATGCACCAAGGGACTATGGGGTGGCCACCATGGAACCATAGTCCCTCGGTGGTGATGGGCTGGGCCTGGGATCGCCACTGAAGTGACCCCCTCACCGCGGCTGATCCCGACACGACGCCTCTGGCCCACTCTGGGGCGATTGGTATGACGCCATCCCTGTCTCAATGGGCCACTAGAAAGGGTGCAAAACCATCAAGTGGAAGCTGTCTCGTTTGTGGCCACTATTTTTGCTTCCATTGATCAGACGATCCCTAGGTTGCGAGTTGTGGCAGCACGAGAAGTTTCAAGATCTCGCGACCGAAGCCGACAAACGCACTACTACACTGTCAACGCAAACGAGAAGGTCAAGGAGAGCCGATATGCTAGGACTGTATCTGGTAGCTGCATTCTTTGTAGCCGGGGCGATCGCCGGGTTGCTATTTAGTAGGACCGACAAAGGTAAATCTTTGGGTTCTGGCGCTTGTCTTGCAATAGGCATCGCTGGAGCCGTAATCGGCGGCTTCCTAATCGCTTCTGGCGTCTTTGACATCAGCGGTGAACAGCTCTTGGGTTCAGATCCTCCCCCATTCACCTTGGGCAATCTTCTGGTGGCTGCCGTTTCTTCATTCGCAGGTGCTTTGTTGTTGTTGTTCGGTGGTGGAGCGTTGAAGAAGTCGTGAGCAGTAGCGATCGTGACTTGTTCTTGCAGTTGACCATCATCGGTCGCCCAATCTGCTTGCCCTGAGCCCCGGCACACTTGATCCATGAGAGTAGGGATGCCACGGAGCCAATCGCCTCAGGGCGAGCCAGAGGTACCGTCCGTGGGTGAGCGACGGACGAGGGAAGGGAACCAGCGCATGGCAGTTCCATCCGTTCGAGTCGGGCCACCCGGGCGCGACCACCGGGGGATTTTGTCCCATACACCGAGGGATCACAGTCCCATGGTGCCGGCGGCATAAGCCATTGATGCCGATGCGTTTGGTGGGCCGTGTAGGATTTGAACCTACGACCAAGGGATTATGAGTCCCCTGCTCTAACCGCTGAGCTAACGGCCCGGGAACTGCTTGCAGCAGGCTGCGAGAGCGGGGCGATGATAGCAAAAAGGCCGGTCACCCGGCCTTTTTGCAGCCGACTCAGTCTCCGTCGAGGAAGCTGCGCAGCTTGTCGGAACGAGACGGGTGGCGCAGCTTGCGCAGTGCCTTGGCCTCGATCTGGCGGATGCGCTCGCGGGTGACGTCGAACTGTTTGCCGACCTCTTCCAGGGTGTGGTCCGTGTTCATGTCGATGCCGAAGCGCATGCGCAACACCTTCGCCTCGCGCGAGGTGAGGCCGGCGAGCATGTTCTGGGTGGCCTCGGCGAGGCCTTCCATCGTCGCCGAGTCGACCGGCGAGATGGCCTGCTGGTCTTCGATGAAATCACCGAGATGCGAGTCT
>JAGQOW010000224.1 GCA_020427155.1 Planctomycetales bacterium | reverse complement strand
GTAGTTTACCTATTGTTGACGAGATTTCGAAGAAGCAGATCGACACCTTACGGGAAAACTGCAAACAGTTTAGCATCAAGCACTACGATCTCCATGACATCAACCAAGGCATAGTGCATGTCATCGGCCCCGAGCTTGGGTACACCCAACCGGGCATGACGATCGTTTGCGGCGACAGCCACACCTCGACGCACGGCGCTTTTGGCGCCTTGGCATTCGGCATCGGCACCAGCGAGGTCGAGCATGTGTTGGCCACCCAGACCTTGCTGCAAAGCCTGCCCAAAACGCTCGAGCTGCAAGTCAAGGGCCAACTGCACTCAGGTGTGACTGCCAAAGACCTTGTGTTGTTTCTTATCGGCCAAATCACGACCGACGGTGGCACCGGGTATTGCATCGAGTACACCGGCGAGGCGATTCGCGCTCTCAGCATGGAAAACCGGATGACCGTCTGCAACATGACGATCGAGGGCGGTGCGCGGGCCGGCATGATTGCTCCCGACGAAACGACCTACGAATATCTTCGCGGTCGTCAGTTCGCTCCACAAGATTTCGACGCTGCCGTCAAGCGCTGGCAGCAACTTCCGACCGACGAGGGCGCGACCTACGATAAATCACTGCAGTTTCAGGCAGCTGACATTGCGCCGCAAGTTACCTGGGGCACCAACCCCGGGCTGGTGGTCCCCGCCAACGGCAAAGTTCCCAAACCTTCAGACTTCTCGGACCCGACCGACCAGAAGACCGCCGCTGGTGCGCTCGACTACATGGGTCTCCAAGGGGGGGAAGCGGTGACCGATTTGCAGATCGACCGCGTGTTCATCGGCTCCTGCACGAACGGCCGCATCGAAGACTTGCGCGAAGCTGCCAAGGCGGCAGCCGGCAAAAGAGTCTCCGATCGAGTCAGCGCGATGGTCGTCCCCGGCAGTGGTCTGGTCAAGCAACAAGCCGAAAAGGAAGGGCTTGATAAGATCTTCAAGGAGGCAGGCTTCGAATGGCGCGAGGCTGGCTGCAGCATGTGCCTGGCGATGAATCCCGACAAGCTTGCCCCCGGCGAACGCTGTGCTTCCACGTCGAACCGCAATTTCGAAGGACGCCAAGGCAAAGGCGGGCGAACTCATCTCGTCTCTCCCGCCATGGCCGCTGCTGCGGCAATTGCCGGGCACTTTGTTGATATTCGCGATTGGAGCTAGTATAGAGAGCGGCTCTTGGTTCTACACCCTACACATAAATGACGGACAGTAACTTCTTTCTGTAACACAAGACCGAAGAATTGAAACGAGATGGAATCCTTTACCACACACACCGGCCTGGTCGTTGCGATGGATCGGGCCAATGTCGATACCGACCAGATCATTCCCAAGCAGTTCCTCAAACGTATCGAACGCACCGGCTTTGGCGAGTTCCTGTTTTGGGACTGGGCCAGGCTCGACGATGGCTCTCCCAACTCGGAATTCGAATTGAACAAACCCGAGGCCAAGGGCGCCAGCATCTTGCTCACCCGCCGCAACTTCGGCTGCGGCTCGAGCCGCGAGCACGCTCCTTGGGCACTGGAAGACTTCGGCTTCCGCGTCATTATCGCTCCTAGCTTTGCAGACATCTTCTACAACAACTGTTTCAAGAACAGCATGTTGCCAATCCGACTCTCTGAAGAGCTTGTCGAAGAACTGTTTTTGCGCGCTGTGCGGCACCCAGGCTATCAGCTCACTGCCGATTTAGAGGCCTGCACGCTAAGTGACGCACACGGCTTTTCCACGAAGATCGAAGTTGACCCCTTCCGCCGGCATTGCTTGCTTAACGGTTTGGACGATATCGGGCTCACGCTCGAACACGAGGCGGAGCTTTCGGCTTACGAAGTTGCTCACGGTATCGCGATCGCCTAGGTATTCTTGCCAAAGCAAACTGTTAGAGGGGCTTACCGTGCATCAAATGCTAACGACGGCCATCTTGGCGACCTGCTTTGCTGCCTCTTCCTGGGGAGTTGCCCAAGGGCAGGACGCCGATTCCGCATCTCAATTCGACGAGTCGGCCAATTACACGGTTACCAAAGTACTTGAAAACCTGAACAAGCCGTCCGGCCTGGCCCTACGGCCAGGCATCGGCAAGCCAGGCCCAGAAGAGTTGTTCATTGCCGAGAGCGGCGCGGGACGCGTCGTATGGATCACAACCGATCAGCCCGGCGGGCTGGCGGAAGCCGTTACCGGACTCTCGCCTGGCTTCCTGGGCGACAATTCAGAACTGCAATTGGGCCCCGCCGGCTTGGCATTTATCGCGCGCAATCTGCTCGTCGTCGGGGGTGGGGCACTCCCAGACAATGCTGGAGTCTTGAGCGTTTATCTGCTCGCAGCCGACGGCTCGGCAGTGACCGCCGAGCAAATCAATCACACCGTGGGCCCAGTTCGAGCAAGTGACAGCGCTGCCAACGGCGCGGGCGTTTTTCTCGGCATGACAAATACTGAACTATCGCTGTTCAGCACCTGGTCCGATGAGAACAAAGGCTGGATACTCAAGTCAGGCATCGAGGCCAATCGTCTTGCTTATTTGCAGCCGCTCGCAACTCCCAAACAGACCGGCAGCCTCGGAGCCCCTACCGGCATTGCCGTGATTCCTTCGCCTCGGCCACCTTTTTTGGTCGTTGCTCATATGGGAAGTTTTCAGAAGCCGCAGGACAGCACCCTTTCGTTCTATGTGCCCTCCAGTGCCAAGCTGGCGATGACGATCGATACGGGATTGAACGACATTCTTGGGCTGGCCTATAGCCCGACGGGGCAACTTTACGCGGCCGACTTTTCTCGGGAAGTTGACGCTGCTGGCGGCGTCTATCGGCTGGACGATGCCTACAAAGACGGCCAGCAAACATGTCAGGCAGTAAGAATTGCCTCAGTTTCCAGGCCAACGGCACTGACGTTTACTGCCGACGGGGAACTTTACGTTACTGCTCACGGCGGCGATGGCAAGACTCAGGGTGTTTTGCTCAAGATCACGGGCGACCTTTAGAGGAGCAGCATGGCGACGCGACGCGAGAAAATCGAAGCAATGTTGATCGAGGATCCGACCGATACATTTCTGCGGTACAGCCTGGCAATGGAACTCGACAAGGCGGAAGATCACGAGGCGAGCCTTGCCAGGTTGCGCGAACTTGCGTCTGACGAGCCGCCATACATCCCCGCTTTCTTCATGGCAGGCCAGCAACTGGCGCGACTCACGCGGATTGAAGAAGCGCGGGTCGTCCTTCGCGACGGCATCGAACAAGCCCGTGCTCAAGGCGACTCCCACGCCGCCGGCGAAATGAGCGAGTTTCTCGCCTCGCTGGGGGCAATCGGAGAATAGTCGCATCGATTCGCTGCTGCCGAAACTATTCTTTTCGAACGCCGCAAACGCTCGCCACGGCGCACGAAGTGCAACTTTCACACCCCCCCTGCCCTTTTGCTTCTTCCGTGCCGCAGCCGGGACCGCAACCTTCTTCAAGTGTTTTGACAAACTGGCGAAACTCAACCGTGGTCTCATAAGCCTCGGCCAACTGGCGAGTCAACGACTCGGTTGCCGGCGGCACGATGCCCAGAAAATAGAAAAACAGCCCCTGGCCATCGAACAAATGTTCGACGTCGATCAGCGATGCAGCGATCCGGTGCTCCGCGAGCAAGGCTGTACAAGCCTCGAACGCCTCATGGCGGTGCTTTTCCAGACGAGCTTCGAGCAATTCATCTTCTATCGTCATTCGCCGCAGGATCTGACCATGAGTAGAAGCCACGGCGCCAGTCGGCTCGGGTTCGGTCAGTACCTCGCCAATTTCGAGGCCGCGCACGCTCCGTACTATGACGCGCGAACTCCTTGGATAACGCGTCGCATCGGCTGAGACGAACCGTCCCACGTGACCCAACAGACTGTAACGTACAAGATGATAACCCATGCCGCTGGTTCGCCTTAAGACGTAATTCCTTTGGTGAGAGTCATGAAGGCCGTTTCCAAGTTGATTTCTTCTTCATTCAGACGCGTCAGCGAGTGACCGTTGTCGAGCAGCAGTCGGGCAAGTTGACTATAGTCGTGATCTCCTCCAACCAGCGTAGCCCTGAGACCGCGTTCGCCAACCTCGACACTTTCGACCAGCGCGTGCTCTCTCAGTAAGTCTGCCGCAGCTTCCCGGTCGTCAGAAACATCGATCTGCAGCACCGTCTGATGTCGAACCTGCCGCATCACGTCGGAAACGTCGGAATTCACGATCAACTCACCGCGCTCGATAATGCCTATCTTATTGCAGATATCTGCCAGCTCGGGCAAGATGTGGCTCGAGACCATGATGGTCTTGCCCATGCTCCGCAATTCTTTGAGCAACCCGCGAATCTCGATTCGAGCGCGAGGGTCCAATCCGCTGGCAGGCTCGTCCAGCAGTAGCACTTGGGGGTCGTGCAACAAGACGCGGGCCAGTCCAAGCCGTTGAGTCATGCCGCGCGAAAGGCTCGTGACCATCTCATCTCGCTTGTAGCCCAAGTCGACCAGATCGAGTACCTCGTCGCAAACCTTGCGCCGCTGCGGACCTCTGATGCGGTAAGCCGCAGCAAAAAACTCGAGATATTCGATGACTTTCATGTTGTCGTACACGCCGAAGAAATCTGGCATGTAGCCGATGATCCGGCGAATCTCTTTCGGCTTCGTATAAATCGAGTAGCCTCCCACATAAGCTTCGCCCCACGTAGG
>JAGQOW010000223.1 GCA_020427155.1 Planctomycetales bacterium | reverse complement strand
AACTTAGCGAGTATTGGTACATCATTGCAGCGATTTTGGGTGCTTTCGGTCTGCTCCGATGGCAGTCGTGGCAAAAAGGTGGCAATGAAAGCCTGGGTGCTAGTCTTCGCAAGAACATCAATCGGCACAGCGATCCTAAAAGCGCTCTATACGACCCAGGGCTTTTTGGTCGGCAATTTCTGATTTTGATGATTGGGTTACCACTTATAGCCATAACGCTCTTGATTGTTTGGTTTGTTCAACTTTAGGTCCTCTCCTACTTCAGCTCAATGAGCATGGAATGTTCGCATTATGGCTAACTGTTCAATCAAGCCGACCGCTGACGCGGCGGCTTGTTTCCGGTGTTCGGCCTCATGACGCAGCCTTCCTCGCCAGACTCAAAGGTGCTCTTCCGCGTGCCAGAGGATGATGGCTCTGCGCAGGTTGAGACGCTATGGGCCACAGCGCTTGGGAACGACGAGTACAAGTTGGACAACTCGCCCTTCTATGCATACTCGGTCTCGTGGGGAGACATCGTGTACGCGCCGTTCAACGAGAGCGAAGGCTTTCCTACGTTTGAGCGCGTCGTCAAGAAGTCTGGGCATCGCACAATCCGGATCATCTTCAATCCGCCCGTGCAAGCTGGAAACGAATCCGACAGAGTGCTTCAAGGTTTGGTCTCTCTCGGTTGTACCTACGAGGGAGCAAATCGCGGCTACATGGCGATTGACTTGCCGCCGCAAGTCCAACTCGAAGAAGTACGGCGGTACCTCATCGACAAGGCCGCCCAATGGGAGCACGCAGATCCAACGCATGCGGAGCTGTTCCCAGATGAAGCCTAACTCTTCGCTGGTGCCGAGCTGCGCGCCACTTAATTCCAGCGGCAGAGCTTAGTATGAAAGTTGGATTGCACGCGAACATGTCGGACGAAGCAACAGCACATCTTCCAGGTTTGCTGCGCCTGCCGTTCAAAGAGTTGAGTACGCGCCTTCAGGGTGACTATGGCGGCGTAATGGAGCACCTGTGGATCGATTTTGAACTCATTGAGTCTCTCTCTAGGAGCAACGGCCGTCCGCGTCACGAATTTAGGTTCACCAGGAGAGTATCCGGACGCTCTCGTTTCGGTCTCCCCTCTTCTCCAGATCAATCGAATGTTGGTCATTACAGCGTTAGACCGGACTTTCATCGTATTGTGATGCTTCCGAATGAAGAAGCCATTTCATATGCGTTGTCTGCAGTTTATGGTTCCACGGAAGTGCTATTTGAAAAGCAAGAGAAACTAGGCGGATTCGATGCAGGGTTTTTCCGAAGAAGGTTTCTCTGCGCCTGTCAGAGTATTGGCTACGAAATCTCTTGAAGTCCACTTTAATTCGTAGATCAGGCCGACCGCCAACGCAGCGGCCAATTGCTGGCATTTGACTTTGGAATCACTCATGCAAACGATCCCCGATTCAATACGCCGCGAGTTGTCTGTCGCTGAGCAAGTGCATTGGTTCGGTCAACCCCGCCAAGGGTTTGTGTTCCGAGGGACTGATGCGTTTGTAATCCCCTTCAGCGTGCTTTGGTGCGGTTTCGTGGTTGTCTGGGAGACAATGGCCATAAGGGCGTCAAATGCTCCCGCTTTTTTCGCACTCTGGGGAATCCCGTTTGTTCTGCTCGGTATCTACTTCGTGGTTGGTCGCTTCTTCGCTGACGCGGTGCTGCGCACTCGCATTTTCTACGCAGTCACGAATGAACGCGTCCTTATCGTTTCGGGCCTATACAACCGCAAAGTGAAGTCTCTCAATCTTCGTACTTTGGCCGATTTGTCGCTCTCGGAGAGAAATGATGGTGAGGGTTCAATTTCCTTTGGAGGCGGGTCGCAGTCCGGCACAGTTTTCGGCGGCCTAGCTGGTTGGCTGGGGCCCGGCTCCCAAGTCGCGCCCTGCTTTGAGTTTGTCGCCAATGCAAGATCGGTCTTTGAGATTATTCGCGGTGCACAGCGTAGATCTGCGCAGGAAAGCATTTGACCAATCATTCGAGCCGACGTGCTAACGGACACGGCTCATTTCAGGTGTTAGGCGGCACAACATGAACTTCCGCGACCTCGAAGCCTCGGCAATGCAGCGAAACGAGCTCTACGAACAGCTCGAGCTCAAACGGTATGGGCGAGTTTGGACTACCGAGGAACTGGCGCTTGGTTTTGTAGGCGACGTGGGCGATCTGGCCAAGCTGATCCAAGCGCATGCTGGCGTACGGGACATTCCTGACTGCAAGGCCAAGCTCGGCCATGAACTTTCAGATTGCCTGTGGTCAATTGTTGTCCTCGCGAGAAAGTGCGGCATCGACCTGGAGGCGGAGTTCCTCCGCAACACCAGGGAGATTTCCGCGTACGTGTCCGGTAAGCTCGGCAAGTAGCACATGCCGCTCAACTCCGGCGTTGGGGTGCTCATGCAACGTATCGAACCCACAATTAGTACACTCGATCTCGCCTCAGATCCTGCAGCTGAGGCGGAGGCCCGTGCGCGTTCGAAACGTCGCAGAGTTCGAAGGGAGTTGATTCATTTGGGCATGACGCTTCTGATCCTTGCGGGTTTCGGAGCGCTTTGCTATGGCGGTGCACTCTATGCAGGCATAGTGCCGGACCAGTTCAAGCCTGGCACGCCAGGTCTGTTGGCAAGATCGCTGATAGTCGTTGGTTTCGCGGGACTGTTTGGAGCGCAGCTTGCTGGTTCACTGGCGTTGTTTCGTTATGGCTTCGTGCGTGCAATGGTGTCTCTTTTACTCCCGGGCTATCTGATGATCGCCTTAGTACGCAGCGGTATCTACTGGCATGTGATGGGGCCATGGTGCGCCGGCCTCGGACTCATCATCGTCGGCACTGTCCTGCTTGTTTAGGAGTGGCGCAACCCGACTGTTCAATCGCGTCGAACGCTAACGCGTCGGCTCTTTTCGGTGTTAGGACCCTCATGCCGGTTAACGTCGTAGCGAAGCAGCAAATTACCGTGGGTACCGAATGCTTGGTTGAGGGCGCCGTTCCCGATGGCTCCTTCGCTGTCGTCTTTGAAGACGATGGAGTTACTGGGTACTTCTATGCGTTGGACAAGTCTCAGTCGAGTCAGCTCATCCAAGATGCAATGCACATCTACAACGTGGCCGACGTCACCGATGGGGATGTCCCTTCAATTGTTGAGCTCGGCTGGACAGCCGACGCATACAAAGCGGTATTGCTCATCAACGACTATGTTCACGCCGTCTTCGACTTTTCTGCCAAACGAGGTTACTGCCGCACTGGCTTCCCGCCTCCATCGGAGAGCAGCGGATGGCAGGGCCACGACTGGGACGACTCCGCATTCAAGTTGTTCGCGGGAGAGTCCTAACCACTCGTCCAAGCGAACGCCGTACAGGCGCCGCTTAGCTCCCGCGTTACGCCCCAGACCATCTTATGCCGCGCATGGCCACCACATTTGTTGCTCTCGTATTCGGGGTCGCGAGCCATGCTCACGCATCAGCGTTTCTGGCCGCGCAGCCGGTAGTACTTCGGCAAACCTATCCTGACGGCGCCTATACGGAGTTGAACTGTCCGGATCAAGACTTGCAATCTTGCTCGTTTCGCGTGTCCAGTGGCTTATCCGGTCGTCGCTACACGATGAATTTCGGCGCCTACTCCCGCAGTAGGATGCCGAAGCAGTACTGGGTTTGGTTGTATTCCAGGATGCGCGTGGAAAGCGTTGCCGTTCCGGTGGATTGCGGCCCCAAGGACTTGGCCATGCTACCCAGTGAGGACGAGGCCCATGTTACGTGCCGACTTTTCCTAAGGCTCGTCGGAAACAGTCTTCGGCCCGAACAAATTGAAGCTAGGTCGGTTCGCAGTGAAGGTGCTCCGGTGTATCGGGATATCGCCGGGCCCTAACGATTCGACCTAGCCGACCGGACGGTTCCCCTATGGGTTCCGCAGATTGATGGTAGTCGGGTCCTGAAAGAGCAATAATCCAGTCGACGTTTTTGTGGCTTCACAGTGTGGCAACCACGGAAAGCCAATACGTAGCATGGAGAGACCCTACACCCTCTTCCACACTGCCCTGGGGCTGTTGGTCTTCTTGGCTGGGCTCATGGCGTGGGTGTGTTCGATAGTGGCCATAGCCGCGTGGGCAGGTGCGTCATGGTGGGGTGCCCCCGCCATCGTCTTGGGGGCAATCATTCTAGTGGTGGTGTCGTTCAAGGTTGACGAGCGTTTTCACAGGTCTTAGTCATTGCTGTCGCAGATGAGAGACTGGTGAGTCTCCATGCTCGGCTCCAGCTGCAGCTCGACCCCGTAGTCTTGAGTGTGGCGCCAGCTCGGAATTTCGTTGCCCGTCCGGAATCAATCCTGCGGGCGTTAGCTACGTGGTGGCCGTGTTCGGAGCGCGCGATGAATTCACTGGCGAAAGTGCTCATCTTCAAGATTTCATCGACGTTGCTGTTCTGGTCCCTGCCATTTGTTTTCTTCCCTTCGTGGCTGTTCGAGAAGGCCGGCTTTCCGCATCAGGAATCGTACGTGTTCGTCCGCCTGCTGGGTTGGGCCTATCTGGCGCTGTGCGCAGGTTATGGGTTCGCGCTGCGCAGCGCGTTGCATGGAAAGCGCGCGCTGGGTCCGATTTGGGTCGGAATCATCAGCAATGGTGGCGCCTGCGGAATCCTGGCTTTCTACGGAGCGACAGGTGCCTGGTCAACCTGGGGTCCGCCTGTGCAATG
>JAGQOW010000222.1 GCA_020427155.1 Planctomycetales bacterium | reverse complement strand
CAACACATTCGCCGATTTTCGCTTCGGCAGACCGACAGGCAGACCAAACCCCGGCGGGACGATAAGCAGCTCGGGGATGGCACGGTTCCCTGCGACAGGGATGGCACCTGCGACCTCGGTTTGGGACATGCCTCGCCCAATTCCGCCGTTCTGCACGGAGTTCGGTTGCGTGTTCAACGAAGCCACCCACGAGACAACCGAAGCGGGGCGCCCATGAGCCGATTCCGCGCAGCGGCCGCCCACGATTTCCGCCTACTCAGTGGGTTTGATTGCCCCGCACGGAGAATCTTGAACCCGCAATACAACGCCACGATGAGCCGCACCTGGCGGCGACGACTGAAGCGGAAGCGAAAGGAGGAGCGGTCAAGTGTCGGCCTCGATCGTGATGTTAGCTTGCAAACTCTTCCACCCGTTCAAGTACGGAGCCAATGAGCCCTTCATTACGCGTCGCTCTTTACCGAACACCTTAGTAATCTCTGGCACCGCAGTGCTTGGAACGATGTACACGGAAGGGAAAGTATCCAATTGCTCGAATTTGTCGTTGTACACGACGAAGGCCAAAAAGTGGTCTTTCTTAGGTACTACGTTGTTCACTACGAGAGAGGAGCACCCGCGCACCGCCTTTACGTCAATTGAAATACCGCGCCCATTCGGATGAACCACCCGTATATCAATGGCTTTCGTATTTCCTTGGCTCAAGTAGGCTTCGACGCCAAGGCGATGCAGTTGTGACAGCACGAAATATTCTGCAGCGATGCCGGTGTCGAAACTGCTCTTTCGGTTCGCCATTTCAAGTCGCTTTCTGTACCGGGTGTAATTGCAAGCTAACGCCACGATGAGCCGCACTTGACGGCGACGACTGGAGCGATAGCGAAAGGAGGAGCGGTCAAGTGTCGGCCTCGATCGTGATGTTATGTTGCAGGTTCTTTATACGACGCCAATCTTTGCATTCCTAGTGCGCATCGTGCGCCGGACGGCAGGTTCCCGAGCGCAGCGCGGCAACAGTTTGGTGCCTGATGGCTCCCAGCACCAGATAGCTCGATGTATTTCCGATAGCAATTGCGTTTACCTTAATTCCCTACACGAACCGGACCAGCGCCGCGGCGACAAGTATTCCGGAGACGCACGTGAGCGCCGCCATCTTCGTGTGCCTTGCATCAGCGAGTGACGAGATCAAATGCCCCCGACGTTGATCCAATGCGGCCACGACAAGAAAAGACGCAAAGATGACCGCGAACCAGATCCCGTGCCAAATTGGCCAAAGGACCGAGGCCAATACACCCAGCCACAGCGCACCGAGTCCGAGCGATTCCTTAGGTTTTGGAAAAACCATTCTCTGCAACATAACGCCACGATGAGCCGCACTTGACGGCGACGACTGGAGCGACAGCGAAAGGAGGAGCTGTCAAGTGTCGGCCTCGATCGTGATGTTAGGCGGCAGTTCCTTCCAAGTAATCATTGGTCCTCCGCGAAGAAGTCTTCACCGTACTTTTTGATTACATAATCGCGAGGCGGAATTTCTATTGCTGCGATATGTTCAGGCCGAAATAGAACCGTATCTCCGTTTCGCAGCCTCAAGTTCTCGGCTTCGCCTGGATCGCTGTCGAGGATGCCCTCGTATCCGTTTTCGGAACGAGCTTTCACAATGACCCACATTCGGTCTATGCCTCGGTCTATTACGTTTCCCTTACTTTTCGTTTCGATATAGAACAGCAACTTCGCTGCGTCACCCGCCTTGAGAGAACCGCGCTGCGCTTCCGTTGGAATCTCAAAGCTTTGGGGGTTCTCCCTATGCCGCTCTTCGGCCGAAACGAGCTGCCATCCGTCGTGCTCAACTATGGGGGTACGCAACGATCGTGCTCCTGCCGCCTAACGTTGCGCTGAGCCGCGCTTGACGGCGAGCGACCGGAGCGGCAGCGCAGGGAGCGAGCGGTCAAGCGTCGGACTCCAGCGCCTTGTTGGGTGGAACCCACGCTCGAATCTACTCCCGCTTCGGAACGGAGGAATCGGCCTCAAGCTGGGTGCGGCAAAGCGCGTAGAGAAGAGGCTCGGCAGGGCCTTGCGCCACGGCTCCCTGCTCTTCCGGCACAGCCTTTTCGAACGGCGCGTCCACTGACAGAAAGACCATGACGGTGACTCGCTTCGGTTCTGCACAGCGCTTCCTTTTCCAGTGCGCTTCTACGACCTCGATGCTCAGAATCTACTCCGACCAGGACTCGATTCCTACACCACCTTTCCGACTACTGCCCTCCACCCAACGCCACGATGAGCCGCACTTGACGGCGACGACTGGAGCGGTAGCGAAAGGAGGAGCGGTCAAGTGTCGGCCTCGATCGTGATGTTAGACGGCACTTTCTTCTACCCAGCCGACGCCACCGCATTCACAGATTAGCTTTGGGTGGTTCTCGATAACACCGGAGCCACCACAGACAGTACACTCGGTCGCGCTTGACTGCCTCTCGGGCACCAACGCTTTCAGATCCGGATAGTCCCGGGCACCTTGCACTAGCGCGCCAAGCAACAGAACTGGCTCTTCCACCGGACGCAGTGCTTCGTACTCCGAATGGGACCCATCGGCCGAGAACTTACGAATCTCCCCGCTCGCTAGGATCCCAACTGTTTCGGTCCAGCCAACCAAAAGCGGGAGAATTCTATGCTTCTTGATGTGTGGCACTAGCCAGCGGTACATCTCGGGGCATTCACTCTCGTATCCGGCGATACGCGCCGCAATGAACTCAGCGACCTCCTTCGAAACTTCGACGCGGTCAGTATTCACGTGCCGTATAACGCCCTGCTAACCTGCGTTTGACGGCGACTGACCGGAGCGGCAGCGCAGGGAAGGAGCGGTCAAACGTCAGGTTCAGCTGGATGTTAGAGGCCACTTTCAATGCTCAGCTCGACAACCTTGAGCCACAGATCGTTGTCACTCTCAATTTTCTCGAATCCACTTTCGTGGTACGGCTTATCTAAGAAGACCAAGTACATAGCACCATTCTCGAAGTGGGGCTCTATTTCGCAGTTAGTTGACACGAGAGAGCGGCCACCGTGTGCCCAGAATTCTGGGTCTGTGTGGTTATTGAATGTTGTTTTCTGTCGGTTGGGTAGCTCCCATCCCTTGACCGCAAAGCCATCGTAAAACTCAAACGTCGACGGCGGGTGGCCGAGCAATATGCGCTCCGTTCTGAGCTTGTAAGTGGTATATCCGACGTGCCGATCGTCCACGTTAGGAGTAAACACGACCGACTCGACTCGCGCTAAAACAACGGTTTTCGACCACTTCAGTAATTCTTGATACGGCGAAAAGATGACATCTGGCGGACGCCGGCAAGCGCTGGCGGAACTCGAGATTAGCGCAAGGCCTAGGAGTATGACGAATCTCATCCCGTGGCCTCTAACGTTGCGCTGAGCCGCGCTTGACGGCAACTGACCGGAGCGGCAGCGCAGGGAAGGCGCTGTCAAGCGTCGGACTCCAGCGCCTTGTTGGGTGGAACCCACGCTCGAATCTACTCCGGCTTCGGAACGGAGGAATCGGCCTCAAGTTGGGTGCGGCAAAGCGCGTAGAGAAGATGCTCGGCAGGGCCTTGCGCCACGGCTCCCTGCTCTTCCGGCACAGCCTTTTCGAACGGCGTGTCCACTGGCGGAAAGACCATGACGGTGAATCGCTTCGGTTCTGCACAGCGCTTCCTTTTCCAGTGCGCTTCTACGGCCTCGATGCTCAGAATCTACTCCGACCAGGACTCGATTCCTACACCACCTTTCCGACTACTGCCCTCCACCCAACGCCACGATGAGCCGCACTTGACGGCGACGACTGGAGCGGTAGCGAAAGGAGGAGCGGTCAAGTGTCGGCCTCGATCGTGTTGTTAGGTTGAAGGATCCAAGGCGCTTGTTACAAGTAGGACGGCAACGTACAAGACTACTGAAATGCATATAACGATCTTTGCGACTCGTCTTTCAGACGCTGAGCGGTCGACGGAAAGGATGTTCCGAGGACTCACGAATGTGGATCTAAACGACCAATGATGCAGTATTGGGTATCGCTGGTAAGAAGCTTCTGGCCTGGATGAATACTTCTTCCTGGCAATACCCTACCGACGCCCACTGTGCCACCGTTTTGAAACACTGAACGCAATGATTCTCCCTCATAGCGCGGTGCAGCGACCAAGCATTCGACGGCCTCACCATTGAAGCTGAATGGTCGAATCACCTTTAACAGCAGATAGCTCGTTGCCCAATTTTCTACATTCGGGCCATCAACTTCGCCAAGCAACTCGAGCTCAATATTGTTCTGCCCGTCGGGACCCTCGAAATCCCAGGGCTCTCCAACAGACAGCGAAAATTTCCGCATTTCTTTCTCAACCTAACGCAATGCTGAGCCGCGCTTGACGGCGACGACTGGAGCGGCAGCGAAAGGAGGAGCGGTCAAGCGTCGGACTCCAGCATTTTGTTAGCTTTAATTTTCATTCCGTGATGCGCGAGCTTAGCTCTCGAACGACGTTCTAGGCTAATGATTGCGATATGTATCTATATCTATGTAGGCGCCGACTTCCGATAAGAAAGCTACGGTCGGATGCGTGAACCCTAGAGCCGGAGTACTAATGTTTTCGTCACATGAAATATGGAGAACCACTTCCAAATAGGCTTCTGCGCCAAACTTTTCGCGGGCAGAGTTTATTTCTGAGACCTTACTCGAAAGCTGCGATACCAAAGCGTCTGCGATAATGG
>JAGQOW010000221.1 GCA_020427155.1 Planctomycetales bacterium | reverse complement strand
GTCACGGGAGCGGTGGACCCGCTATTCCAGGCGGCAACCGGCCTGCGCTACGACAGAGATCTGACCGCTCTCACAGCGGGCCCCCAGATTGGCTACTTCTTGGCCCAGGCCCAGATCATCCTGGAGGTCGCGTTCGGTCGGAACAGCCCCAACACCAACACGGCCGAGCGCAACGGGGTGATGGCGGCCTACCGGATGCTCGGCGTGCCGGCTCTGAACTACGCGCTCTCGGCGATGCCGGCCGGCCCGGTGATCGGTGCGGTAGCCGGTGGCGCCATGCAGGTGCTGTCCGGCCGGCAGGCGGCGGAGGGGGTTGCTGATGCGGTAGCGGGAGAGCGAGGACAGTACCGCGAAGCGTCGGCGCTCCGGTAAGGCATGCATTCCCTCCCTCGTTGCCGGCCAAGCCCAGTAGCGGGAAAACCCCACATTTGAACGTGATATTCAGCAGCCCAGCCATGCCTTCTACTACACGGATTTGGGCATGTACCCCGGCGAGACTGGCCGTTCGGCGAACTCACCAACATGGGCGGGGTTCTGGTTCAGCCGAAAGCGCCCGGTAGGGCGAAGTAGGCGGTAGTGGAACAGGGTGTCATGAACTGGCGGTCACCCGTCGTTCCGATAGCCATGCGCGGTGCATTCACCTCCTGCTTCGGACCAAGCGCAGCTAGGACTGGTTGCCAATCTTCATAGGATATTGTTGCCTGACGCGAGAGATTCTCGCATTGCCGGGCTATAGACCGCTAGCTACCTAGCCGCGTTCGCAATCTGGGAGAGAGGTTTGGAAATCGAAGGCGAGAGTCTCGATCAAATCTTGCACGAAGCCTATCGGCTGATCGACGTGCATGGGTCCCCAATTAATGGGGCAACGCGTGGCGCAAACAAGGAGCTGATAGGCGTCTCGATCCGGATGAAGCATCCGCGAGCGCGACTTAGTCGATCAGCCGATAGGGGACTGCCCTTTAGCGCACTCGGCGAGTTTCTCTGGTATCTGACAAAAGATGACGATCCTGAGTTCATCGCTGCCTATATCCCGAAATATCGTGACGAGGTCGGCCCATCAGGACGCATCAATGGTGCGTATGGTCCACGGTTGTTCTCAGCCTATGGGCTGGATCAAATCGAAGCGGTAGTCGAACTGCTTCACCGCAAGCCGGATACCCGACGGGCAGTGATTCAACTATACGCTGGAACCGATCTGCGCACTGACGAAGAGGTTCCGTGCACGACAACGCTTCAATTCTTCATCCGCGAGAACCAGTTGCATCTGATGGCATCGCTCAGATCCAACGATGCGTATTTCGGTCTGCCGCACGACATCTTCTTTTTCACCATGGTACAGGAGATGATTGCTACGCGTATGAAACTCAAACTTGGCGAGTATAGACAGATGGTCGGTAGCTTCCATCTCTACGGAAAGCACCAGGAGCGTGCGGCCAGGTACAGGAAAGAAGGCCATCAAAGTCTGTTCCAGATGCCACCCATGCCGTCGGGGAATCCGTTCGAGACGGTTTCCCAGCTATTGGCTATCGAGGAACGTATCCGCGCCGGCAAAGGGGCCGAGGCGATCAGTGCGCTGCCACCCTACTGGGCCGATCTGATGCGCTTGGTTGAGGCGCACTTCACCAAGGACCCTGAGGCAATGGACACGCTAAAGGCTCAGTTGAACAACGTGAACTATGCAGTCTATATCGACGATCTGCAGGATCGCCGTACTGCACAGGCGAACCGTGAAGCGAATGAGAAGGAGAAAGGCGCATGAAGTGGCCAGGCAGGCAGGCCCGCCGGCAGCAGATTGTGACAGCCCTCCTTAATTTCTCTCAAGCAATCCGACCCCTGGCAGGATTGGTGACAAGCCAAGAGGTCGATGCGCTCAGCATGCAGATCATTGCTAGCCTGCGGCGAGAAGAATACTTCCGAATCATTCAAATGCGGGGAAGTATTGCGGCTAATCGCGCTGACCCGAACGACCCAGCATTCGAAGCTGAGTTCGGTATTGTACACTTTCTCCAAGCGGGGATGATCGACGATGCTGCATGGCTGATTTTCTTGATGGTCTATTTTGCCAAGCCAGAAGTGGGCGGATGGACTCGGTTGCGGGACGTCTACGGCCGTCTCGGAAATGGCCGATGGGATTGGGCAACGGTCAGCGCGAACCCAACCCAATTCACCACTTGGCTCGGTGGAAACTGGCAGCAGATTGGCGGCAAGTTCGGAAGTCACCGCAAATATGAGAGCCTGCGGCCCGATGCGAGCCGGCCGATGGGTCAAACCGTCGAAACCTACGTCGCCTGGGTGCTGCAGGGAGGCGGACACGCCAAGCAATTTGCGTCAATCGTGCACGGCTCCGGCAACGACCCAAATGTAATTTTTGATGCTATTTACAGGGCCTTGCCAGTCCGCGGCTTCGGTAGACTCGGCCGCTTCGACTGGGTTTGCATGCTAGCCCGCTACGGATTGATCCATGCGAGAGCCGGATCGGCTTATTTGAGAGGCGCAACGGGACCAGCCAATGGCGCGAGGCTCTTGTTCACCAACAATCGCAAGGCCCAAGTCTCAGATGCGTCAGTGCAGGGCTGGCTTGATGAGCTTGATCAAGCGCTAGGCGTGGGCATGGAAGTCCTGGAGGACGCATTGTGCAACTGGCAAAAGAACCCGCAGAGGTTTGTCCATTTTAGAGGGTAGAGATCGCTTGATCGATTTCGTCCCATGGCCAAGTCCGCTTTAGAGAATTCAGACGATTGCGGGCGACGCGGCCGCGGTGTTGAAGTTGACCAAGCACAAGTCCAGGAGCAACTTCAGCAGAAACGGCGAAGCGAGTAATGAATTGGTGTTTAATTTTCAACTCAGCAAATTCTTGCTCCTTCTCTGGAGGAATGACAAGAGATGCCGCAAAATCATTCGCTTCATTCTCGAATGTATTTCCGGATGTAACGTCTTCGTCTACAAATGACCTGTCGCCATGCAGGATTAGGTGGCCAATTTCGTGGAATAGAGTGAACCAGAACTGCTCGTCGGAGCGGAATCGGAAGCTCAGCATGATCATCGCACGATCAGGTCGGACCAGCCGACTTGCGCCGCTTGCCCTGCATCCTTTTGGAGCTCGCATTACAACAAGCGCAACTCCAGCCTCTGCCAGCAGTCCCTTGACCTTGGGCAGAAACCGTCTGGGCCGGCTGATGCGTGAAAGCCGCCTGATCGCCCCGAGCTTCGATTCAAGCGCATCGGCGCGCCAGGGCGCCGTTTCGGCCAGCGAGGCCGCTAATTCTCCCTTCCGCAGCCATAGCGAGATTGCGCCATCATCCGACGTCAGGGTCTGAGAAGTGCGGAACCGCGTAGCCTGTAGTTCGCTGATATAGCGACCTCGCCAAGCTCCAAGCGTTCCAACCCCATAGAACTCAAGCCGACGCTTCAACTCAATGATGCGCGTTTCCTCACTGAGCCGGCCGCGAGGTCGCGGCCCGGGAGCCGGGATCGAACGGAGCCAGACCTCTTGGTCGACTGGAGACGTGCTGAGAACTGCGCGTGCAAGGTCGCGGTCATAGTTGGCTTGGCGCTTCATCCAGAAGTGTGCCGAGCCACCGACCGCCTCCGAGATCGCCTGGGCGGACTCTGGGTCGATCGGCTGAATGCCGCTAACGATGTCACGAAGCTGATCCATCCCACCGGTCAGCCGTATCGCGAGAGCTGTCGTCGTTACACCGCGGCGCTGCATCGCTGCGAGCAGGCTGTCGCCTGGTCGCGAGATCCAATCGGATAGTGCACTGGCGTTGTTCATCGTCGAATTGCCTCGACGTCGGTCAGCATCAGGCGGCGCACCTTGCTCCAGATGGGCGAGCCACTCTGGGTGCGAGGCACACTATCGATTGCGAGTCGAAGAATTGCGAAGTGCTTCGGACTGAAATCCACGCGAATGGAACTTTCATCGACGGCCCTAGACCCACGAAGATCCATAAACTCGCCTGCGTCTCGGCACGCTTCGAGATCAGCAATCATGTCCACCAGCGCCTGGGCCTCCGTCGGCCCCAACCAATCCTGCGCCAATTCCAATCTGGTGCAGTGGTCAGCGAGTTCGCGACTCCGGTACGATACGACGACCACCGACTAGGATCCGCAGCGTATCATGGCAGGAGTGTCCACCGCTGCGACTTCCGCTCGCACTTATTGGGGTAGTGGCGAGTCTTCACGCTTGTTGGCGCGCTTGGCTCGAATTTCACCAACTCTGCTCTGGTTGCGAGCGAGCTCGGAATCGCCAGCTAGGTTCATGTTCACGGCATGGGCCTGTGCCAACCCAGCAAGAGTCACGAGTACCCCGCCGGTTTCCTGCGCAACATCGCCAATGGGCCTTGAAAAGACATAGTCGGCCAGGGCAGCGGCATCTTCGTGTGTACATCCACTAGCCTGGGCGAGCTCAAGGGCTTCCTCCAAGAAGCGATGCACCCTTTCGAGCTTGTCGAGGGCAATGTCAGGGCCGAAACAGTCGGCAAGCCAATGGGTCACGCGCTCCTGAAAGCCGTTGCCCAAGCCCATGTCTCCAATGTCCAGATTTGCGACTGTACACCCTCTCACGGCACCCCCCCCCATTCCAGATGGATGACGAAGATCGCTACTCTAACAGGGTAGTTCGGATTGCCCCTCACGAGTGCCAGCGAATTTCGCCAACGCCTGGACCTCATGGATCATATCCTCGCGGCCAAGTCCACCACTATATCTTGTGAGGTTCATCTCAGATCTA
>JAGQOW010000220.1 GCA_020427155.1 Planctomycetales bacterium | reverse complement strand
CACGGTTTGGCTGTCGACGTGGGTACCACCACCGTAGTCGTTCGGCTAGTCGATCTCGAAACTGGGGAGATTCGCGGGGTTCAATCCTTCGAAAACCCGCAACGATTTGCGGGCAGCGATGTCATGGCTCGTATCTACTACGATACCGAGCAAGGCGCCCATCTGCTTCAACGAACATTGCTGGCGTACCTGGGGCACGCGATCGAATCTTTTTCATGCGATCCGCATACAGTTTATGAAATCGTCGTTGCGGGCAATACGACGATGCGTGACCTGCTCTTTGGACTCGATGTTTATACGGTAGGCCAACGACCCTATCGCTCGCTGACCGAAGCGGAATTGGCCGAGGGGAGTCGTCAGACGACTGCACTCGTAACAACCGCTAATAAGTTGCGTCTGCCGGTTTTTCCCACAGCTCGTGTCTATGGCTTGCCGCTGGTTGGCGGGCACGTTGGGGCAGACGCTGCCGCCTGCCTGCTTGCTGTTGGAATAGCCCTCGAAGATCGCACCGTCGCCCTGATGGATATCGGCACCAACACCGAACTGCTGGTTGGCAATCGCGAACGGATTCTTGCTGCATCTTGCCCCGCTGGACCTGCTTTCGAAGGGGGGAAGATCGCTTGCGGGATGCCAGGACTGGACGGCGCGATCGAAGCAATCAAGCTTACAGAAGACGGAGAAGCCTTACTGCAAGTGATCGGCAATAGTCCGCCTCAGGGGATTTGCGGTTCGGGCCTGATTGATGGTCTCAGCGAACTCCTAAGGACGAGCCGTATCAATGAACTCGGACGATTTGCCGATGAATCCGATCGATTTCAACTCACCCCCGACGGACAAGTCTTCATTCACGAGCAAGACATAAGCGAATTAGCACAAGCCAAAGGCGCCAACGTGGCCGGACTGCGAATTGTAATGAAGAAATTCGGAATTGACATTAACGATCTCGACCGCTTTTATCTGGCAGGCGGTTTTGCCAAACATTTGGATCTCGCTGCAGCCCGCCGCATTGGACTCATCCCGGATCTGCCTGATGCAAAACTCGTGCAAATTGGCAACGCCTCGATCGAAGGCGCTACCCGTGCGCTCTGCTCTTGCTCTGCTCGAGCCCAACTCGAGACGATTGTTCAACGAGTCGAGCATGTCGAGCTGGAAACCGACGAACAATTCTTCGACCACTTCGTCGAAGGCTGCCAGTTTATTCCCATGAGAAACCTTTTTTGCCAACCATAATGTCTCAACCTGTCGAATCGATTCTTTTGCCCACGCCCAACTTCGACGAAGTTCCGATGGTGCTCTTTCGTCGTCATATCGGTCTGCCCGCCCGCGCAGAACTCGACGAGCAGCTAATAGCGTTGTACGACCAGGCCAAAACCTGGTACGCAGAACACGGAGAGCCGTGGACGGAAGCTCGGCAGGTTGCGATTCAGCGCATTGTGTACGACGTGATTCACCTTGAACCTCGGCTCCAGTTGTCCAGCGCGCTTTTCGCGCGGGGACTTGCGCGTGCTGAGGCTCGTGCGATTGTAGTCGTGGGCGTCTCAGCCGGCGCGGCTGTCGACAAGCAGATTGATTCCCTTTGGAAAAGTGGCCGAGTCGATGAAGCGATGTTTCTCAACGCTTATGCCATCGCTACTGTTGAGCATCTGCGGCAGGCGATAGGCGAGCTACTGCGCAGCGCTTTCAGCGAGTCGGCAACCACTGTCCTCCCGCATTACAGCCCGGGTTATGAGGGCTGGGATTTGGGCGATCAATCCCGACTATTCCAACTGCTCGCGGAAGGCCGCAATGGCACTGCTTTGCCAATTCAGTTGTTACCCTCCGGTGGATTGAACCCAAGCAAGTCGACACTCGCCGCCTTTGGGCTTACCCAGCGGACCGACTTCAAGGAAGATCTCCATCAGTACTGGAGCTGTCGTTCGGCTCCCTCGGCAACGGTTCGTTCCTGTTACTCCTTTCCCGAGAAAGCCTTGATGAAGTGGCGGGACAATCGCCTGCAAGTCACCGCGCTGCCCAACCAGGAATTGCTGGCAAGTTTTCGGTTTGATGGTTCGACCTGCACAAACATGGGGGCGCCGCTGGCCTTTGAATACCACGTAAAGCTCAGGCGGGAAGTGACCGGCGAGCATCGAATCTTAAGTTCCGCGTGCCAGCCCGCCCAAGACCATCTCGGCTTTCAAAGCATGTGCGCTTATCTTGATAAGCCTGATCGCTTTATGGAACAGCTCAACTGCTACCAACCGCTCGTTAGCCAGCCACTCAGCGATTCGCTCACCTGGCAAACGCCAACCAGCCCCGCAGGTTGCCTCTGCACACGTGCCAGCCAGGACCACAAGTGGCGTATCGTTTTCCAAACCCTTCACTTTGCATTGAACAATCATGAGTAGCCGACTTCTAGACGCACTAAAAACTCGCACTCTCCTGGGCGACGGAGCCATGGGGACTCAGCTGCAATTGGCAGGGCTCGAACCTGGCGGATGTGGCGAAGCCTGGAATGTCGATCATGCCGATCGGGTCCTCGACATTCAGCGCCGCTACGTCGAGGCAGGCTCCGACTGTTTGATTACCAACACCTTCGGCGGTTGCCGGATTATGCTCGATCGTCATGACAACGGTGAGCGGGTCAAGGCAATCAACGCTGCAGGCGTAAGAATCGCCCGCCAGGCATTTGGCGATCGCAAAGGATTTGTCCTCGGCGACATCGGTCCTTTTGGCGGATTAATGGAACCCTACGGAGACATCGCCGAAGAAACCGTGCGCGTCGCCTTCCGAGAACAAGCCGACGCGCTCGTAGAAGCCGGGGTCGATGCAATCATTATCGAAACCCAGACCAGCTACGAAGAGCTAGGCATCGGCATAGCCCAGGCAAAAGCGGCTGGCGCGCCGTGCGTCATTGGCTCGATGGCCTACGACGTGACCCAAGATCGCTCGGAGATTCGCACCATGATGGGTATCTCTCCCGAAGAGGCCGCTCAGTTCATGGTCGATGCCGGCGCCGATATCGTCGCTGTAAATTGCGGTGCGGGAGTCGACGTCGGTTGGGCGGCCCGAGCAGTCGAGGCCTACCGCAAAGTTAGCGGCCTGCCAACCATGGCCCAGCCGAACGCAGGCGTCCCTGAACTGGTCGATATGAAAGTCATCTATCGGCAAACGCCCGAAGACATGGTGCGCGAGTTGCCCGACCTGCTCGCTGCTGGTGCAAATATCGTCGGCGGCTGCTGCGGCAGTACCCCCGAGCATATCAAGTATTTCCGAAAACTATTGGACCAACGATCTTGATGATTTGAAAGTAATATGACTGAGGAACTCATATGAAGATACGTATCGCTGAGGAAAACACCGCAGCCGAAAAGCTCATCCCGCCGGCGGCGCCCGATGGCTCCGGCATAGGCGTCAACTACGTCGACGCCTATATCAAACCCTTGAACGTGCAAACCGACGACGGTCACAAGATCACCTGTAAACGCAAGGGACTGAAAATCCTTCTCTCGATCGACGACAAGTCGGGCGAGGCCGTCATGCGTCGTATCGAGTACGGCCCCGATCCCAGAAATATCCTTCGGCAGGCACTTCTCGCGGCCTCGCAAGGGGCAGGGGCAACCTTTTCCGTCGAGGACCAAAACGTCTTTCTTGAGATTTAGAATGCACTTCGAAGAGCGAAAACTCGCTGACGCCGATACTTCGCCCACTCCGCTCCTCTGATGAAAACGCGACCGCCATGAACTCCAAACAACTTGTCGACCAGGCGATGCAACTCCAGCAGCCGGAGCGATACCCGGTAATGTGCCAGTTGGCCAACGGCCATACGATCATCAATACCGGCGTGCATCCGATCGACTACTTCGTCGATAGCGAGCTTTGGGCAGATTGTTTGATTCTCATTCGCCAGCTGTACGATTTCGACGGCATCCTCTGCCACAAGCCGGGACGAGTGCCCGACTTGATGGACCTGGTTGAGCGTAGCGACTACGATGCCGAGGTGCCGACGCTCTACTTGTTCGATGGCTCGCGCATCGAGTGTACTCGTGACGACGATGCATACTATAAACCGGCCAACGATTTCATCAGGCCCACCCTCGACGAATTGGACCCCGCCAACCTGCTCGGCTGGGCGCCCGACAGCTTCGTTGCCTTTCAAGCCAGTAAGGCAACTCTTCCCGTCACCGACCCGGGCGAATTCGACGAGCGAGTTTTCGCAACACTCGATCGCGTGCTAGAAAAAGTGGGTGAAGAGTATTCGGTGCATGGCGAGGTGCGTTCACCGTTCGATCATTTCCTGAACCTGACCGGTATGGAAGATGGGCTTTGCGCTATCCTCGACAACCCCGAAAAGTGTCTGGAGATACTCGCCGAAACCACCAGGTGGTCCATCGCTCTCGCGGTGGCGCAGGTTCGCCGCGGCGCTGCAGCGATCAAGATATCTAGCCCCTTTGCCGGCAGCTCGTTTTTAAGCCGTGAAATGTATACCGATTTCATCCTGCCATTCGAACGTCAGCTCGCCAAAGCGGTTCGTGGCGAGGGAGCAGCTATCTACACCCATACCTGTGGTGCCATTGGCGACCGTCTGGATCTCATTCAGCAGGCGGGTGTTTCAGGTATCGAGTGCTTAGACCCGCCGCCACTTGGTGATGTAGAGATCAACGAGGCGGTTGACCTGCTCAAAGGCTCAATCTTTATCAAGGGCAATATCGACCCGGTCAACACCTTACTGCGCGGAGACTCGCACACGGTGGAGAAAGAAGTCCTCAA
>JAGQOW010000219.1 GCA_020427155.1 Planctomycetales bacterium | reverse complement strand
CACGCAGAGCAGACAGCAACACCGCACATCCCTGTGCGGACTGCTCACCAACAGCACGCTTCGATGTCACCATCGAACGGTGCGGGTGGGTGCTGACTGTGAATGCTGAACTTCTGAACCTCGACAGCACGTTGAGCAGTTCGAAACAAACCTCGCTACATATCCAAGTCCAACGCGAGACGGCGCGAAGCCTACAAGGCTCCCGCGACGCTCCACCGTCTCCCTGGCGACCATAGCGCTGTGGCACCACCCGATCCCATCCCGAACTCGGAAGTGAAACGCAGCCGCGCCGATGGTAGTGTGCATTCGCATGCAAGAGTAGGTCATCGCCAGGGCCTTATTCCAACGCCCCGATCAGCTAACGCTGGTCGGGGCGTTCTCGTTGCGGTGGTGGATTTATTTCGAGTCCTCTCTGTCTAGTCTTCGCCCATATGCCGATAATGGGAAATGGCCGGAGAACGTCTGACCGGAACAAGCTTCAGCGCTTGTTTCTTTTTATGCCTTGTGCTGCTGCCAGGCTATTTGCTGGCATCGTCGCAAAATGTCGATTTGGGAGTGTGCAATGCGCAGCATGAGGAATTGCACGTAGCGACAGATGGCCACTACCAGCTGACTTTGGCGCCGGATCGAACCTACCTCGCCTGGTTGGAAGAGGAAGGCGCGGATGTCGGGGTTTCGAGTGATGGTGGCGTAAGTTGGGTTGATAGCGCGCCCTGGCGCTGGGCCGATGAACCGTTGCTGCTCAGGTCGAACGCCAGTGGTGTCGTCGGTTTCGATATCCGCGGCATGCGGAAAGGACGCCCTCACGTTTTCGGGCTGCGACTGCAGTGCCAAGCGGGCACTTCCGAACGCGAGCAACAGTTCTGGTCCGATGCCCGTCAGCTGTCCGCGTTGCGTACTGCACTCGATGAGAAGTGGCACTTCCTGGATGGAATGCGCGCCCTTCTTCTGGGTATGCGGGCCCTGCACCTGTATGCTGCAACCGACGATCAGCGCGCCTGGGTCCAGTTCCAACTCGCTGCACTTGTCCGTCAACGAGGACTTCTTCGTGAAGCGGCCGATCTGTACCAGCAAGCAGCTACCAGTTCTGAAAAGGCTCAGCGGCCAAAATGGTATTCGTCTGCATTGTATCGACGAGGGCAGGCGCTCTATGCGGGAGGTGCTACCGATATTGGTGCTCTATTCTTGGAAGCTGCGGAGGTCTCGCGGCAGGAGGGCCAAGCCTATCAGTCAGCTTCCGCTCGACAGGACTACTGTCTGATTCTTCGGGCCAATGGTGACGCCACCGCCGCGTCGGATTGCCTGCGTGATCGCGTGCATGACTTCCAGCAGCTCAATGAACCCATTGATCAGTGTGTAACCCTGAGGAACTTGGCGACGGCGCTTCTCGTTCAAGGGCGATACGAGGAAGCCAGGGCCGCTCTTGGTCAGGCTTCAAACATTGCGAAGGCGCTGGATGATCCCCGTGAGATTGCCGGTGTACGCATCCTGCAGTCGCACCTGGATGCGTGGGCTGGCAAATTTGAACAGGCTTTGCGTGGGCTGGAAGAGGCTCGGGAACTACGATTGGCCTCTGGTGGCCCTCTCGAGGTGGCAAATGTCGACTCGATGATCGCGGATGTTTACCTGCAGTCAGGTCAGCCAATTCTTGCTCGTTCCTATTTGAAGCATGCGATTGACGACTTTGAACGCTACGGCGCTCAAGGGTGGTTGGGTGAAGCCCTGGTTGCCATGTCGCAAAGCTACAGCATCGAGCAGAAGTTCGATCTGGCCTTGGAGTACGCGGGGAAGGCGGTTGCGACTTATGCGGGTCAAGGCATAGTGACTAGACGTTCCAGAGCTCTGATCGAACTGGCGCGCCTACAAGTACAAGTGGGCAAACGGAATGCTGCACGTGAAACCCTGAAAGTGTTGCACCGCCTTCGCAAGGAACTGCCTTGGGGGGATCTCACTGACGTTGCGTTGATTGAACGGTCTCTGACAACGGCTCCGCAGTCGTTGAAGGCGGACACCTTACTGCTTGAGCTGGTCAAGGAGGCTTTCGATCGCGGACAAGTAATCCGGTTTCTGAATCTGGCTTCCGAACTGGCTACGAACTTGCAGATGGAAGGGCAAGAAGCCGAGATTCAAGAGCAGTTGGACAAGGCGGAGCGCATCGGCAAACAGGTTGCCGCGAGGTTAGGTTCTCCATACCTGCGGAATTCACTGCTTCACAGGTTGCAACCCATTGCACTGAAACGGCTGTTTGAAATCGAGGATGGTCAGACTCTGCAGACATCGACCGTCGAGAAGTTGCTTGCTCGAGTTGAAGAGCTGAGAAGCATTGATCGCGAACCAGCCGGGAATCGGGATGCCAATGACGCACTTACTGAGTTGGAACGCGTTCTTTCCGATGAATTGTTGAGTCGTACGTCGACTGGCATTTCTGCCGAAAGACGGCGACTCTTGTTGGAATCTTTGGGAGATGGAGGCACGGCTCCTCTGTCGGCTCCAGAGCCTCTGGACTTGTCACTGGTCGCGTTGCCGGATGCTGTCACGTACTACTTTGTCGTCGAGGAGCGACGCGCAGGCTATTTGATCTGGAACGGAGACAGTTGGCATTGGCATGTCATTTTGGACGTTGGAGCTATGAAGGACGACATCATCGCTTTGTCGACCTTGCTTCAGGCGGGACATGGTGATCGAAGCGAGCTTGAGGTGCTCTCGCAAAAACTCTCCAGCCGCTTTGGCCTGCAAGACTTGTCCAGCCACACGCCATCGATTCTCTATGTCGTTACGGATCCCACGCTGTTTCAGGTTCCTTGGTCCATGCTTCCGGTAGGGAGTAGTTTGACGCCGTTGGGTGCGACGACTAGCGTCGTCGAGCTGCAGTCGTTAGAGCGCTTTGATCCGGCGGATGTTCGGGAACTACGCTTGCTTGGGTCCAATCCACCCAATGATTCACCTCTGGAGTCTTTGCCAGAAATGGAGAGTGAGTTGACCGAAGTGGGCAGGCTTTGGCCAAAAATCATTCATCAATCATCACCAGAGGCAACTCCTGTTGAGTTGGTCGATGCGTTGTCCAATTCGCACGCAATGGTGCATGTTGCGGCCCATGGTCGCGGTGATGGTGGTCAGCCGGAAGAATCCGGTCTTTGGTTGCGTAGTCCTGAAACCGGTCCGGCTTTTGTCAGCGCCATGCGACTTCGGGATATGCCTTTGAAGGCCCCGTTGGTCGTTCTCAGCGCGTGTGAAAGCGGCCAATCATCGGCGGGGCTTTCGCTCGGAGCAGGCGGGGTTGCCGGTAGCCTTGTCGATGCCGGCGTTGGACGGGTGGTTGGCTCGCGATGGACAGTGAGTGACCGAACAGCCCGACAATTCGCCGAGGCGTTTCATGCCGCCCTTGCCGAGTCCGGTGGCGATGCGTCAAACGCAGTAAGACAGGCTGTTGCTGTATTGCGCACTAGTCCGGCGACAAAGCATCCCCGGCATTGGGCAGGATGGTTCCTGCTTCAGTCAGGTCCAGAGCGAGAAAGAATCGACGCTAAGGAGAGGTGATAGTTGGTCCGATAGTGACACTTCATCTCTTGACTACCTCTGGCGATGAAGTGACCAATGAACGAGTTCGCTGAAAAGCTGGCAATGCTGCAATCGGGCATGCGGCTACTTGTTGGAATGCTGCTTCTTGGCGTGCTGTTGGCATGGATACGGAACGTTTCGGTTGCCAACCTCGTAGATTCCGACTCCAGTTCGAGAACTTGGCCTGAATCAGAGAAGGGTGCTCAGCATGGGGAAATCAGACCCGTTATGCCGGCGAAACCGGGTCAAAAGGATGATCGATCCCTGATCGATTCTCGCGCCCTGAACCTATAGGCTGGATTGTATCCACGCCAAGTGAAATTGGACGCTGCGATAGTTGTTCGCAGCGAGACACCTACCCTTTGAAGCCGCGCGTGTTGCGCGTGCATTCGGGGGAATAGTCATGCTCGTCCGTCCGACGCATCAGGCCGCATTTTCTTGTCTCAATTCGTTGGCTTATGACCCTTCGGGTCGCCAACTGCGAGGCGCCCAGCAACCAAATAGAGTTCTAAAAGTTGGAAAAAGCCTGTTGCTGGCCTGTCTGCTATTCACTCAGCCGCTAGCGGCTGTCGCAAGTGATGTCGCTGCTGGAACCACCCTGTCCACGGAAGATGACGCTTCCTGGTGGGACGAACTGGTCAATCTTCTGGTTTCGTCAGAAGGAGCAATGGACGACGGTTCTGCTATGGGAAAGGATGATCGCACTGGAAATGAAGATCAGCCGGATGCGGGCAGCGGCGGCTAACGGGCCAGACAATCATCATTGTTGGAACCTGAAAGGCAGTGACTCCAAAGACGTTTCTGCCGGCTTCGCCATGGATCGAATCTCCACCCGATAATCACCATCGGCCAGTGCGCCGCGTGGCAGGACGAGAGTGAGTGCGCCATCAATGGCGACCAGTTCCTGGCTGACAAGAGGAATGCCCCCGTGTGGGTTGTCGGCGACGACACGGGCCTCGAAGGTTCCCTTGCCGGCAGGTGCGGGCACTTCAATGACGATGGCTCCTGCTCCGGCTGTAGGGCTGATTAGCGTTGGAGCAGGTGAGTCACCGCGTACATAGTCCAACCGCACCCATTCCACGTTGCCCAGCATGGGTGACGGTGTCTGGTTTGAGCTTTGGTAGGCGACGGGGACCATCACCGCCATGGCGCCGATCGAGGCGGCGGCCAATAGTGGCCACAGGCGTTGCGGCTGCATGGCTGGTCTGGGCGGGTCAATCCGCTCGATGCCCTCCTGGATGT
>JAGQOW010000218.1 GCA_020427155.1 Planctomycetales bacterium | reverse complement strand
CCAACCGCAAAGAGCATGGGACAAAACAACCGAGTTTTGTCCCAAAAGTTGGGACCCCGGCAGAGCGGACAAAACCCCAGCAGAGGGGGATGATGCAGAGCCGAAAGCGGAAAAGAGGAAAGTCGTTGAGCAAAAGTAGCGATCTTCGAACAGTACGGTAAGTACCGTTTAGTGATTCGTAGCAGTGCCGTACTGCCGACGATCGCCAGGTAACAGAAGATCCTGTTCCGGCAGGGTTTACGATTAGTGGAGCGAAGGAGATTCGAACTCCCGACCTCTGCATTGCGAATTTAGCCGAAAAACACAGTATATTTAGCGTTTTCTTCGGTGTTAAGCACTATCTACGCGCTTCCATCGACCATTGCAACCCATTGCATCGAATCGCATTGTTTCTCGACGAATACGGGTATTCTGAAAAGTGGTCGACGCACAAACGGGTAGAATACCCGCTTATCTTTTCGGACCGATGGCCTATCGTGGCGATGGTTTTTTTCACTGTGAGACCAAGCAGGCATGTGCCGACTAGCCAAAAGACTCTCATCTACTGCTTGAAGACCGCCCGCAGCAAAAACGGTCTCACAGCTTGCGCCGTAACGAGCGTTTGCGGTCAGGGTCGACTAGAGATTCGTTGCCAGGATCGAGGCGTCAGAGGCGATTCTGGGGCTTCGGTCTTGCGGGCAGTGCAGAAATTCTAAAGGTGCAAGGTTGGGAGTCTCGATAGTAATGGAGAGCATCATTCGCAATCGTGAGCCGTCTGAATCCGGGTTCACGTTCTCAGCCACCGAGACACCTGCCCCGTCTCGGTGGCATTTTTGTTCCTGCAACGTTGCGGTACCTTTTTTAGGGCCATCATTCTTCTTGCCGCGTCCCTTGCTGAGCTTCTGCCGTTGCTTGGCTTCGGCTTCCAGGTGGGGCAATAGCTCTGCTGCCGGGTAAGCCTTCTGCGAGGGACTAGAATCGACGCTCTTGCCGCTCACCCCCAGCGCCTTGCCTGCGGCATCGCGGGCATCGCTATTAACACTTCCGGTAAATTTTCCGGGAGTGTTTTTCGCCTTTCCTGGAGCGGTATCGGCATGGGCCTTCTGCCGTTCTTTCGCCGCTTCGTCGTACATGCCACGGGCACGGGCTGCGACCATCGACTTCTGCGAGGGCGTGAGATGCGGTCCAGGGCCTTACGCCTTAGTTGTCACTCAATCACCCCGTCTCCGTCAACCGCTGCCGGATGGTCGGTTTTGACCACGGGCACGGTCCACGCTTCCCGGGGCTGTACTAGCCGTTTCCGCAGCTCTCGTGCCGTCCATCGGGATTGAATCAACTCGAGCGCCGCCCGTATCTCCCTGGGGCTCGGCTGGCCTGGAGGGATCGGTTGGCCGTATTCGTCCGTCTCCGATCCACGCTTCCACTTGTCGGGCATCGCGCTGCATGACGTTCTCGATATTCGCCCGCTCCGCGGAACGTTTAGCCAACAGACAACAGCCTGACACCGCCAGAGGTCAACGGTGCCAGGCTGCTCACGATTCTAAATCCTGGTGAGAGATTGCATCCACACGGTGACCGCAGCCGTTCCATTCCGACGCTCGGCGCGCCACTCTTCATTCTCACCTACGTGGACGATTTCGCTATTCTTCTGGCAGCAGCCACAACAACCTCGTATCTCCGCGCCGCCGTCGATGCGATATTTGATATCGATATAGATGTTTCCGGAAGCATCACTACAAATCTTGTAGACGCCCGGGGCAATGCTCACCCAATCGCCGGTTTTCGGTTCCGTAGCGTCTGCATCCAAAAGCTTGTACGTCATCAAGCGGTACCTTCAGCCGGTGCATGGTGGAGTTCACTACCGCCAACCGTCGTGCTGTCATGCGTGACCGGCTCGACGTCCGCGTTGTACTGCATGGCAATGATGCCATCGACAACCGCGTCTTGCGTGCCACGGTCGACCACACAGCGCACGTAGCGCTCTCTTGGCCGAACATTATCGAGAATGAACAGTTGGTTGTCGTCATTGTCGGCCACAGTCTGAGACGTTCCTTCCAGGTCCGCCCAACTATCGCTGCTGCCGTCGTCGCTCGATTGCTGAAGCTTGACGCTAGTCACAGCGCTGGCGGTAATCGCCCCAAATGCCACAATGAATTGCACGGCATCGAAGCCTTGCATGTCGACACTGCTGGAGTTGATGTCCGTAGTACCGGCTGTTACGGCATTCGATACTCGGGTGACTTTGGCTGCTTTCGAAAGATTCATGGTTTGCTATTCCTTTCAACTAGGCCGCAGTGATGCCTTCGAGCTTGGTAAACCACGTCGGACGCAACAGCGCGACGTCTGCCCGCATGTAGGCTCGAATGAGTTTTTTCATCTGGCTAGCTGCATTGTGGGTCTTGTTGCTGCCATCGGTAACTTGGCCGCTATCGAGAATCTGAATGACTGCCCCGCTGGTGCGAACACCAATGATGCACTGGGAAAAATCACCCACCAAAGAAGCCGATTCGTTCGACCCGCCGCCTTCCGTTGATGGCAGGCTGGTTGTCGTCAGTCGACGCACCGCAGCCGCCCAAGGCGTCGGTTGCAAGGGCTGGCCAGTCGAATCGGTCAAGCCGTCATAGGTCTTCGCATCCCGGGGATGCATAATCCAGGCCAGTTTGGAAGGCTCGCCGGTAAAGTTCGCATTGAAGATATCACCTACCGCGTCGCTGACTTCGGCATAGTCGGAAGGCGTACCGACCCCGGTGACTTCATTCACGTTCGCCTGGTTGCGAATGCCGCGCGGCTTGCTTTCTGCGCCAGTCCCCAGCAAGACCGCTTGGTCGAGTTCCAGTGCCAGGGCTTCCCGCAAAGCATCTTCGATCACCATGGCGGCATTGGCGGAATCTTCCAATAGCTCGATGGTGATAGGCACAATCGCCGCCAACGTCTTGGGCCGTAACGTGATGCGGTCGAAAGACACGTCCGATGCGGTGATGTCCACGCCTTCGGCTCGCCAATAGCCGGTAGGGTCGCCGGTCAGTCGAGCAATGATTAGCTCTGCCGAGTCCATCGGGACGGTCAACGCGCCGGCCTTCAGGGCAACCGATGCGCTGCGGGCCAGGTCGATCACCTGAGTACTCAACGTCGGGTTGAGCGTATACCCGCCCTCCGAACCGACGCCGCCCGTAGCAGCATAAACTTGCTGCTGCGAAGCGTAGTCAAATCGCCCCGTCACCAGAGAATGCACAATCGCGCCCACGCTAGCGCCTGGTTCGCCGGTCAACGGGTCATCGCTAGCCGCTTGGCCGATTCGCTCGCGGTGGTTGAGTGCTCGGATAACCTTGCCGCTGGTCATGCAGCGGAACCTTGGAGCGTCCGAACCCAACAGCGGATTGCGGCTGCCATCGTCGATCAGTCCCGACCCGCCCGAACCCTGCCGCATCATCTTGAGCATGGCCAGGTTCTTTTCTTCATTTTCGCGCTTCATCGCCGCCGCCAAAGCCGCACGGACAACAGAGACGTCGCCTGTCTCTTCGTCCATCAAGCCATCCCATCGCTTTTGTTGCTCGCTGTTGAGACTGCCGGTTTTCTCGGCAGACTTCGAAATGGCTGTTGCCTCGTCGATCTTCTCGCCAAGAATCTCTTTCAGTTCCTTGACACCTACGCGCCGGTTTTCATCAAACGGATGGGGAAAACTCATCGTCTTAGACTCCTAGGATTTCTTGAAGGCGAGCCGCATTGGCTGGGGGTAATTCGTCCAGCAGAATACTTTTCGCGTCATCGGGTAGATTGTCCCGCAGCCGTTGCAGGGATGCTTCATCGAGTTGGCCGGGTGGGCTCTTGCTGGCAATCACTGCGGCATAGCTGGCCATAATTGCCAGCTCGTCGCCTAGCTGCTCAATCCGGCTCCGCATGGTCGATGGTGGGTCGAATGTGGCTGCCAGCCGTTCACGGGCCATCGAGTACGGATCGGTCGACAAGGGCAACGAGTATTCCGGCTGGGGAACCGTGTTGGGATCTCCGCCTGCCTGTTCCACTTGGGACCTACACTGCATCCAAACTTCGAATGCTTCGACGTCGGCCTCTCGCCAGCGGACGGTACTGCGGCCTAGCTGAAGTGGTGCGGGCAGAATGCCAGCTTCGCGCCAGCGAAAGATCGTGGCACGGTGGACGTTGAATCGCTTTGCTAGATCGGCTGTTGTCAGCATCGTTTTATGCTCCAAATGGTTGCATTGGTGAAATCTTACGCGCGATCTGTTGCTGGCTGTCGGTGCTCTTGCGCTATAGCGCAAGAATTCTCAGAACCGCGAATTGTGTTGCGGGGAACGATCATCGTCTGGCGATGGCCACACCTGGTGCATTCCCAACGTTGCTGCTGAGAATTGCCGACGCGACGGCTGCGAATCGTTCTCATCTGACCTGCCAAGCAGCTATTGCAGAGTCGATCGTCTCTCATGGTGTTACCCTCAGTGTCGGTTGATAGTGAACCATCTGCTCTAGCGGGTTCGTCTCATCGGCGCCCTCTTCGACTTCCAGCCTTGCCCGGTCGCTGGGAGTAAGTCCGAACTTTGAAGCAAGTTCGATCCAAGCACGTCTTGCCGAATTCACCATGCGTTGACGGCGGGATTTTTCGTCCAGCCCGGTTGCCCGAACCCGTAGGGCTGCGCGGTACTCAGCCCATGCTTCGCACATGGCTTGGAGAGCGCACGTGTCCCAATCAGTAGCGATGCCTTTATCCGCAAGGCCGGGAACTAGATGGTCCCAAAGTTGTTGAGCATCTTTGCTCATGCCCTTTGGCTTAACTGGCTTGCCCTCGGGCTTGGGTTCGCGTCGACGGCTTTCGTGCCGATGAGGTCGGTATG
>JAGQOW010000020.1 GCA_020427155.1 Planctomycetales bacterium | reverse complement strand
CTTCCAGAGTGCGGTTGCCGTTGAGATCAACTCGGTCGAGCCAATAGCCCGCGCTATCACTTCCTGGGGCTCGGCAAACTGAATGTAGTGTTCGATAAACGGACATTCCCGCTGGACCTCTCTGGCAATCTCGGCAAAGTCGCCAAAGGACGTTTCTCCTTGAAACACAAAACCCTTGGCCTGAACCAACTCGAGCGAGCGGATCACCTCGGGAGCCTTGAGCCGCAAATCAACCGGCGCGTGAATCACCCCGATCTGGAAGCAGGCATATTCCAGAAACAGATGCTCTGCCGTAAGCGGGAGCATGGTGGCAAGAAAATCGCCTTTGGTAAACCCAAGCTGCAAGAGGCGGAGCGCCAAGGCTGAAGAACGTTCATGAAATTCCAGATAGGTGTACTCGCAGCCAGTATCGAATTCCTGAATCGCAAGCTGGTCTGGCCTTTCGGCGGCCCACTTGGCGATGACACCATGCAGCAAGTGACGATCGGCATACTCCGATTCGTAATGCTCTAAGGTGTAGCGTTGGAATTCCTGGCGATGGTCCTTCATATGACAAAAAAGCTCCGTAGGATTGTCCTATTCTCGCACTAGCTCTTCAATTTATACGGAGGCAACTTTCGCAGTTGTGCCGAGACCTCATCTGCGGCAAAATCGCCCACGTCTTGTCAGCAAAGACTTTCTTGCCAGCAGGTTCGCCAAGCTTAGCTTGGGAATGAGCGGCGCAGTGGCGACGGCCAACTCCGGCGCTGAGATCATGGACCCTATTGGCCGTCGCATTAGGCGAGTAGAGTTTAGCTGGAAACAGCAGGCCGAGCAAACGATCGCAGGTTTTCGCACACCAAAGTGCGAAAAGCGACTGTCAAAGCAGTTCCCCTGCTGCGCTGACCAGTACTCGTAAAGTTATCTTGAGCACCGATCGGGTCACAAAAAAGAACCTGGTGATGGCTTCCGCTGCCATCACCAGGTTCTGGGTCTTCACTCGCTTCCTGCGAATCGCACCTTCTCGACCGATCGTTGTGCCATTCTCCGGTCGCAGGGTACTTTTCGAGTGGGGCGTCACATTTGAATCAAGCGACCAATCGCATGGCGCCCTGGAATTCGCCTACGCCAATAAGGAATTCTTCAAAAATGCGAACGTCAAGTGCCGAAGCAGTAGCTGCTTCTGGGTGGAACTGCGTTCCCAAGGCAAACCAATCGGACTGAATCGACTCGATCGCCTCGACGATTCCATCGGGACAACGGGCCGTCACCTCAAACCCTGGAGCAATCTCGTCGACTGCCATGTGGTGCATACTATTGACACGTAGCTCGCCGTCTCCGTAGACCCGTTCCATAATTGAGCCTGCTTTCAACTCGAGCGTGTGGCGGTGGGCCGGATCGAGCGGATCGGCATGCGGCAAGGCATTGGGTCTGTCTTCGGGAATATGCAGCAGCAAGTTGCCGCCCTGCGAAACGTTGAGCAGCTGCATGCCTGCTCCGATGCCGAGCACCGGCATGCGACGTTCTGCCGCCTTACTGATCAGACATCGGTCAAAGGACTCTCGTCGCGAATCCTGGAGTCGAACGTTGGGGTGCAACATCCAGCCGTCTCGGCGCGGATCGAGATCGGCCCCTCCGACGAGCAACAGGCCATCGAGGCGGTCAAGCACCTGGTCGATGTCCTCCTCGGTCTGATAGGGGGGGATGAGGATCGGGAGTCCCCCTGCCTCCAATATCGAGTCGAAGTAACCTGCTGCCACGTACGAGTAAGCAGGTGCATCGCCTTTTGCCGGTCGGTAGTCCGCATTCACGCCAATCAATGGCTTGGTCATCGCTTCACACTCCCTTTCCGACGCACGTAGTACGCCGCGAATGACTCCCTTCGGAGATCCGAAGCTGTGGATAGAGAATCGTCAGCCGGAGTTCGACAACGCTGCAGAAATGCCCACTGAAGACAATGAGATCGGCAGGACTGTCGAGCCTAAGATCAACTGGAATTGCAAGTAACCGTGAAAAAGCGGTCGCCTCTTTAGTGGCGAACACTCTTTATCAAGCGGGCCTTCCTTGACACCTGAACAAAACCGATTGAAAGGAGGCAGTTCCCGACTCAACCTCCCCTACCCTGTTCCCTAGGGCTTCCACACAAGCGGCGTGGAAAGGTCGGATCGATTTCCCTATCGTGCTGGCCTCTGAATAACTCCTGTGGATGGTAGCCGTGTCACGCGGCTCGAAAGGAGATGCAAGTCAAGAGCGGAAGATAGCCAAAAAGTCGGTCTTGACAAGGGGTTCGCACATCTTGGGCAGGTTTTTTTCTGCTAGCACAATATGCCGGGGAAGGTAAGGGAAGCCCAAGATGCGGACATCAAGCCAGAGAATCAGCCGCCAATCAGGTCGCGCACGATGTCGTAGCCAATGGTGAAAATGGCAGCATCAATTAGCAAATGCCCCAGCCAAGGGCCTAGCAGCGACCGGCTGCGCTGGTACAGCCAGGCCCAGAACGCTCCGCCAATGGCAATCGAGAATGAAAATAACCAGGTTTCCGGCGACGCATAGCCAAAGTAGGCCCCCAGGACAATCACATGATGCGCCATGAAGCCCAGTGAGGAAACCACGACCGCCTTCCCGAGCGTTATCATTTGTCGCAGTTGTCCGAACACAAACCACCGCCAGTAGTATTCTTCTAGTAGTGAGTGAAATAGGCTATAGAACGCCCCCAGGGCAATAAACTTCCATGACTGATCAAGTGCCATCCCGGTCAGCTTCTGGCGAATCGCCCCCTCGGCGCCGGCAAGCAAGTCAGAGTGTTTGAGCCAGCCATGGTAGAGCGACATCATGGCAAGAGATCCCAGCAGCCCAAAACCGATTCCAGCAATTACGCCCTGCATGTCCGACGGGCGCAGCTGAAGCCGTTGTCCCTGGCGCCAGCAAGCCCAAACCAGTGGGAAGCCAAACTGGAACGCCTTCGCAATCGTGTAGGTAGTCTGCTGAACCGCTGGTGAGAAGCTATCGGCCCAGACGAAATAGGCTAGCGTTACCAAGGTCGGCAAAACCAAAGCGAAGACAACGGCCGTCCACTGGCTTGCTTGACTGGGATGATTCGGTTCAGCTGGCATCGCGATGAAGCCCTCCAGTCTACGTAACAGGAAGCTTCGGTCCCCCGTTTACGTAGTGATTCGCGAGAGGTATGGTGGACAGTCTGTTTTCTCCGCCTGCAGGCGATCTGTCCAGAGTAACTCCCCGGTCAACCACCTACTGATGCAATATCAACGAGTATGCCTGGAAGCCTTGGGCTACACGCTGCCTGAGGAGATCGTCTCCACAGACGAAATCGAACAGCAGCTGAATCCAGTTTACGAACGGCTACGGCTTCCTCATGGCCGATTGGAACTGATGACCGGCATCGGCGAACGGCGGTTTTTTCCTGCCGGCACCGCTCCGAGCAGTGTTGATGTCCAGAGTGGCGAGAAGGCGATCCAAGCCGGCGAAATCGACCGCCAGGAGATCGGTGCTCTGGTCCATGGTTCGGTCTGCCGCGATTTCCTCGAGCCGGCGACGGCCTGCAGCGTCCATCACGGCTTGCGACTACCTGCAGATTGTATGATCTACGATGTCTCGAACGCGTGCCTGGGAATCCTGAGCGGAGCGATCCAGGTAGCAAACATGATCGAGCTAGGGCAGATTCGCGCTGGTCTGGTACTGGGTACCGAATGTGGTCGCCCGCTGGTGGAGAACACGATCAAACAGCTCAATGAAAACCTCAGCTTGTCTCGCCAAGACGTGAAGTCGCTGGTCGCCTCACTCACGATCGGTTCGGGCAGTGTCGCAGTGCTGCTATGTGCCGAAGAGATCAGTCGCACAAAAAACCACCTTGTGGCTGCTAGTGTGCTAGCGCAAACCGAGCACCATCAGCTCTGTCGGAGCGAAGGCCTGGAGAGTTTCATGCGCACCGATAGCGAACAATTGCTGCACGAAGGCATCGCGACAGGAGTTGCCACGTTCTCGCGGTTTCTGGAAGAGTCTGGCTGGCGTTCTGACAAGATAGACAAAACTATCTGCCATCAGGTCGGGGTGGCTCATCGACGAATGCTCTTCGACGCCCTGGATCTTGAGCCAAGGATCGATTTCAGTACTTTTGACAAGTTGGGGAATACTGGAGCAGTGGCATTGCCATTGACTTTGGCCCTGGCGCTCGAAGCCGGCCATGTGCAAGCCGGCGATCAACTGGCTTTGCTGGGAATCGGCTCAGGGATCAACTGCCAGATGTTCGGCGTCCGCTGGCAAGAAAGCCGCGTCTTGGGTGGTCTCCAATGCGCCAAAGTCGAGAGTTTGAGGTCGCCTTCAGCGGTACGGTAATCCTCGCGCTGTAAGAAGAGAGAATGCGAGACTAGAGCACCAAGGCCAACACGACGCCCAAGACCACGAGCACGCCCAAGCCAATGCCGACATAAAGCAAGACCGGAGGCCCCTGCTTGGGATTCACGTAGCCCGGAGGGCGCAATGGATTGATTTCGCCAGGGTCGCGAACGAACCTTTCGTTGACCTTTTTGGCACGTTCCTCTTTCTCGATTGCCTCTTCAATCAGCGATTTGTGAGGTCCTTCGGCTACGGTATCTTTCAGTGCCTCGGCAAGATCACCAGAAGAGCTCGACGACTCGTTCAAGGCGTAAGAATCTTCGTCGCGGGGCGCATCTTCCTCCAGGGGGGCGAGCCCAATCTCATGATCATCGTAGTCGTTGGATTCGACCTTTAAGGGCTTTCCGACCGAGGAAGGCGCTTTCTTGGAAGACTCTTCACCCCCAATTCCGCTAAGGCTGCCGGGCTGACGGGTAAATGTAGCCGCAAACCCTTTGAAGGCATCGCTGCCGATGCCCGATCCTGTGCCGGTGTTCTTGGTACTGTCGCCAACTTCGCGGCCACGATCCGCGAGCCATTCGGCCAGCCGCTCTGCCACATCTCCAGCAGTCTGATAACGCTCATTCGGATCTTTGAGCATCATTTTTTCGCAGATGTGCAACAGCGTCGGCGGAGCATCCGGGCGTTCCTTCAAGATACTCGGCGCGGTCTCGCGCTGGTGCTTCATCAAACGCTCAGTAATCGACCCCTCGGGAAACGGAGGATGGCCCGTCAGAAGGTAATAGAACGTACATCCCAGGCTGTAAATATCCGCGCGGCTATCCGCTTTATGGCTGTCGAGTGCTTGCTCGGGAGCAAGGTAGTCTGCTGTGCCGAGCACATTTTCGTTGTTGTCCAAGGTCAACGAAGCTTCGTCGCCAATCAGGCGCGCCAGTCCCATGTCGAGCAGCTTGACAGTGCCGTTGCGGTCCAGCAGACAGTTGGCGGGCTTGATGTCGCGATGGACGAGCCCCATCTCATGGGCATGCTCCAACCCGGTCGCAACTTGCGCGATGTAGTCCGCAGCAGTATCGTAGTCGAGGCGGCCCTTTTCCTTGACCAGCACATGAAGGTCTTGGCCGTCGACATACTCCATGATCAGGTAATGCGTTTTCCCGTCACTGGTCGAATCAATGTCATAAGCCCTGACGATATTTGGATCGTCCAACTTGGCAGCGGCCCGGGCCTCGACATAGAATCGCTCTAGATAAGTTGAATCGGTAACGCGATTCTGTGGCAAAACCTTGATGGCCACTTTGCGGTTCATCAGCATATGCTCGGCCAGATAGACCGTGCTCATCCCCCCTCTGCCGAGTTGGCGCAAGAACTTGTACTTGCCGAGAATAAATCCGCGATGCTTGCCGGCCAACAGTTTCTCAGCTTGCCATTGAGTCAGCAGCCCGGCTTCGACCAGCGCTTGAGAGATAGCCTCAGGGCGTTCGGGAAGTTCTTCGCCCACCTCTTTACGGTAGCCGTCAAGAAACCGATCCAGTCGGTCTTTCTCGACCAACTGGCTACGCCTGACGAGATCCAGAAAACTTTCGGCCACTGCTTTAGGCATTAGTAAACGCGGTAAACTGCTGGGCGATCAATGTAAACAAGACAAGCGTCCACAGAAGCAAGCTCCTGTGGTTTCGTGATTTCGCCACGAGACGAGACATTTTGGGCCATCGCAACGACGGCAGTGATGAGGAGATTTCTCTGTTTCACGGTGGAGCCAGCTCAGTCCTCCTAATCCATTCAGGGCAGCATCCCAGCCAAACGAACTCGCCTCCGCCTCTACCACTAGGATATCACCTGATTGGCCATTCTACCAGGATCGATTGTCCACAACCGCCCGAATCTCGGGACTTTACCTCGGCTTCGAGCCCCTGGCCTGCGGGGAGGACTTGGGACATTTGGGGCTCAATCAGGGGCTTGGGGCAGATTGCGGCTCCCCGCGAGAAAGCCCTGGATCAGCCTATCGTCGAAGTAATTGACCTCCATTCCGGCATCGATCACGATCCGTTGAGCATTGACTCCGCTAGAGCGGGGACTGAGGAGAAAGGCCACGGCCGACGCGACCTCGGACGTCTCGACTGCCCTACCGCGGAGAGTCGCCTGTTCCGCATAGAGGTACGAATCGATATATCCGGGTATTCCTGCCGAGGCACTGGTCTTCAGGAGCCCCGGCGCCACGGCATTGAAACGCACTTCGGAAAACCTGCTGAACGATTTCGCCAGGAACGGCAAGCAGGAATCCAGGGCCGCTTTGATCGGACCCATGAATCCGTAATTCTCGCTTGCCATCCGCGTCGTCGATATCGAGACCGTCACCACCGACGCGTCGGTTGCCAAGAGTTCCTTGAGTGCATTGGAGATTGAAAGGAACGAAAAACAGGAGATGTCGAACGCCCTCAGCATCTGCGTCTTGCTCGTCTCGTGAAAAGGCCGCGGTCCTTCGGAATAATCGCCGAAAGCAATTGAATGGACCACGCCCTGGAAGACGTCGTACCGCTCAGCCAGATCGCTGGCTAGCTGGTCGATTTGTTCCTGGTACTCGACGTCGCAAACGTAGATGGCTGCATCGCCCACAAGATTGGCTACCGACTTCCGCCGTGCTAGCGAGCGAACCACATAGACCACCTCCGCGCCTGCATCTTCCAATAGCTTGGCAACATGAAACGCCACGCTCTTTCGGTTCGCCACGCCAAATACCAGGATGCAACGTCCTTCGAGCTGCAAGAAATCAGCAGGCATCAGTTGGCCTCGGACTTCGTAAGTGTACAGGCAAAATCAAAACGGGTAGCTAGCTTGCCGCCGACGGTTATCCGCGCCTTGAGAAAAAACGCTTGGGCCAGGCGTTCGGTCAATTCGACTTCCAGTTGAATCGTATCTCCCGGCAATACCATCTTTTTGAACTGGACGTTATTGGCCCGCGTGGCCACCGGAACCAGGCCGGGTTCATCTGAGAGATGTCGGGAGAGCAAGACTGCCCCGGCCTGCATGGCCGCCTCACACAAGAGAACGCCCGGCGTGATCGGAAAGTCGGGATAATGCCCCCGATACCAAAACTCGTCACCCGAGAAAGTCTTGCGACAAACGATCCGCTGTTCTGATTGTTCGACGATCTCGTCGATCAACAGGAAGGGCTCTCGATGGGGAATTGCGGCTTTGATGGCTTCAAGGGACATGGCAGAAGGGGGAAAGCGAAAGGGGGAAGGAAACGAGCTTTCCGCTATGCAAAAAAACCTAGTGACTAAGAGCCCACTTTCTCTGTGGTTCGAGAACTCTTGTTCATCAACAGATGATCGACGTCGCTGGCTACCATTCGACCGTAGTTCATTGCTCCCAGCCAGCCCGACATGATAATGCCTACGCTGCCGGCGTGGTAGAGGCCCTCAATCTGCTTCGGCAAATCAAAGCTCACTTGTAGGCCTTCGAACTTGGTGCCAAAGCTTGCTCCGGCAATGTGTTGGGTGTAGTGCTTGAAAGTCAGCGGCGTCGAGGCCTCGGCGTGATCAACGCGCTCGCGGATGTTTGGCACATACTTGTCGAGAGCATCGAGCGTTGTATCTACAAGATTCTGCTTGCTCGCTTCGTACTCTTCTTCACTGAGGTGAGCCCAATCGTCGTAGTTGGCATTGGTACTGGAAACTATAAGGCAACGAGGGCAAGCCTGGGGTCGCGTCCGCGGATAATAAAACGAATAAGTTCTGCTCGTGATATCGCGGCTAAGCAACAACTCGGTCTGAAAAACGGGTGCCGTGGAACTGAACAGCAAGTCGCCGGTCGACTCGTCTATCAGATCGTCAGGTTTCAAGGCCATGTACACCTGGGTACTGGAATTGTTGAGCCGCACGGCTTTGGCCGACTCGACAAAATCGTGGTCGAAGTGCTGCTCGCCCACCAGATTGAATACCGTCGACTTGAGATTTGCGTTCGAGACGACGGCCTTGGCTTTGATCTTTCGGCCGTTCACTTCGACAGCCTGGATCTGTCTCCCCTGGCAGTGAATCTTCTCGACGTTGCAGCGGATGCGGATATCAACGCCATTGCGTTTCATCTCCTCTTCCATCAAGTGAATGAGTCGATCGGTTCCTCCCTGAAATGTAAAAACCCCCTTGGACATAAAGTTGGAAAAGACGATGCCGTAGCTAATTGCCGGGTCTTCAAGCGTACTGCCGTTGGCATAAGTAATGGGTTCCATCAGCAGGCGAATGACGTCCTCTCGACCAGGGAAGAATTCGTCAAATAATTCGCGGGTGGTGAGTTTCTGATCGTCCTGAAAGTCCATTTTGCGAGCTTTGGTAAAGAACCCTTCCACCGCTTCGGGTGCTACGTTGAACTGATCTACCAACAGCGTGGTAAAGTCGGCCCGATTGAATGTCGTCGTCAGCGAGAACATGGGATTGTCGAACCGAATGTGCTCGAGCTGCACAATCGAGTCGGCGATTTCGCGGGTCCAGTAGCGGCGACAACTCTTGACCATGCCATAGGGGAACCCATGCAGCGAGATATCAAAGATATGGCCCCCAGGCCGCTTGAACCAGGTGGCCATACCGCCAAGCTTGTAGTGCTGTTCCAACAGCAGCACGCGGTAACCGTTGCTCGCCAACAAGTTGGCCGACGTCAGTCCGGCTAGTCCGCTGCCGATTACTACTACGTCGTACTCTTCCTGGACATCTTTCAGAAAATCTTTGGGCATCGGCGAGTCTTAGAGGAAGCTCAATAGCAGAGAACATCGATTCTCTGCAAGAATGGGGCGATTTCGAACAATCTGCCAATAGACGTTCGATTGCAGCATCAGTCAAGGGACCGCTTTGACTGAGCAATACAATGGCCACGTCAGCCAAGAGGTTTTGACCTGCATGCTCAATCGACAATTTGCAGCTTGATTTCCTCAGAGTTTGCCCTGAGTTCAGGAGCGTACATCGCCGAAGCGCGAGTCGGCAGCGCGCTGAAGGTGCCCGGGATCTCAGCCCGCAAACGGTAGGAAACACTGTGCTTGCCACGCGCCAGGCGCGCGACAAACAAGCTGACGCGATCGTCGCGAAGCTCCAGGTAGGCCCCCAATTCATTGCCGTTGTAACCGCTGCGCACCGCAACAGGTTCGAACCCGGCAGCTTTCATATCTTCGAGCAGGATGTACTCGTAGTCGTTTTTGCTGTCAACTTCGAGCTCGACTTCCACAAGATCGCCGCTTTTCAATTCCGCAAAGTTGACCAACTCGGTACGGTCGTACTTCTCGACCCGCTGATTAACTACCTGCCCACGTCCTCCAGCAACGGCAGCGGTTTTTTCGGCGGGCGTAAGTTTGTAGTAGCGACGGCTTACCTTGATTTCCAGGCCAGCGGGCTCGATGTGATCTTCCAAAGTGAAGTTCGTAAGATAGCCGTTGTAGTAGATTGGCGAAGTGCCTTGCTTGCGGATTTCTACCGTGTGTTTACCGGCGGCAAGCGCCTCCCCGGCGAGCACCAGTTGGTTGTCGAATGAAAACAGATTGTCGCGATTGATTTCGACCCGCTTGCGCTGCTGGCCGTCAATCCAGACTTCCAATACAACCTCAGGCGCATCTTCGCCACTGGCACGTAAGTAGTCGGCGAACGCCTCGACCACCAAAGCCGTATCGCGAGTGCTATTCCAGTAGGTGGCGTGCTTGCGATTATTCAGCAAGTATTTCACCAACTGCGGTGCGACTTCACTGTTGGGATCCGTAGCCGTCAGCAGCTTGAGATAGTAGGCATGGGCCTCGAACTCGCTGCCGTACCAATACCACCAACTGCCGCCGGGCAATTCGAGCCAAGCAGTTTGGTTTTCTTCGTCTTGGTGCACGTACTGGCTAATATTTCGTAGCACCATGGCAAGCATTTCGGATTGTTCACTATTCTGTGCAAGCTCGTTTTGCAGCGCAAGACCAAAGGTGGCGAGGCTGTAGACCGCCAGTTTAGTGCGGTCGCGGTAGAGATGATCTCGCATACTGGTGGAGTCGGAATCGTGCGACGGCGAAGCACCCTTGGCTCGCTTAGCTTCACTGAGCACCATGTAGACGAGGGCGTCGGTATTGTCGGCAAATTGCTTAGTACGTAGGTTCGGTTTTGTGCTCTGGTGCTGATCCCAGAGTTCGAGGAGACGGACTTGTTCGGCCTGGTAGGAACTGAGCCAGGCGACGCCCTTCTCGATCACTCCCGGCACCAGGGCGACGCCATTCTCCTGAGCAATGAGCAGCCCGCGGACAACTACTGCCGTGGTGTGAGGATAGCTACGTTCGCCGAAGCCGCTGAACCAACCCCAGCCACCGTCAGAGAGTTGCATTTCGGTCAACCGATTGACGCCAGCGCTGACAATTTCGCCCAGCTGCTCTTCGTCGAAGACGGGATTCTTTTCAAAACGTTTCCAGTCTTTAGCCCGCTGTTGGTCGTCGCCGATCTCCTGGGAGTTCAGATTGGTGCGTTTCTCTTGGATAGCGGCCAGGTCGAGGCCCATTCTCTGTAGCGTGCGTTGCGTCACGACCGCGGGCAGAAATCGGTTGAGGGTCTGCTCGGTACAGCCGTAGGGGTAGTCGATCATATACGGCAGCGCATCGACCATCGCGCCAGCGAGCGTCGGCGTGTAACGAACTTCAAGCCGAGTTTGCTCAGCTCTCCGTTCCGCTGGAACATCGACCGTAAACGTCCCTTGCGACTGGTCGGGACGGATGACCCCGGTGAAAGAATCGGTCTTCAGCATGCCATGCACGTAGACGGGAAACTGCATCTCGACCGCATCCGATTCTTTGTCGGTAAGCGCACTCATGCGAATGGTTGCAGTCCCTTCGCGTTGGACATTCACCCGCCAATCGACCCGCTGCTCGCCGCCCGCGTCGAGATCGATGACTTGCTCCAACTGTCCGGGCCCCTGGAGCGTGTTGCCTGCCAAAGCCAATTGGACGCGAATCTGTTTCGACTCGGGCAGATAGTTGTGCACGTTGGCCGAGAGGACCACCTCGTCTCGCTCGATAAAGAATCGCGGTGCTTGCAGGCGGATGATGATGTTCTTGCGAGTCACGACCTCTGCCGAGCCTTCGCCGACTCGCGTACCATGACCCATGCCCCAAACCCGCACTTTCCAGGTGGTAAGGTTCTCCGGCATGTCGAGCTTCACCTCGGCCAGACCCTCGGCGTTGGTTTCCAGCGCACCGACCCATAGGGCCGTATCGGCAAAGTTTTCGCGCACCATAGGCTGCGCCAGTTCGCTCTCGCTGCCCGCCTGCTCACTGTCAAAACGTTCTTCGGCGGGAGCCATCGGCGCCGCTGCAGCCATCGGTAATGCCTTTTCTGCGCTCAACTCCTCCCCTAAGGCCAGCCCACGAGACTCTCCAGATTTTCGCCGACCAAAGTAACGATCAGTACCAGCCCCTGCTCCGTCCAACTCATCGACCACCGAGGCGCCAAAGACGCCCAAATCTTGCATGGCCAAGTGGTTGGGTCTGACTAGAGCCTCTGACAAGCGCTCCAGGCTGGATTCGCCCTGGGGCTGATGTTGACGCCGCCACTTCCAGAAGAAGTCGCGGATTTCGGCAACATTGCTGCCGCCGGAGATGTACTCTAGCGCTTTGTCGTACATGGCAACCGCCAATGAGCCCACGTAGGGTTTTCCTTGGTTATCAGTAAGTTTCAGCAGAATCTTGGCTGCCTGGCCGGGGAGGTAGGCATCGGCCGAGGGCACGACCTCGACGTTTAGCACTCGGCTAGCAGGAGGTACGAACAACTCGCGCGTCACGGTATGCACTTTGCCGCTGTGCACGGTAACCGCCTCGACGAAGAAGTTTGGCGTATCTTTGGCAGTCACTTCCAGCTCTACCACCTGGCTCTTTCCCTGCAGCTGGACCATCTGCGGCCGCAGGTAAACGCCGTTGGTCGGGCGCACAAACAGCAACACCGCAGCGCCTGATCGATTGGTATTGATTTGCAGCGCAGCCTTATCACCCGCCTGATACTCGGGTCGATCGGGCGTGATCTCCAGATCGTTGAACTGGAATTCAGAACCGTTAAAACCCTCGCCTGCAATTGTCAGCAAATGGCCGCCTTCGATCGCATGTCCGGCATTGTCTGTCAGCTCATAGGAAAGTCGATACTGCCCGGGCTCAGAAGCTTTAATTTGCAGCGCGGCTTGGCCTGTTTCGCCGGTGGGCAGTTCCCAGCGGCCCACTTCGGTTTCTACCGGTTTGGCGTCGTTGTATTGAATCTTCAAGAGCCGCAGCACCCCTACTCCAGCAACGGGTTGGCCATCGAGCGTGCGAGCCGAAGTGCTCAGCGCAATCGTATCGCCCGCCCGATAATGCCCTCGGTCGGTCCAAACGTAGACACGAAAGGGTTTTCTGGCGACCAGCACGCTGCCGTTGCCGACAATCGTGCGTCGCGACTCATCGACCACTTCAGCCTGTATCTGATAGCTATGATCTTGATCGGGATGAAACTGCTGAGCGACCGAGGTATCGATTTCCACCTCGATCGTCCCCTCGGGGCCAAGCACAACTTCCTGTTCGGCAACGACTTCGGGCTGGGCCGGCGATCTCCAGATCCACCAGGGGCTTGGCCTTCGGCATCCCCAGCGGGCCCAACCAGGGTACCAGTCGTATTCGGCCGCAAACCACCAATACCCGGGGCCATACAACCAATCCCAAGGCATTGGCGGATACCACTGCTGGTCGTGTGAAGTACGCAGTATCTTGTACTTCACTTTGCCCTGCGTCACTGGCGAGCCGAAGAGATACTTGGCCGAAATGGTGGCAGTAATCTTTTCGCCCAGGGCAACTGGCTGCGCGGGGGCGTCGACAGTGACTTCAAACTCAGGTTTCTTGTACTCTTCTACTCGGAACGATCCTCCGCCATGATTCACGACGTTGATGAAATACTGTCCGAGCGTCGCTCCGGCGGGCAAGTCCCAACTACCAGCCAAACCGCCATAAGCGTCAGCAACCAGCTGCGTACTATAGACCTTTTCATTTCTCGGATCACGAACTTCAATCAGGAAGCTCTTGCCGGCAAACCGTGACTCATCTGCCAAGTCGTATTGAGCATGACATACCCAGAACTTGAAATGGACCGTCTGCGCGGGACGATACACCGGACGATCAGTGATTGAGAATACTTTGACTTGCTTGTACTCCTGGTCGTAGTACTCGCCCGACCAGACATTTCGGAATCCAAGATAAGCGAGGCGTCCTTCGGGAGTTGTCGCGATGGTCACCCACTGATGGCGACGGTGTTGGTCGTCGGCAGCCAGTTCGACCAAACCCTGCTCGTCGGTATGCTTCGCGAAGTTCTTGACGTGGAGTCGGTGCTCTCTTGTACCTTGGAGATTCTCCTGCCAGAAACCAAAGAACTCGACATTGCACTTGGCAAGGGGATGTCCCGAAACGGCATCGGCCACGTAGTACAACGATTTTCCTGCCAAGGGCTTTTTGACGATCGCAGTATCGTTGAGCCAGACAACGACATGGGCTTCGTTGCCATCTGCCATTTTGGAACTCAAAAGATACGCCCCGGGCTCTTGCAAGGGCGTAGCAACCGTGATGCGACGGTCGAAATGGCCATCTAGCGGTTCGAGATTGAGATTCCAGCGGGCTACTTCTGCGCCGAGATACTTTTCCTGGTTCTCGATTACAAGGCGATAACCAAGGTTTTCCAACTGGACCTGGTTCCAGTCCAGATGTTGTGGATTGGATTTAATGTGACTCTTGACATCGTCAAGTAGCTCACGGACTTTCACTTTGCGGGCCACAAAGTCAACCCGATGACCGTTGCGAAAACGAAAGTCGATGGTTGCTCCTTTGCCGGCCGGTTGGGCAGCAGTGCCCTCGAAACGGCCCCAACTCTTCGTGATCTGGTCAAGGCGATTCTGCGCTTGCCGTTGATCTTGCTTCTTCTCGACTCCCAGTCGCCAGTACTCAGCTGCCCGCTCGTACTGGCGTCGATTCTCGAAAGTAACGGCAAGTGGCAGCACGGCCGTTCGCCACTGCTGGGGGGCTGATTCGTCGTTCAGATCCTCCAGTATCTGCTGGTAAAGCTTGATCGGGTTCTGGTCGTCAGGTAATTCAAAACGCTTGATGCCAGTAGCCAACCGGGCGATGGTTTCGTTCTCGCCAAGCGTGTGTAGTGCAAAGGTGCCCGTTTCCGTCGGCATATCTTGCTCGGCGCGACGGCCAAACCACCAGCCGTAATTGGCCAAGGTCTCCACACCGAATTGCGACTCCAGAAACCGCGCTCGTGTGAACCGCTCTTGAGTGCGCAATTCTGGATTCCATTGCACCGATTTCTCCAGTATCCAACGCCAGCGTTCCCCGTCGTTCTTCGCATCTTCCCAGGTAGGAGGAATGTCGTAGAGTACGGGCTTGCCGTCGGCATCGACGGGCGCCCCTTGGGGTTGTCGTGAATACTGACCCCAGCCTTCTTCGTAGTCGGGCAACTCATCAATGTCGGTTAGAGCTTGCAGCCGCCAGGATTGACCATACTGGCCACCGTGGAGCAAAGCACTGGCATAGCCATCAAGCAACAAGGCAGCGGCCTGGAGCCGTTGCTCCTTGGTGCCTTGTTCCAAAAGTTTCATAGATTGTTGATAAAGCTGCAGCGCTCGCGCTCGGTCGCGGGCAGTTGCGTTAACGACTTTGCCACCTCCCCGATGTCGACCCCGGTGAAACTCGCCAGCGAGCATGTAGCCGAAGTGGTCTTGTTGGAGATAGCTATCCGCCACGACCGTCAGCAACTGCCAATTGTCTTGGAATTGCTCTGCAAGCGTCTCCCGGAAGCCGTCGATTTCGTCGACACGATTCAATTGAGCAAAGCAAGTCAGGGCAAGCTGATAGCCTTCGACCAACTGGGCAGTCTCTGTACCTTCGGTACCAAGGAGCTTTTGAAAAGCGACAAGTGCTTCCTGATAGTTGCCATCGACCGACAGTTGTTTTGCCTGCTCAAAATCGCTCGCATCGCCTTCGACGGCCGAAACTCGAAAGGTCAAAGCAGCCACAAAAAGAAGTGTCAGAATCGTCGCAACGAGTGAAATCGGTCGATTGTCCATCATGCTAGCTCTCGGTTCCAGGTCCTGCCGCCTTGCCCTGCATCTTCCTGCCCATGTTCTACGCCAGTTTTCGAGAACAAGCCAGATTGGGTTCGTGACAAGGAAGTTGTCTCAGATCGCCCCTCGAAGTGATAGACGTTGCCGACCGGTGGAAAGTTCCCGTGATTTCCTGGGGGGGTGGGAGCCTGTTGTTTTTTTGCAACGTGGGAATCGGCCGTTTTGTTGCACCGAGTTCACGTTCTCCGGTGCTTTAGGGACGTAGACTTGGAAACAAGGGAGAGCCGCAGCTTCGGCGATCTGTCCGATCGCGGCAAATGGCCTGTCTGACTTCCTGATCTCTGACACCTGAACGGCTTCCATCGTGACCATTTCGCCAGATTTTCAGATTCGCACACACCGGTCCCTCGTCGACGTCGCCTACCGATTGCTCGATGCGGCGGCGATCCTTTGCTCGGCGCTGGTCGCGACGCGTTTTACTGATCACCGAGACTTGGAAAACCTTGCCGTAGTCGGCGCTACGACGCTACTTGTGCATACGATTGCGATCGAAGTGAGCGGACTATACCGTAGTTGGCGGGGTGCTCGGATGACGACCGAGCTCTGGTGTGTGCTAATTAATTGGATCTACACGGCTCCGGCAGTCCTAGGCATCGGGCTCCTTACACGATTCAACGCCGAGTTTAGTTACAACACCAAACTGGCTTGGCTCGCGCTAACGCCAGCCGCGATGGCCAGCAGCCGAGTCGTGCTGAGGATGGTCCTGAGAAACCTGCGCAAGCGCGGTCTCAATACGCGATCGTTTGCGATCTGTGGTATGAATGAGTTGGGATTGCAACTGGCCGATAACATCAATGCTTCGCCCGAACTGGGGCTGACGTTTGCCGGTTTCTTTGACGATCGGCCAAACCCCCGCGGCGAACAACTTGTCGGCAAAGACTATGAACGAACAGGAACGTTGAACAAGCTGGCCAGCATGGCGCGAGAGGGCGATGTCGATATGGTGTTCATCGCTTTTCCGATGAGGGCGGAAAAACGCATTCGCGATTATCTCGACAGGCTCAGCGACTCCACCGCATCGGTTTATATTGTTCCCGACTTTTTCGTCTTTCAAATGCTGCACGCGCGCTGGAACCAAATCAATGGATTGCCGGTAGTCAGTGTGTTCGAAACACCTATCTCAGGGATCGACGGCGTATTGAAGCGCGGCTTTGATTTGGTGGTAGCGACGCTTACGCTGGCAGCACTGGCACTGCCCATGGCCGTGATTGCGGCTTTAGTCAAGTGGTCGTCGCCAGGACCTGTGTTTTTTCGCCAGAAACGTTATGGTTTGGTCGGCGAAGAAATCCGCGTCTGGAAGTTTCGCTCCATGCGTTGCCACGACGAAGGAGACGTCGTGCGCCAAGCCTCAAAAGACGACGATCGCGTTACCCCGATCGGACGTCTGCTACGACGCACTTCGCTTGACGAGTTGCCGCAGTTGTTCAATGTGCTGGACGGCAGTATGTCGCTGGTCGGGCCTCGCCCGCACGCTAGTGCCCACAACGAGCAATACCGTAGCCTGATCGATGGCTACATGCTGCGTCACAAAGTCAAGCCAGGCATCACAGGGCTGGCCCAAGTGAATGGCTGGCGGGGTGAGACCGAGACACTGGAAAAAATGGAGCGCCGTATCGAGTTTGATCATCGCTACATTCGCGAATGGTCTCTCTTCATGGATTTCAAGATACTCCTGCAAACCATCGTCGTCGTCCTGCGGCAGGAGAACGCTTACTGAACTGAGCGGCTCTCGCCGCTTTACAAGCTTTGCTATACTCTTGGCAATTGCACACGATGCTTTTTTGCCAGGAGTCTATTTATGCTGCCACGATTCTTCTTATTCTCCCTATTGCTAGCTGTTGCTACCCGAACCCAAGCCGAGACGGTATGGCCGCAATTTCGTGGCGCTGACGGACTGGGGCACTCGGCAGACGTCGGCTTGCCGCTCGAGTGGAGTGAAGAGCAGAACATCGTCTGGAAAACGGCGATCCCAGGCCGAGGCTGGTCGTCGCCCGTGTTGGCCAACGACCGAATCTGGCTCACCACAGCGACCGTTGACTATGTTGGCGAGGCTGAGCGGGCCGCCAAAGTTTTGGGTTCGCCTGTGGCCGATGCGATGGAAGTGGCAAGCAAAGCGAAGTTATGGGCAGTCGAAATCGACCAGCAGAGCGGAGAAGTACTTCGAAATGTCCAGCTGTTCGAAGTCGAGTCGCCTCAACCGGTCCATTCGCTCAATAGTTTTGCTTCTCCAACCCCGGTGCTCGCCGCCGGCAAGCTCTATTGTCACTTCGGAGCCTTTGGTACGGCCTGCCTGGACACGACGACCGGGAGTGTGCTTTGGAGAAGGATGCTCGCGATCAACCATAGCGTCGGCCCCGGGAGTTCGCCCGTCTTGGTTGACGGGCGATTGATTCTTACCTGCGACGGCATTGACGCCCAGTACATCGAAGCACTTAGTGCCGAGAGCGGTGAGACGCTTTGGCGAACCAATCGGCCTCCTATCCGTGCCGACGAGGTGGAGTTCCACAAATCGTTTTCCACGCCGTTGTTGATCAAGGTCTCGGGAGAGCAACAGCTAGTGATTCCCGGGGCCCAGTGGTTTGTTGCGTACGATCCTCAAACGGGCGACGAGATCTGGCGTATGGATTTTGGACGCGGATTCTCCAACGCCTCGCGACCGGTGTTCGACGGCGAGCGAGTCTTTCTCTGCACCGGTTTCATGCAGCCTCAGCTTTGGGCGGTACGTCCGGATGCTCATGGCGAGCTTGCTGAGTCGCACGTCGCTTGGAAACAGACGAAGCAAATACCCAGCATGTCTTCCCCGATCGTCGTTGGCGAGCGAATTTACGTTGTTGGGGACAATGGAGTTGTTTCGTGCTTCGACACAGTGTCGGGCAAAGAAGTCTGGCGAGACCGCATGGGCGGCAAATACTCGGCGTCGCCGCTCTATGCCGATGGCCGCCTCTACTTCTGCAATCACGAGGGCCGCACGACCGTGATTGCCCCCGGCGATCAGTACCAAGAACTGGCCCGCAATGATCTGGAAGGACAACTGATGGCTTCGCCGGCGGTGGTTGAGGGCGATTTACTGTTGCGTACGGCGACTCATTTGTATCGGATTGGGGCGGAGTGAAGTTGCTCTCCAATCAATCCCCTTCAGCCCAGGAGAGGTCTGGCTAAGGGCACGGCCGAGAATCGGCGAGTTTATTCTGGCAAATTGCTGGATTTCTTGGGAAGCTGGTCGCTGGACGGTGTTTTCTTTTCCAAACCAGTCGCCAGGAGCCCGTCGTCGGGAATGCCGCTGTGGATATGCCGGTCGATGCTCGCCTGATAGGAGACTTGCTCGATCGGCACGGCGCGGCGCTCGAACTGTACGCATCGCAATGGACCAACTGCCCCGAAGACTGCGTGCAAGAAGCGCTAGTCGAATTGGCAAGACAACGACAGACGCCTGAGCATGTGGTGGCATGGCTCTACCGCGTGGTTCGCAATCGGGCCATGAATGCAGGCCGGGCCGCACGGCGGCGCGTGTATCACGAACAGATTGCCGCACAGCAAGCACGCGAGCGAAAACGGCAACCGCTAGGCGATGTCGATCGGCTGTCGCTTCCCGAATCGCTCGAGGCGCTTGATACGGGAGATCGCGAGCTGATTGTGCTTCGCCTATGGAGTGAACTTACCTGGCAACAGATTGGGGAATTGACCGACACCTCTTCGAGTAGCGCGCAGCGACGCTACGTTGCCGCCCTGGAGAAACTGAAACAACTTTTGGAGCCGACATGTCTGACGAATATGATCTGCCGTCCGAGCTAGCGAACTTCGAGGCGCAACTGCGGCAAGAGCCACTGCCTGCCACTGGCATCGACCGCGATCGGCTAATGTACCAGGCCGGCTGGGCTGCCGCCGAATCGGTGCAGCAGAGAAACTGGCTGTGGCAGGCAACCTCGGGTGGATTGGCGGCCTCGTTGCTTGTACTGGCGGGTTTGCTGATTCTCGGCACGGAGAAACCACCACGCATGGTCAGCGTTCAAACAACTCCCCTGCCTGTGGAAAGCAGCGTGGCCACGTCTCGACCGCAAGCCCCTAGCCTCAGCCTGCATCAGCGACCGCCGCGACAATGGAACGAGAATCTACCGCTGCTGGTAATGCGAGATCGCGCGCTGCGCATGGAGTTTGACGAACCCGCTACAGCCTCCTGGACAAACGACGACTCCTCGACGGAACCAACAACAGCCAGACAACTGCTCCAGGAACTACTGGGAGAAACCTCATGAAGCCACTGTTTAAGAGTCTGGTTAGCTGTGCCATTCTGGCAATTGCTTCCTCGCCCGCATTGCAGGCGGAAGTGCGAGTGACCCAGGACTACGACGACCAGGCTGGGTTGACGCTTTTTCAAATGACGGTGACGCCCGCTCCCGAGCCGGTCCCAGCACTAAGACACCGGCTGCAGCTGCGGCCAATCGAGTATAAGCCGGGCAACGCGGCTACGTACTACCTGCGAGCAAATGCGGAGAACGGCTTGAGTAGTACGTGGAAAGGCCTGCGAGACAAGTACGGAGATGCAATCGACGACTGGTACAGCCACGAGGTTCCACTCAGCGAGCTTCCAATAGCAGAACTGCGCGAGGCTGCCGCTGCTTTCGACTACCTTGTTTCGTCTTTCATAGCACCAGCATCTGAAAGACGGGACTGCGACTTCGGATACAATTTTTCTGAGCTGCGCGGGGGCGATGTCTATGCACTGCCATTGCCTGAAGCACAGCAATCACGCGAGATTTGTCGGCTCCTCGCCCTAAGAACCCGGCTCGCGATTGCTGAAGGTCGCTATGACGACGCGATCGACTGCATGAGGATGAATTATCGGCTGGCTCAAAACGTGGGACAAGAACCCATCCTGGTCTGCGGACTCGTCGGCGTCGCTGAAGTAGGAGTGACGAATTCGACGGTTCTTGAGTTGATTGCCGCTGCAGGCTCGCCCAACTTGTACTGGGCTCTCACTGAATTGCAAAACCCGCTGGTCGATATGCGCAGGGCAACCAGCTATGAAATGTCGATGATCAGCCGGGTATTCCCTATCCTTCACGATGCGGAAACGGCAGAACATACGGCTCGAGAGTGGGCTCGGTTGATCACACAAGAAATGGCCACGATCGAAGACTTTACCAATTCGATGGCAGGCACTCGCAGTCTTGGAAAGCATTTCAACAATCCAGAACTGGTGAGAGGTTTAGCCGCCACAGGATTGGCAATGGTTGCCTACCCAGGTGCAAAACACCGCCTGCTTGCTGCAGGCATGGACCCAGAACGTGTGGAACGCATGCCGGTGGGCCAGGTATTAGCCATTGATACGGCTCGCGAGTACCAACGCATCGCCGATGGAACAGAGAAGTGGTGGTATTTGCCCTATCCTCTGGCACGCCACCGGATGCGCGAAGCCGAACAAGAACTTCTCTCCAAGGCCAGCCTTGAAGCAGGTCTTGCTCCGCTCCTCGCCGACATGCTGATGCCAGCCGTGCGAGCCGGGCGCAATGCCCAGGAGCGAATAGAGTGGCAGCTGAAAGCCTTCCAAGTCATCGAAGCACTGCGTATGCACGCTGCCGAAACCGGAAGTTTCCCCCATTCCCTCGATCGCATCCAGCTTGTCCCTGTGCCGCAGAATCCGGTTACCGATCAGCCATATCTTTACCGACTCATCAGGGGACAAACCGCAGTGCTCGAGTTGCCGTTCAGTGATGGCATGCCAGGTGTCGCCTATCGTTACGAGCTCAAGCTCGAAGCAACCGAATCCCCCTAGTCGCGATCTGTCGAATAGCGGCCGACTTGTGTCCCTTTACCAATCGCAACTTTTCCATCAAGAGTGCATCATGAGAATCCTATTCGGTCTTGTGTTCGTTTGCCTCGCTCAGCTTGCTACGGCAGCCGACGAGGCGGCAGCGCTGAAAAACTATCTGACTGACGATGTGGTTGCCGTGGCCCATTGCGATCTGTCGGCGATCGACCCCCTCAAAGTACTGCAATGGGGCTCATCACTGGGCCTTGTAGATACTGCAGAACACGACGAGGCGGCTCAGTTTGCAACGACTGCTCAAGCCAGACTGAATGAACTCGTCGATGCTGGCGTCAGCCGGGTCTATCTGCTATTTCGAGTCTCCGATGTGACGAATCGTGGCACGTCCTGGGTCGTGCCAGTCGCCGCAGGAGGCGACGCGAATGCGGTGCTAGAGGTACTTCGCGAAGTTACAACACGGAAGCAAGATGTAGGGCAACCAAAGTTTTGGGAGACCGTTGACGGCGTGGTGCTGGGAGCTACCACCGAAAAGCAGCTCGAACATCTCAAGCACACACGCCCTCAAACCACGCGCGATTTGGACGACGCCTGGGCGGCGTTTGGCCAAGGCGACATTGGGCTGACGGTTTTTGGCGACGATGATTCTCGCCGCGTGGTCCGAGAGATGTTTCCGCCGCTGCCCGAGCCGCTTGCCGCACTCAATGGTGAATTGCTCGCCGACGGCCTGCTCTGGGGTGGCTTCTCGCTCAAGCTGCCGCCGCAGCCCGACTTCGAGATAGTGATCCAGGCAAAGGACAATCCAACCGCTGCAAGCGTTGCAGAGTTAATTACCGCCGGCCTGGGCATGATCAAGGTGTTGCCCTGGGAGCATCCCACGTTGGAAGCCGCTGCTCATGAGGCGCTAATAAGCCGGTTTGCACCCCAGGTCGAAGCGGCACGAGTTCGCATCCACCTCAGCCAATTTGCCAGCGATGCCCAACAGCTGGCGATATTGTTGAATCCACCCTTTCGATCGGCTCGGCAAGCGGCTCATCGGGCTGAGAGGATGAACCAATTCAAAAACATCGCCTTGGCGTTTCATAACTACGCCAATAAACACGACGAGACACTTCCTGCCGCCGCATCCTATGACGCCCAAGGGAAACCGCTGCTAAGCTGGCGCGTGCATCTGCTGCCGTATCTTGAGCAGCAGGCTTTGTACAACGAGTTTCACCTCGACGAACCGTGGGACAGTGAGCACAACTTGCCACTGAGTGCCATTCTACCCAGCGTTTTTGTCGACCCGGATCCCGCACTACGCAAACTTCACGCTGAGGGGAAAACAACGTACGTGGTGCCGGCAAGCGATGGCACCTTGTTCGACAGCCAGCAGGGCTCTACCTTCAAGGAGGTCATCGACGGCACCTCAAACACCGTCATGCTGGTGGAAGTCGTTCCAGAGAGGGCCGTCATTTGGACCAAACCTGAGGACTGGCAAGTCGATCTCGACCATCCGCTCCGGGGTGTGAAACGGAGCGACCGCGAGTGGTTTACGACTGCCTACTGCGACGGCAGCGCTCGTGTCATCGAGAACTCGATTAGCGAAGAAGAGCTTCGCGCAAGACTTACCAAAGCGGGCAAAGAAGTTGTTCCTTATCCCTAAGAGGTCTTTCACAAAAAAAAGCCCCGAGGTGGCAACCCCGAGGCTTTGTGTTGTTCTCGATTCTTACGCAACCGCTTACTTGAAGATCTCGGGATTGTCTTTACTGAAGTCGGCGTCAGTAAAGCCGTTATTGATCTTTAAGTTGAGGTAGGTGTACGCTTCTTCCAGCGGCGGCGTGCTGCCTGGCCGCTCGGGCCACATGTAGGCCGCGTAGCGGATGGGCACCCGCAGTTCGTTGTCGATGAACACTTCTGCCTTGTGGAATCGGAAGTTCCGACGCGGCGTAGGATGTGTAACCACAAGCTGGGTAACCGGCCGATCGTTGATCTTGTTCTGTGAAACGACGACCTCGCACTCGCCGAAATTGACGTCGTTGTTGGCGACATCAATCAGTTCGGTAGTCAGATTTCGAAGGCCCAGTTTCATGATCGGGTATTTCTGCCCCTTCATGGCAAGCGTCCCTTCGGGATCGAGCTCAATGGCGCCGATACGTCGTTTCCAGCCGCAATCGCGAGCGACCAGCACGCCTTTGGCGCCTCCTGGCCCGTCGTTGTAGAGACATTCCCGACCCTTATGAGGTCGGAGAAAATACATGTGTACGGCAAACGGCTTGTTGCGCACTTTGACGTAGGCAATCTCTTCCTCGCCCAACTCGCCGCCGATACGTTCCTGCTTGCGGAGGATGGCACTGTAGTCGGCTACGTTGGCATCGAAATCCTGCAAGACATCTTTCGCCATGCGAAGCGCCGGCATGAGAGGATGTTCGCCCGGTCGCTGGGTCAGATCGAATGTCTGAGCCGGAGCAGCCACGGCGATCCGCGATGCGAGTTGCGGCGTTTTTTCTGCCGATTCCTCTAGTGCAACGCGATAAATGGGCTGAGTAAACCGGCTAGCCGGTTCGGCCGTTGCTGGCGAACTGTGAGTAGCCATGCCCGCTGCTGCAACTAGCAGGGCCACGATGCGGGGGCTGAAGATTTCTGTGGTCCTTCGCATAATTTCTCTGCTCCTAGGAAGGGCAAGCTCCATCTAAAAGGTTAGGCACTGCGGCGTCCGTTTTCCAGTGAAATCGGACCGAACGGCACGTTCCGCTATGCTGACGCCAGCGTCTCATGCTCATCAAAAGGACAAATCCGTGCAAACGGTATACCACCAAGCCTGTGCGCACAAGGCGACCTCACAGCAGGCTGCGAGGATAGACCGAGAGGAAGAAGGTGAATCAGGGCGGGAGCTGCTATTGGTAAGTATCGCCGACAGCAGCAGAAACTATTACAATCTTCCCTGCAGGACGATGTCTCTACGCAACCCTCCCAGCCGCTACTGCTGCTAGCAACTAACATCCGTGCCAAAAGCTTGCTGCCTGGTCGTTAAAGCCATGCATTGGCAGCCCCCTCCCCCAGGAATGTACCCAAAATGGAAAGCTCTGCCGCCACCTTTGTCACGATCACTTCCTCGGCTTTCGAGGAAAACGCTTATCTCGCCTTTTTGCCGTCGCGAAGCGACTGTGTGGTATTTGATCCGGGGCTGGACCCTCAAGACATTGTAGCGGCAATCGAGGAGCGGCAGCTCACCCTAGCAGCGATTCTTTGTACCCACGGCCACGCCGACCATATTGCGGGAATTCGCTTTCTGAAGGAGCGCTGGCCTGACGCGCCGCTGATCATTGGCGCCGGCGACGCGATCAAGCTAGTTGATGCCGTCGAAAACCTCTCGGCCGGCTTCGGAGTACCTGTCACTAGTCCCGCGGCGGACAAGACGGTGAGTGAGGGAGACATCGTAGAATATGCAGGATTTCAGTTTGAAGTGCGCGAAACTCCTGGACACTCTTCTGGCCACGTCGTGTTCATATCTCTGCAGCTTGCGCCAATTCAAGTGTTCGCGGGGGATGTGTTGTTTGCCGGCAGCATCGGCCGAACCGATCTGCCAGGTTGCAGTTTTGAGGTGCTCGAGCACTCCATTCGAAAGAAGCTTTACACGCTTCCCGATGACACGGTCGTATGGCCCGGCCACGGACCAACGACAACCATCGGATTGGAAAAACGTAGAAATCCGTTTGTGAACGAAAGATAAGCCGAGTCGCAAGTGCCTTGTGGACTTGGCTCAGTGCGACGAGAGATCTGAGAGGTCGCCAGCGGGGATATCAGCCGAGGCGATGGTCGGCCGAGACTGAGCAGGCTCCTGGCGGATCTCTGCCTGGGGATTGGCGGGGAATTCGAGAATGAACCGGCTGCCACGGCCGAGTTCGCTTTCGACAAGAATCTGCCCGCCATGCTCTTCGAGGATCTTCTGGCTGACAGGCAGCCCGAGCCCCGTGCCACGTCCCCCTTTGTGGGAGACAAAGACGTTAAATATCGATTCCAGGTCGCCCGGCGCAATTCCTGCGCCGTTGTCTTCGATCGTCAAGCGCGCAACTTTGTCGGCGGGATCGTATTCGGCTCGAACAGTGACTTTTCCCGATTCGACGTCCTCGCAAGCATCGAGCGCGTTGGTGACGACATTCAGTATCGCGCTGTTCATTGCCTCGGGATCGAACATGAGAATGGGCATCTCCTCGGCAGGAAGCCAGCAGAGTTCCACACCCAACTCGCCGGCCCGCGCCTGCATGATTTCAGCAACTTCGCCGGCAACTTCGTTCAAGTCGGAAGGCTTGGGCTCAGGCTGGCGTTCCTTGCTGAAGGTGAGCATGTCCATCACCAGCGAAGAGATACGCTGCTGATTGCGTTCGACGATTCCCCACCCCTTGCGAATTGTATCAACTGCTTTCTTGGCCTTTTCGTCGTCGTGGTCGCCCAAGCCGGCCACGCCATCGTGATCGCCCAAGCCCAGTTCGATCAGATAACTTCCGCCACGCACTCCCTGCAGAATGTTCTTGATGTGATGTGAAAGCGAAGCAATGGTTTGGCCTACCGCTGCAAGTCGTTCTGCCTGGACCATGGCCTTGTAGTAGGAGGTGTCTTCCACGGCCAAGGCGGCCTGGTGGGCAATCGCAATCATCAACCGCAGATGTTCTTCAGTAAACCGATTGGCTTTCCCATCGTTCATCAACATTCGCTGCGGCGTGATCGAAGTATCGATGTAGATGACTCCGACAACATTGTAACGCCCCTGCATCGGCACACAGATCGCTTCGCGGACACCCAATTTGACGATACTCTTCGCCGGGTCCCACCGTTTGTCGTCGCGCGCGTCGCTCGTAAGCACCCCTTCCTGATGATCGACCACGTAGTCGAGAATCGTCTTGCTGATGGTGATCTTCTCATCCGAACGAATACCCCGCCGATGACGACGCACCTTGGGTACAAGCGAACCGGTATTGCTGTCCTTGAGCATGATGCAACCGCGGTCGGCTTCTACCCACTCGAAGATCATCTCCATGATCCGCGCAAGCAACTGATCGATGTCCATCGTATGGCTGACCGCAAGCGCGGTACGATACATGATCTGCAAATTGCTGCGAGCGCGGGCAATCCAAGGACTCGAGGAGTCGCTGGCCTCGGGCAAGAGCCAATCGCTGCCTTCCGAGTGTCTCAGCGCAGCAACAATCCTCGACTCGTCGTTCTGGGCAGCCTGAGCGACGATATCCACTTTATCGGCAAGGTCTTCATGGCTCTCTTCCACAAAACCCGTGTAAAGCATCAGGGACTTGCCCAATTGAATCTGATCGCCGCTTACCAATTCGCGTTCTGTCGCAGGCTGCCCGTTGACGTAGGTCCCGTTGGAACTACCCAAGTCGCGAAGAACATAGTTATTGCCGTGGAGAACGAGTTCGGCATGGACGCGCGAAATCTCCGTATCGTGCAGCCGCACAGAGTTGTTCTGCGTACGACCGATCGAGTGAACCGATTCGTCCAGCAGGAAACGCGTCCCTTGATCGCTTCCTTGGATGACGAACAGCGAAGCCACCGAGCTGCATTCTCCGTTAGAAAAGAAAGAACCAGCGACGCAACCACGAGCACTGGTGTGCCGAACCAGGGAGGGGTGAGCCAGTTTCTCTACTAACGACGACTCACCGCCGACCCCGACTACTGCAACTTTCTACCAACCGCTCGCCTTGTTGCGACCTTCCAGTAGACTCTCGATTCTACGGATCAACGGCCTGTAATGGTAGGGTTTGGAGACGAATTGTCCTGATGCTAAAGGGCTCAAATCGCGGCTGGCGGTTCCGAGCACAACGATTGGGGTAGCAGTACGGCTTGCCGAACGGCTCAAAGCGAGTGCTCCCTGGCATCCCGGAACACTTTCGCTCTCGGCATCGTAGACAATCAGGTCGGGGTCCTCTTGCCCGAGCACCAGGCTGGCAGCAACGGCCCCGGTCGTTTCGATCGTCTCCAGGCCTTGCCGACGGAGCAATGTGCTGAGGATATCCCGTGATTCGGCCGAGGAATCAACTATCAAAATACGGGCAGGCGCAGGCAACCGTCTATTTCCTTTTAGAAGCGGCAAGCCAAGGGCGTGTCTTTAAGGGAGGGACCGACTCACGTCGGCACACGGCACGGCAATCCATCTGTGGGGGCGGGAGCATAGGGCCCCGATCGCGACGTGTCAAACTCGGATTCAAGGGGCCAGCGTGCAGGCGGCCCGTTGACGACAATGCATGCAGGTCGCAGAATTCACACCAGCTTTATGATGTTTCGGCTCTCAACCACCCGACCTGATTCATGAAAGAAATCCTGGCCATGAGAATTAAAAGCCCGATTGGAGCGAGCGTCTTCCAGGCCATTTCTATTGCTGGCTTCATGGCCTTAGTCGTGCAACTCTCCCCCCTGGCCCCGGCACAGGAACTTGGAAAACAAGGAGGAGATTGGCTGACTCGCGCGGTCCAATATCTGGCTTCCGACGAACTTGAAGGGCGTGGGCTCGAGACACAAGGCCTCGGTCGGGCGGCAGTTTTTGTGCGAGACGAATTGCTAGCCGCGGGTGTTGAGCTTTTGTCAAGCACCGACCAGGGTTTTCAGTATTTCCCATTTTCAGCATCTTCAAAATTAGGCCCCGACAATCGGTTGGAATTGGTCGCGCCAGGCGAATCGGCGCAGAGTTCCAAGGCGATAACACTGGCGCTTGACAAGGATTACACACCGCTGGCCATGAGTGGGAGCGGCGAAATCGACTTGCCCCTGGTATTCGTCGGCTATGGGATTAGTGCGCCAGACTTGGCGTACGACGATTTCGCCGGCGTTGATGTCGAGGGAAAAGCAGTCGTTGTCTTACGTCATGAACCACAACAAGCGAATCCACACAGTAAGTTCGACGGCTCCGAGAACTCGCGGCATGCTCCACTCAGCGCCAAAATCAGTGCGGCATATCAACGTGGCGCCGCGGCTATCGTCTTCTGTACTGATCAATTCGAAATCAACAAGCGCCGCGCCGATGCGCAAAAGCGTTTAGATACAGCAATGCAGGAGTTGGAAGAAGCTAAGCAGCAACCCGATTCTCAGAGCAAAAGCGAAGAAACCGCGAAAGCCCGAGAACTCGTCGAGCGGTGGCAGAGCAAGGCATCTTCAGATCAGGACGAGTTGCTACCTTTTACCGCAGGAGAAGCTTCCTCGCCTCGTGAAATTGCCGTGTTTCATTGCCGTCGCGAGTCGCTTGACAATCTGTTGGCAGCAGCCAGTCAGTCTTCCCTGGCCGAGTTCGAGACTCAAATCGACCAGGTCCCTCAGCCGCATAGTTTCGAGATTCCAGGTGCTCGAATACGCGCAAATGTTGCGATCGAGCGAAAGTTGATCCAGTTGGCCAATATCGTCGGTGTGATTCCAGGCAAAGGTCCGTTGGCAGAAGAAACCATAGTCGTGGGCGCGCACTACGATCACCTGGGGCGAGGAGAAGCCGGTTCGGCAGAACCCGATAGCAAACAGATTCATAACGGCGCCGATGACAACGCATCTGGCGCTGTCGTATTGATCGAAGTAGCGCGCCAACTCGCCAAGCGCGAGTTCCCCTCAGTCCGAAAAATTGTCTTTGTGGCATTCTCTGGCGAAGAGCGCGGCCTGCTTGGCAGTGCGCATTTCGTTCGCGAATGCCCGGTCCCGTTGGAGAGCATCGTCGCGATGGTGAATTTCGACATGGTAGGCCGCCTCAGTGACAACAAGCTTATCGCCAGCGGATTTGACACAGCAACACAGTTTGAGAAATGGCTGGAAGAAACCAATGAGCATCACCGATTTGATGTGTCGAAACAGTCAGGAGGTTTCGGACCAAGCGATCATGCCACCTTTTATGCGAAGCAGATTCCAGTCGTGCATTTTTTCACCGGAGCCCACAGCGACTACCACAAGCCAACCGACGACTTCCATTTGCTCAACCTCGAAGGCATGCGGCGGGTAAGCGACTTTGCGGTCGATTGGGTTACGAAGTTGGCCACTGTAGATGGGAGTATCGATTACCAACAAGTCGATCAGCCAAGTCAAACTGCCGAAAGCAAGAATCCGCGACCGTACTTTGGGAGTATTCCCGACTTTGGCGGCGGAGGCACTGGCTATGCCATCTCGGGAGTCGCACCAGGTAGCCCTGCCGACGACGCCGGTTTGAAAGGCGGCGACGCAATCGTCATGCTCGGCCCGCATAGAATTGGCAACCTGGAAGACTTTGACAACGCTCTGCGAAAGTTCGAAGCGGGCGACAAGGTGCCGATCGTGTTCACTCGTGGCGATCAGCAAATCGAGTCGGCCGTTATCCTCGATCCTCCACGCTAGCACTCTGCCAGCCAGACAGTCTTTGTGACGCTAAAAGACTGCATTTCCGCAAGTTTCCTTTGCACCGTAGGGGCTCTGGAAATGCTCTTTACGGCGTCGGGGCTTCTCGGCACAATACGCCCCGCAATTTACTGACCGCCCCCAGCCCCGTGCGACATTGGGGGGTGCCCGTTGCGTTTGGGCCGGTTTCAAAAGGTTTGGTCAAGGATGACCTTTTTCAGCAAGGAGTGCTGACGTGAGAACCCTGCTTCTTTCGACGATCGTTACGGCTGCATTGGCGTCGTTTTCCTCCCCAGCCGCTGCCCAGCCAGCCGGCCCCAGTGCAAACGCCTCACGCTACGGCATTGCCGTCGTGGATGTGAGCTACATCTTTAAGAACTACACACAGTTCAGCGGGGCAATGGAGGGCTTGAAAACTGAAATGGAGTCCGCCGAAGGGCAACTCAAGGGCGATCGCGACGCGGTGCAAAGCAAAGAAGAAATGCGTAAGCAATACAACGTCGGGTCTCCCGAATACAAGCAGCTTGATGAGGAGATCGCTCGCCTCAAGTCTGAGTTTAATCTCAAGGCGGGACGCATTCGGAGAGATTTCCTGGAGCGCGAAGCCAAAGTCTACTATCAGACCTATCTCCAGGTCAGCAATGCCGTCCAGCACTATGCCCAACAGCATAACATCGGGTTGGTACTTCGTTTCAACGGCGATCAGATCGATCCCAATCAGCGGGAAGATGTCTTGAGGGCGATCAACAAGCCCGTGGTTTCTCAAAACAACATTGACATCACTCCCGACGTGCTGGCCCTGTTGAACCGTGGCGGCGCCCCGGGTGGCATCGCTCCGGCGGCTTCCAACGGTCAGCCCTTACGACGCTAAGCATGCTCAGGCGTGTCCGAGTCTTCGAGTTGTATCAAGCTCGAAGCTCGGACCGTTGCCTGACGCTTATTGCAACTCTCGGATCGCGTTTCACGAAGCACCAAGTTGAATCACTCGCATTGATGAGTCCTGATACAATGCTCCATTCTCGACTGCAACAAACCATTCAACGACCTGCAGTGGTCTCAGGAGTAGGTTTCTGGAGCGGAAAAGAGATTCGCGTCGAATTCCGGCCAGCGCCAGAAGGAACTGGAATCAGATTTGTGCGAGACGACATCGGCCCTCAGGCTTCGATTCCTGCCCTGGTCGAGTATCGCGCGGATATGCCTCGACGCACCAACTTGTGTCACAACGGCACGACGGTAGAAATGGTAGAACACGTGCTAGCCGCCTTAGCTGGCCTGCAGATCGACAATTGCGAGGTGGGCGTCGACCAGGCAGAAATGCCCGGTTGCGATGGCTCGGCCCAGGAGTTCGTGGCAGCCCTGGACGCGGCAGGCATCGAGACGCAACCTGCTGAAGTCAGCCGACTCGAGATTACCCACCCGATACGGATAGAAAGCGGAGAAACATGGATCGAGGCTCGTCCTACTCTAGGTGGCGAGTACTCGGTTGAATTTGAGTTGGACTATCCGCAGGATCCGATCATTGGCCTCCAGTCCACGGCGCTCGAAGTTACCCCAGAAAACTTCCGACGTGAAGTCGCGCCTTGCCGTACCTTCGTCTTACAGCGAGAAGCCGAGCAATTGGTCCGTCTTGGATTAGGAAGCCATGTTTCTCCGCATGATCTATTGGTATTCGACGAACATGGCCCCATCGAGAACGAACTGAGATTTGGCAATGAATGTGCTCGACATAAAGCACTGGATGTGATTGGCGATATGGCACTGACGGGGCATGCGATCGTGGGGCAGATCATTGCACACCGTAGCGGCCACAAACTTCACGCAGCATTGGCACAAGAGTTACTGACACATTTTCAAGCAGCCGCTCCGTTGCGAGCATCTGCTTGAGGTATTCCAAGCCATCGGTCGAGGGTTTTGCCAACCAAAAACAACTGGAAGTGGAATCCCGGCTGCTAGCTAACTGTTCTTCCCGAGAGTAACCCAAAGATGGCATCAAGCATCGCAACCAACGCCTGGGTCGATCCCCGAGCCGAGATCGGCGAAGACGTCGAAATTGGCCCCTTTTGCACGATTGGCGCGGAGGCAAAGATCGGCTCAGGGACGCGATTGCTCAACAATGTCACGTTAATGGGAAAAGTAACCCTCGGCCGCGATAACGTCATCTATCCCAATGTCGTGATCGGAGCAGAACCTCAGGATCTCAGTTATCGCGGCAGTCTTACCGCTGTCGAAATCGGCGATGGCAATACGCTGCGCGAAGGCGTCACCATCAACCGGGGCAGTGAGAAGGAAGACGGCATTACCCGACTGGGCGATAACAACTTCCTGATGGCCAATGTCCACGTCGCTCACGATTGCAAACTGGGCAGCCATATCGTCATCGCCAACGGAACATTGCTTGCCGGCCACGTCCATGTGCACGACTATGCTTCGCTCTCGGGCAACTGCGCGATTCATCACTTCGTGACGATGGGCAGTTACAGCTTTCTCGCCGGCTTGAGCCGTGTTTTGCATGACATTCCGCCCTACATGTTGGCCGAAGGCAATACGGCCCGGCCTCGCTGCATCAATATCGTAGCTTTGAAACGTCACGACTTTTCGACGCCAGCCATCGACGGGCTCGCGGCTGCCCATCGGCTGCTGTATCGAACAAAAGTTGGCCTGAACCACGCCAGAGAGATCCTGCATTCGAACGGCCAATCGACTCCCGAAGTCGAACGCCTGCTCTCCTTCATCGAGGGCCAACAAGAAGGCAAACATGGCCGCGGTCGGGAAACGAGGAGGGCCGCGTGAGTCGTTTGCGATTGGCAGTCGTCGGGGCAGGACACTTGGGCCGAATACATGCTCGCCTTGCCTCGGAACTCGACGAGATACAGTTGGCAGCAGTTGTCGATCCTCTGGCTTCGGCCCGCGAGCACGTCGCCGCAGAGACAGGAGCCAAACCGCTGGCCGACTATCGAGAACTGCTGGGCAACGTTGATGCTGCCGTGATCGCCACCCCGACAACAAACCATTCGCAAGTCGCTACCGACCTGCTCCATGGCGGGCTCCACCTGTTGATCGAAAAGCCCATCACAGCGACACTGGCCGAGGCCGAGCCGCTAGTGGCCCTAGCCAAACGGCAGCAATTGGTACTGCAGGTCGGGCATGTCGAGCGGTTCAATCCAGCGCTACTTACAGTGCGCGATAAACTGGAAGACCCCAAATACATCGAGGCACGCCGCGCCAGTGGCTACACGTTTCGCTCAACCGATGTCGGCGTCGTATTGGACTTGATGATCCATGACATTGACGTGGTGCTCAGTTTAGTACAATCGACACTTGTTCATGTCGAAGCGATGGGCATCTCGGTACTCGGCGACCATGAAGACCTTGTCAACGCCAGGTTGCACTTCGCTTCGGGCTGCATTGCCAACCTGACGGCATCGCGTGTAAGTTATGCCGCCGAACGCACGATGCAAGTCTTTACGGGCGAGTGCTGTGCGACGCTCGATTTTGCGGCTCGTCGAACCACGCTTGTCGAGCCGACTCAAGAAATCCTCGATCGCGAGTTTCGCCTCGACAATCTTTCCGCAGAGCAAAAGAACCACCTGCGCGAGCATCTCTTCACCGACCTGCTGGCCAAGCGAGAACTTCCGGCCATCGAATCGAATGCCATCGAGCAGGAACTGCTCGATTTTGCCTCGGCGATTCGCACCGGGGCCAAGCCTCAGGTGACCGGCGCCGACGGCCGAGATGCCGTCGCCGTTGCTGAGCAAGTGCTCGAGCAGGTAGCAGCGCACCAATGGGACGGCGCCGCCGGCTCGCGCTGCGGAGCATTCGTCACTCCGCTTGCACCGTCGATACTCTCCGAGCCCGATTACTGGGCAGAAGACGACACGGTAATACTGAAGCGTAAAGCTGGCTGAACCCAATCCGCATCATCGAAGTCGGCTAGCCAGATCGCTCACGCCAAATCGCGTTCTTCAAAAAAGATCAGTGCCAGCAACATCGCCGCTGAGCAGTAGAGCGCACTATAGAGCAGCGTCGTCCACAAGTATTCTGGAGGCACCGTGGACGAGCCGGCAATCGCTCCTTCAATCTCGTAGTGGTCGAGCACCGGCAACATGACCGAGATGAGCCTGCCGATAAACTTGACGAATACGATCTCGCCGGCAGCCGACTTGACGATCAAGGGTCCCAGGTGGCCCAGCACGTAAATCGAACCACAAATCACGAGATTCGGCAACATCGAAAGCCTGGTCGAAATAGCGACGCTGATAGCCGCCATCACAACCGCCTCAAAGAAAGCCAGCACTAGCCCGGGCACGATCCGGACCACTTCGAGATAGCACTCCTGCCAGATCGGAGCCGTCTTGGACGACTCGCGCGCGTCGTAAACGACCTTGTACGAAACGGTCAGCAGAAAGACGATGCCCAGGATTACAAACATGAGCAAAATGGGCCAAACGATCCCCATGAATTTGCCCATAATAAACTGGCGACGCCCCACGGGCTTAGAGAGCACGGTGAGCGCAGTCCGGCCTTCGATTTCGTCTGAAACCGAGACGCTTGCAGTCCAGAGTGCAACCAGGATGGCGAGCACCTTGATCGTCGTCATGCCAGAGGTCTTGAGCATTTTGACGTCTTCGCCAAAGGTGTTATATGGAATGTAAATGTAGGCAATCAGCGCCACGACCCCGACGATCGTCAACAGCACAAACAAAGGCTGGGAGACAGCTTCCTTTGCCGTGGCGGTGGCGATGATCGAAGCTCGAGGGGCAAGTCCACAGATCAGCATATAGATCAGATAAACAGCGACGACGCTGATGGCAGTAACCTTGAGATCGTGGACCTCTGGCATTTCGATCTCTGTTTCGAATGTCCCCTTCACGACCGTAGGCAAATCGCTTTCGTTGGTCAGGAAGATCCCCTCAACATCGGTTTCAAATGCACGGGCGAGATTGCTCCCCGGAGACCATTGGTAGAGGTCGCCGCCGTTGATCTGAATCAAGGGTTCAGTAAAACCCTTTTCGACCTCGATGTTGAGGGCGACATCTTGTTCGCTCTCGATCGAATAGCTTCTCAGCTCATCCATCCGGAAAGCCACGCCGCCCACTTCGAAATCGGTCGTATCTGCCGGCACTGTTACTTCGAACTTGACCGGACCGACGTAGGGCACACGCTTCAACGACGAAATCATACGATCCAAAGGCATGACCGGCGTAGCAATCACGGCAATCACCGCCAGGGCAACTAATGTATAGCTAATGGGCAGCAAAACACCTTCGCTAACACGCGCCCAAATCGAACGGGCCAGTTGCCGACTAAAGACGGCAACTATGCCCCACATCACTAGCAGAATTACGGTGCCAACCGTGGCGCCAACACAGAGCAGCCAGATCGGAGTAAGCCAGACAGAAAGATTCGACATAGGAGGCTAAGACCACTTTTCTTGGAATAAGGACACGATCAAGCAGCGGAGACAAGAATCAAACTTAAGTTGCCATGCTAATAACGAATCTCGAATCCTGCAAATTCGTCAATGCTCGGCCGTGTATCGCAAGTGGAATTGCGAATCTGACCAGACATTCTCTCGGCGATTTCTGCTAAGAAACCGTCGATCTGGTCCTCTGCGCCCTCGACCACAAGTTCCACGCGCCGATCGGGCAAGTTGCGCACATACCCATTGACGTCGTATCCCCTGGCAATCATACGCGTCGTGTAACGGAAACCTACGCCCTGGACTTCGCCTGAGTAGGTGATTTGTCGACGCTGAAGAGTCGAGGAGGTCACGTGAAATCGTCCGCTGGAAAGAGGGCATGTTCAGGTCCAAAACCGCAATATACCTTGGCAAAACCTTGATAGCTAGGCTCCCAATAGTCGATCGTACCGCTCAGAAACGGCCTCTGCTTTCGCCGCAACTCTCTCATTCTTCAGTCACCACATGATGAGGTGGCACATAAGTCCTGCAAGCGTCTAGAAGGCCGTCTTGACCGTTTTCTCCAGTTTTCCTAGCCTTCGCTCGCAATGGAACACACTGCTCCGAAACTTTGGCTGGCGGTTTTTCTCGTTCTGACGGGCTGTCTTGCCACGTTGCCTGCTCGAGTGGCTCTGGCAGAGCCATCCGCCGCTATCGAGGGCATCTTGGTCTTGCGAAACGGCAACGTGCTGTCGGGACGGATGATCCGGCTCAAGGACCACTATCAGATTGAGCTACCCAACGGCCAGTTGCGGGTACCCGTGACCCAGGTCGAGATGTATTGCCGAAACCTCGACGAAGCCTACCAGCGCCGCCGCCAGACCCGTACCGGGTCAGCTGCCGATTCGCATCTCGAACTTGCTCGCTGGTGTTTGCGGCAAGACCTGTGCGACTTTGCTGAAAGAGAACTGCTCGACGCCCGGGCCATCGATCCTCACCATCGGGAACTCGCGCTGCTGGAACGCCGCCTGCAGCAAGCTCGGTCAATCCGAGCACATCAGCATTCGGCTGCACCGGTTCCAATTACTACTCCGACACCGTCCAATGTGCAAGCCGCGCAGCACGTCCCACGAGAAATGCGTGCCGCATTTGTGCGCCAAATCCAACCCTTGCTGGTACGTTCGTGCGCAAGCTCGGGTTGCCACGCTGCCGGATCGTCTCGAGAGTTTGAGCTAAACGCACTTGCCATGGAGGGTGCCGGGCATCCTCAAGCGACGCTCTTCAATCTGACGTCGGTCCTTGAGCAGCTTGACGAGCAAGTTGTTGAGGAAAGCGTGCTGTTGCACCATGCGCGCAAGGCCCACGGATCCGACGAAGGAGCGCATTCACAGCCACTCGAACTCCGCCAGCTATTCCTGCTCAGCGAATGGGCCGAACAGCTCGCGTTGCCAAAGCAGGCACCACGACCGTCAAGCATCAGTACAGCCGGCGCCGAGTTGGACGATCCTTTCGATCCCGAGGCCTTCAACCAGATAACCCGACTTCGAGCAGAAGAAGAGCTGCCGCCTGCTACGAATCTTCAGCCGGCGACTGCTCTGCTGCCGACGGACCAATAGGCTCGGCCTCGTAATACGGTTCTGCGTGGGAAGCTGCCCCAAAAGCCGAGCCGGCTCTGCCTCCGGTATAGGGGTAAGGTCCATCCAGCACTGGCGGCAGATTATCGCAACAATTGCTACACATCCGGCACCCACCGCTTGCTAAGAACAAGAGCATGGCGCCGACAAACTTCCGATCCATAATGGGCCCCCCCTGGATATCGAAAAGAGTCGATTTAAGTTTTTGAAGAGATAAACTTTCTATCGACTCTCATCACGGCTAGCAGTGAGACAATCTCCCGCTCGATTTGCGAGCTTGCTAGCACTACCCGAAGTGGCGGAACCGCAAACCCGACGAGGGCTATTCTTCGCAATCCGTCACTGGCAGACTAAGCGCTTGATAGATCCGGCGATCGCTTAGAGCTGTGGCAATAAACTTCACGCCGTTGAAATCATGATCTCGGCTGTGCTCGCCCGGGACAGCGACCGTGTAAGCACCGGCAGCCGTAGCCGCTCGACAGCCGATTTGCGTATCTTCTAGCACCATTGTCCTGGCGGGATCAAAGCCCAGCGAACTAGCGGCCAACAAGTACACGTCAGGCGCAGGCTTGCCGTTTTCGATATCCTCTGAAGTAAAGACAAAATCAAATCGAGGTTCAAGCTGCGACTGGCCCAGCACCTGCGTAACAAATTGACGACCGCTGCTGGTAGCGATTGCTTTGGGAATTCCACCCGCCTCAAGCGCCGCCAGAAGCGATAGCAATCCAGGCAGAGGCTGCAACCGCGTAGGTATCAACTTGCGCATGGACTCCGCTTGTTCCGTGGCTAAATCCTCGACCGAAATCTCCAGGTCATGCCGATCAATCATAATCTGCAGGGCGATGTCCGACTTGCGCCCCATCATTTCATCGAGCAATTCTTGGGTGAGCTGTTTACCGCGCCGGGCCAGCGAATCGCGTCCCACCTCCTGATAGAGGTCTTCGGTGTTGAACATCAAGCCATCGAGATCAAAGATGACAGCTTGCAAAGGTGCTTTTGGAGAAGGAAAACTACTCATTGGGAATCGGATTTCGCTTTGAGATTGGTCGCGTAGATAGTAAATGACTTATTCTGGTAAACTCTAGGCAGTAGCAGTGGGGGGTATTCGTCGGTAATAACGTACTCGGCCTGGTACTTCTCAGCCAGTTGCCCGACTCGCTCATCACCCTGCTTGGCAAAGGAAACATGAGTACGGTGCTCCTGCTCGTCGATACGAGTGAATACATCGAAGTAGCGATCTCGCCAGGAGATGAGTGAAGCTGCGTCTTGCGGAACATCTTTCCAAGTGACTAGCCCCTTGCGATAGGCATACCACTCAAACGATTGACTGCCGCGGGGGACCAGGAACAAAGCGTCTGCGGGCGTGTTTTCGCGAGCCCATCGGCATGCTTGTTGCCAATCGTGATGATCCGTCACCTTCCTGTCGGCCGGGGGCAACGGATTCTGGTAACGCGCGCTACTGGAACTGAGCATAAACCAGCAGGGATACGCGAGCGTCGTCAATAGAAACAACCCGGCCAGTTTCGGGCGACGCTGCATCAGCCCGCTGGCCAACCAGAAAACGGCCAGCGACATCGCCAGCGGCACCGCGACGTCGGCCAAACGGAACCAGTAATACTTCAAGAGCTTTGCAGCCAACGCTGGTTGATTCCATGCAGCGAGTTCCCAGGAGAATCCAACGAGGCAAAGCACCAGACTTCCCCAAGCAAATCGCAATAGTCGATTAAGCCCTTCCGCTCCCTCCTCTTCGCGTTTGCGCGTCAGCCACCAGAGCCCCCCCAGACCAACGACCACCAAAGAGAATCTCAGGCCCTTCTTTGTAAGCTCCTGCGCGGGCAACGCCAGAGGTGCCAGGTGATGAGCGAGACGCTCGAAAACATAAATCTGATTCGCCTCAGCAGCAGTTTCTGCCGAGACTCCTCGCGTCAATTGCAAGGCGGGGATCACCCCTGGCAAAGCCAAGACGCCCCCCAGAAACAACGTTGGAAGCAGGGAAACTAACGAAGCACGCTGAACTCGACGCTCGGTCATCCACACGAAACCGGCCGCAATGGTCGCCCAACCTCCTACTAGCACGTGAAACGCGCCGGCCAAACCGAACCACAACCACATTCTTCGCCATCGTCCGTCGGCAAGTTCTGCCAATCCCCAGAAGACGAAGGCGTAGGCAAAGCACTTTCCTTCGACGCCGCCGAATACCCATTCTCCTGAAAGATAGGTCTTCTCGATCAGCGTTGCCATTAACATGCAACTGAGTACTCCGAACAACGGTCGATGCAATACCCGAGAGCTGAGCCGCTGCCACGAGACGGCAAGGAGCATCCAAGCAGCAATACGGCCGATCCATGCCACAACGGGCAATGAAAACCATTTCGCCAACCAACCGATCGTCCAATAGAAAGTCAAATGCGCATCTGCCGATTCCAAAAAGGGATCTCCTGCGCACCACTGGGGCTCCCAATAGTGCTTGGCCTTGGTCAGGTAATAGGTCTCGTTGACGTGCGGTGGAGGCGCCCCGCCAACAATGAAGATGATTGCAAAGATCAACAAAACCTCGAGCCAGCAGACCATCTGACAGGGCTTCGTCTGGTAAGACACTTCGGAAGTTGATTCAGCCGGGGACGCCATGAACTAAGCGTAGACAACCCCCGTCGTGTTCACCAGGGCGAAGAGTTTTGGAAAGCCAGCCCGCCGGCCAATCGAGCCAGATTGTCAGTCGCGACGGCCCCACGGCTAAGACTCAAGTCGAGGAAACTCGGTCTTGAGAGCTTTATAGAGTCCTTGGAACACCGGGAAGGCCCGATCGTACACCTTTCGCGTTTTCGCATCAGGTTTCACTTCCTGGGCTGTCTTCACCGTGGCTTGGCAAGCCTCAGTGATGTTTTTGAAATTGCCCGCTCCTACTGCCGCTAGTAGCGCGACGCCATACGCGGCGCCTTCGTCGGCCACCATGGTAGTTACGGGCTTGCCAAACACGTCGGCCTGCATCTGATGCCAGAAAGGACTCTTGGCCCCGCCGCCGGTGGCCCGGATTTGCCGAATCGGGACCCCCAAGTCTTGCATGATAGAGAGACAATCGCGCAGCGAGTAGGTGACGCCTTCTAGAATCGAACGTACCACATGCCCGCGTGTGTGTTTGAGTGTGATTCCAATGAGTGCGCCGCGAGCGTGCGGATCAAGATGTGGCGTTCGCTCTCCTGAAAGATAGGGCAGGAACTGCAAGCCCTCGGCCCCGGCCAGTGTTTTGGCCGCCTCAGCAGTGAGAGTCTCGAACGGTACGGTTTGCCCCTTGGCAACGGTGCAGAGCGCCTCTTGAAACCAACCCAACGAGCCGCCGGCAGTAAGGGTGACTCCCATCATGTGCCACTTACCCCGTACGGCATGGCAAAACGTGTGGAGACGCCCCTCAGGATCGAATTCTGGTTGATCACTGTGCGCAAATACCACGCCCGAAGTGCCAAGCGAAGTGGCCAGCAACCCGCTGCGCACGATGCCGTTGCCAATGGCTCCTGCTGCGCAGTCCCCAGCCCCGCCCACCACGACGCAATCCGTCGTCAGCCCCAGCTTCTTGGCGGTTGATTGGGTAAGCGTACCAGTCACCTCTTCCGATTCATAGCAAGTAGCAAGCAAACTGGAGTCCAACTCCAACTTCTCCAATAATGTCTTCGACCACTTCCGCTTTACGACGTCCAGCAACAACATACCGCTGGCATCACTCACCTCGGTGGCGTACTCGCCTGTCAACCGACGTCGTATCTCATCTTTTGGTAACAGCACTTTGGTAGTTCGCTCGAAGTTGCGCGGCTCCTGGTTTCGAAGCCAAAGAATCTTCGGGGCCGTAAACCCTGTCAGCGCCGGGTTGGCTACCATTTTGATCAACCGCTTTCGACCGCCCGCGCGGCGTTCGATTTCCTGACATTCCGATTCGGTCCGTTGGTCGTTCCACAAGATAGCCGGCCGGATGACCTGATCGTTGCGATCGAGAAACACCGAACCGTGCATTTGGCCCGAGAGGCCAATCGCCGCCACATCAGCCGGCTTGAGCTTTGCTTGCTTCACAACCGACCGCACTACTTTTACCGTCGCTTGCCACCAGTCCTCTGGGTCCTGCTCGCTCCACAACGGTTTGGGATGGTGGCAGGGATACGAAGCCGAGGCTTCGGCAAGAACTCGCCCCTTGGCATCAATCGCCAAGGCTTTCGTACCAGAAGTACCGACATCAATACCAATGCAAACGCTCATAGCTCGTCAATTCCGAAAGGGGGTCGATCTGTGAAGGCGGTTACTCCTCATGCGCAAGATAACAAGTATAATCCTCGGTTTCAGCCGAACTGCAACGGGTAATCGCATGATTGGCCAACGAAAATGACGCTGCGACTTTCCTCAGGACTACTGCTGACGATCTTGCTGACTCTGTCTGGCTGCGAAAAGCAACCTCAGACTGATGTGCCAGCCGATGCTCTCCCCGCGACTCCGCGGGCGGCAGTTCGGCTCACGGTCCTGGTGATCGACGACCAGGGACTCGCTGCAGGCATTGATTTGATGCGCGGCGAATGGGCCGAACGAAGCGGAGGAGAGCTTCAAGTTCTGCAATCGACTGTCCAAGAACTGACGGATTCCGACCAGCTTGCCGCCGATTTGATTGTTTATCCCTCGCGACTTCTGGGAACCCTAGTCGATCGCAATTGGCTACGGCCGGTGCGTAAGACTTTACTGCAAGACCAGGAACTCGACTTTGCAGATTTCCTGCCACTGATAAGAGATCGTGTCATGCGTTTCGGCGGCGAAGTTTTCGCGCTCTCGCTCGGCGAGCCTCCTCTGATGCTTACCTGGCAAGGCAACCTGCCGCCTGCCTTGATGGAAGCTCCCCAGTTCACGTGGAGCCGTTTCGACCGAATAGGTCCTGCCCGCACCAAGCATTCGTCGCTTGAGTACCCCCTGGCGACAGAGTTGATTCTGCGGGCAGTAGTATTAGCCGATCCCACCAGCAAAAATGCAGTACTCTTTGACCCTCAAACCATGGAACCGATGTTGCAGGAGCCTTGGTTTGCCAGGGCACTGCAAGCGATGCTCGCACGTCAGCCAGCCGTTAATGGCGGGGGCGAACAGGGAGTATTCGACTTCTCCTGGCCTACTGCAGGGTTTTTGGTCGGGACGGACGATTCGGGCACAAAGTTAACAAACTTCTTAGCGATACCAATTGCAGACGAGCTTTACGATCGCAGTCTCAAGAGTTGGAGCGGCAACGAACAAGTTGTCCCGCCACCGACGTTTTTGTGTTTCTCCGGTCGGCTGGCCAGCGTGACTCGCCAGACGCGCAATGCTGTCTCCGCTTTTCAACTGCTGAAGTGGTTGGCCAGCAAAGATGCCGCCGTCCAGATCAGCCCGCGGAGCCGCGCCACGCTTTGGTTTCGTTCGTCCCAATCTTCGCAGGCTGCCAAATGGCTCTCAGAAAGAGGCGTTTCAGACTCGATCCCAACCGAAATGACCAAGCTGCTGTCGGGAGGCGAAGCGTTTCTTTTACCGCGGATACCGGGGATCGACGAGTACCTGCAATCGCTGGAAAAGCTGGTCGCCAAGGCAATCTTCGAGAGCAAGGCTCCAGAGATAACGCTGAGCGAGGCGAAGGAGCAGTGGCAGGCCATTACCGCAACTTACGGGATTTCGCGACAGCAAGATGCCTATCGCCGCCACCTTGGGCTCGAAGCGGCCTTCAAATAATAGGTCGTCGGCAGTGCTTCTCTTCGCCCCACGGGTTGTCAAAAACACGGTGCGGGGTTAGCTTCAGGGGTTCGTGTTCGACCTTCCAGGCTGCATAAAGACCAGGCCTTCGGGCTTCCTATCCCTCTCTCTTGATTCGCCATGATCCGTACAGCCCAGCAGGACCAGCGAATCGTGATTACAGGCGTCGGCCTCACCGCCCCCAATGGCGACAGCCTGCCCGAATTCCGTTCGGCACTGCTCGCAGGCCGTAGCGGAGTCGAGCACTATTCGATCCGCTATGTTGGCGACACCTTGGCGGGAATCTGCCACTTTGATGAGCTCAAGTATCAGAAGCGAAAAGAGCTCCGTCGGGGTACGCGTGCCGGTAGCATTGCCATCTATTGTGCCAACGAAGCTGTAACCGACTCAGGGATTGCGTGGAATGAAGTAGACCCCTCGCGAGTGGGCGTCTATGTCGGTGTTACCGAGCACGGCAACGTCGAAACCGAGAACGAGATTAACGAAATCAAGGCATTCAATTACGACACCAAGGTCTGGTCGCACCACCACAACCCGCGGACCGTTGCCAACAATCCGGCTGGCGAGATAACGCTCAACCTCGGCATCACTGGCCCTCACTATACGCTGGGCGCTGCCTGCGCCGCTGGCAATGCCGGGCTGATTCAAGGCGCACAGATGTTGCGGCTGGGCGAATGCGATTTTGCCATCGCCGGAGGTGTTTCCGAAAGTATCCGTACCTTTGGCATCTTCGCTGGATTTGCCAGCCAGGGGGCTCTTGCCGAGCACGAGGATCCGGCCCGCGCGAGCCGCCCCTTCGATCTAGATCGTAACGGTATCGTCGTTTCCGAAGGAGGGTGCCTCTATACTCTGGAACGGTACAGCGATGCGTCTCGTCGTGGCGCGAAAATCTATGGCGAGTTGGTTGGCTATGCGATGAATAGCGACGCCAGCGACTTTGTGCTCCCCAACCCCCATCGCCAGGCCGACTGTATCGATCTGGCTCTCAGGCGAGCAGGCCTGAACCCTTCAGACATCGATCTGGTAAGTACTCACGCTACAGCGACTCCCAGTGGCGATGTTCAAGAGTGCGCCGCGCTGCGTCGTGTCTTTGGCGAATCGCCCCAAACACTGATCAACAATACTAAAAGCTTCATTGGCCATGCCATGGGAGCGGCCGGGGCACTTGAACTCGCTGGCAACCTCCCTTCGTTCGACGACCGTGTTTGCCATCCGACCATCAACGTCGAAAAGCTTGACCCCGACTGTAATCTGGCGGGATTGGTGCTCGCGGAACCCCGCGAGAATTGCCGAATTCGAACCGTGCTTAACAATTCGTTCGGCATGTTAGGAATTAACTCCGTTGTAATCGTTCAACAGGTTTGAACAAGACAAACTAAGCCCCAGGAGAAAACGCAGCATGACTGCCGCAGAGATCAGAGAAGAAATCCTAGACATCCTCGAAGCCATTGCTCCCGATGAGGATCTGTCGAATATCGACGACAGCGTCAACTTCCGCGATCAGCTTGAACTCGACAGCATGGACTTTCTGGATATCGTGATGGAGCTTCGCAAACGGCATCGCATCCAAATCCCTGAGGACGACTACATCGAGCTGGCAAGCATGAATTCGACCGTCGCGTTCCTTGAGCCGCTGATGAAAGACATCCAGAAAGTCTGATCCCCAAGGGGAAAGCGGATAGTCGAAAGCCGAGCGAACCGCTTCCCGCCTCCCGCTATTTCCGCTCTCCGCTCATGTACGATACGATCATCATCGGCGCGGGCATGTCGGGACTGGCGGCGGGAATCCGTTTGGCCTACTTTGATCAGCGCGTGCTGGTGTTAGAACGCCATTTCACGATCGGCGGTTTAAACTCTTTCTACCGTCTGCGAGGGCGCGACTACGACGTTGGTCTCCACGCGCTAACGAATATCACGCCCAAAGGATCGAAACGAGGCCCCTTGGCCCGACTATTGCGCCAATTGCGGCTCTCGTGGGACGACCTGCAAATCTCGCCTCAGCTCGGTTCTGATATTGTCTTTCCAGGCGTGAGACTCAGCTTTGACAACGATCTCGATCTGCTACGAGAAGAAGTGGCTCGCGAGTTTCCTCTGCAAATCGATCGCTTCGATCGGCTGATTGCCGAGATCGTCGAATACGACGACCTGGATGAGTCGCACCAACAGATTTCTGCCAGGGAACGGCTGGCAGAGGCCCTCACCGACCCGCTCTTGGTCGAGATGCTTTTCTGCCCACTGATGTTCTATGGCTCAGCACGCGAGCATGACATGGATTGGGGGCAATTCTCGATCATGTTTCGCAGTATTTTCATGGAAGGGCTAGGGCGACCGCACGCCGGAGTTCGATTGATTCTCAAACAATTAGTGCGGCGATATCGCGGCTTAGGGGGCGAACTTAAACTTCGCGCCGGCGTCCAGCGATTAGCGGTTGAAGATGGCCGGGTGACTGGCGTCGTCCTCGAAAATGGCGAGGAAGTTGCAGCACGACGCATCTTGTCTTCGGCCGGCTGGTCAGAAACGATGCGCATGTGCGACGATGGAGCGCCCGTTGTCAGCCGAGTCCCTGGTCGACTCAGCTTTTGCGAGACCATCGCTTCGCTCGATGTCGAGCCACACACATTGGGGCACAATCGCACGATTACCTTCTTCAACGACAGCGAAAAGTTCGATTGGAGCAGACCTGAACTGCCGTGTGATTTGCGCAGCGGAGTCATCTGCAGTCCCAACAATTTCCAGTACGGCAAACCGCTCGATGATGGCACGATTCGTATCACCGCCTTGGCAAACTTTGACTACTGGAGACATCTCGACGAACATGACTATCGACTCGAAAAACTGCGCTGGTACGACAGCATCACCGCCTCGGCAGTTCGCTTTGTCCCCGATTACCGCCACCGGGTGGTCGACACCGACATGTTTACTCCCACAACCATCGTACGTTTCACTGGCCACGAAAACGGTGCGGTCTACGGCTCGCCTGAGAAGCAATTCGATGGCCGAACGCACCTGGAGAATCTATTTGTCTGTGGCACCGACCAGGGATTCGTGGGAATTATCGGCAGTATTGTCAGTGGGATCAGCATGGCGAATCAGCACTGCTTGCGAGAATAGCAGGCTGCAGGATTCAAGTTTATGGCTAGGAGATTCGCCTGGAAACTCAGCTACAGCAATACCGCCTAAGGGTGGTAAGCCTTTTCCCCGACTCCTATAATCCCTGGGACACTCAAGGGACTAAGTTCACCGAACGGCCCCCCCAAAAAAAGGACTTTGCCATGTCAACGGTTGCCGAAGAACAAGTACTCGTTGTTCCCACCAGCGAGTTTCATGCTTTGGGGCATTTTCAAGGCTTCACCTCTGAAGTCTCTTCTTACCTACCCGCCTTGCTCGACAACGGCCACCTCAGCTATCAGCCGCGCGGCAAGATGGAGCAGGACCCCAGCTTCAAACAACTGATTCCCTACGTGCTGTTTCGATACCTAGGGGCCGACGGCAAACCGAGGTTGTTTCAGTACACTCGTGGCGGCGGACAAGGCGAGGCTCGGCTGCATGCGAAGCGCAGCGTGGGGATCGGCGGGCATATTTCCACCGCAGATGCTGGTGCGGGGACAAGGCATGAAGTCTACCGCGAGGGCATGTTGCGAGAATTGGACGAAGAAGTCGTCATCGAAACGCCTTACACCGAACAATGCGTCGGACTAATCAACGACGACGAAACTCCCGTTGGCCAGGTGCACCTTGGCATCGTCCATCTTTTTGACGTCGATAACCTCAACGTCCATGCCCGCGAAGAGGATATCCTGGGCGCCTGCTTCGTTCCCATCGAAGAAATCCTTCCCGAGTTAGACGATTTTGAGACCTGGTCACAAATTGTCGTGAAAGCCCTCTTCGGTTGAGACGTTAGTCTAAAGGCGGTAGTCTGTAGACGCTAGGCCACGCTGCCGCGAAACTCTGCTACCCGTCATGAACCAATCGACTTCGGCTTCCGTCTACATGGACAACCACGCCACGACACGCGTCGATCCGCGCGTGCTTGAGGCGATGTTGCCCTTTTTCTTAGACCAATACGGCAATGCAGGCAGTATCGGCTACCAACTTGGCGAAGATGCCAAGGCAGCTGTGCAAATTGCCCGGGAAGAAATCGCTGACGCCATTGGCGCCGATTCCAGGGAAATTGTCTTTACTAGTGGCGCTACCGAGAGCAACAACCTGGCTATCCGAGGCGTTGCCGAGCAAAAACGTCGGCGCGGCGATCACTTTGTCAGCGTCCTGACAGAGCACAAGTCGGTCCTCGAACCGCTCGCCCGACTCGCCAGGCATGGTTCTCAGGTAACACTTCTCGACGTCGAACCTTTTGAGAGTCCCCGCGCAGGTTGGCTCGACCCGCAACGGGTCGCAGATGCGCTGCGGAAAGACACAGCGCTAGTAAGCGTGATGCTCGCCAACAACGAAATCGGAGTCATCCAACCGCTGACCGAAATCGCCGAAATCTGCCATCGCCATGGCGCCTTGTTGCACTGCGACGCCACTCAAGCCATCGGCAAGCTCCCAGTCGACGTAAGGCAGATAGGAGTCGATCTGGTGAGCTTTTCCGCCCACAAAGTCTACGGCCCCAAAGGAATCGGCGCGTTGTATGTCCGGCGCAGCAAACCGGTGGTACGACTCGAGCCGCAAATCATTGGCGGAGGTCAACAGGAGGGTCGTCGCAGTGGGACGCTCAATACGCCCGGCATCGTTGGCTTCGCCAAAGCCTTGAAACTTTGCCTTGCCGAATTGCCGACCGAGCCTGAAAGGCTAGCAAATCTACGAAATCGCCTCTGGGACGGGCTTTGCCGTCAACTCGGCCAACAACTCCGCCTGTGTGGCCCGTCGCTGGACTCAAGCCGGCTGCCTGGCAATCTGAATCTGGCTCTGGGAGACGTGGATGGCGAGGCCCTGCTTATGACCCTCAAAGGCCTGGCAATCAGCTCGGGAGCTACCTGTGCATCCACCGAACCCGGACCTAGCCACGTACTACTAGCGCTCGGCATGGATGACGACCTGGCCCGCAGCAGCTTGCGGTTTGGTCTGGGCCGCTTCAACACCGAAGAAGATGTCGATTTTGCAATTGGCGCGATAGCCGAGGCAGCCGCAGAATTACGCAAGTTGGGCCCTGGCTAGCGTCCCCAGCTCACGATTCGGCTTTCCTTGGCCGGTTTTTTGCTATAATTTAGCCACGGTCGAGCCGAACCCCTAGCTTAACTATGAATCCTATCCACCTTTGCCCCGGGAATTGAAACATGAGTATTGTCCTGACCGAAACAGCAGCCTCTGAAGTCAAGCGGATTATTGCCGATCAAAAGCTGGACCAGGGAACCCTACTTCGAGTAGGCGTTGCTGGCGGCGGTTGCAGTGGCTTCAGCTATTCGCTCGGCTTCGATAAGGAGTACGATGAAAAGGTCGACTCCAAATACGAATACCACGGCGTACCCGTGGTCGTCGACAAAAAGAGCGCACTCTATCTCGACGGCACTACGGTCGACTTCTACGACGGGATCGAAAAGCGTGGCTTCACGTTCGACAATCCCAACGCAGTCAAGAGCTGTGGCTGCGGAAGCTCCTTCCAGGCCTAGGGTACTGGGAACCGTCAAAACCGTCACTTTGCTTAAATTCTTGCGCGCGCTCGAGATTTCCGCTCCGCGAGTCTTTGGCTCGTCGTTTGTTCGCCTGCACGAACATGCATTTCGAGCTAAGCTTGTGATGAGTATGGAACCACATCCCTTCCCAGGGGACCCTCGTCTCGTATTGGATCGAAGCCATGAAGGACTTCCTAATTCGGCTGTTGCGCGAAGAAGATGGACCAACTGCAGTGGAATACGCAGTAATGCTGTTTATGATAATCCTGGCGGCCATTGGCTCCATACGGATTTTGGGAACGAATCTCAACAGCAGCTTCGAGAATTCCAACACAGAACTGGTTAACGCTTTTTCTTAACAGGACTGCTCAGCCAACCTAATCCCCCCCAAAATGCTGGCGACAAGGCATCAATCAAGCCGCATAACCGTTATCACCTCCCCCGGTGCTTTACTAGCTGTACTGGCATTCCTACGGAAACACACCATTTCCAACTCCGTCCTAAAGTACAGTTGACAGGTAGTCGATTGAAGTACTGTCCAGCTGAGGCTACGTAAAAATACGGTACCAACTACGTGTAACTACGGGGCGATTCGCCTCCTCTTGATTCACCTCGGCATAAGTTGCCATGAGGTGCATCGCCCAAACGCAATAACAGAAATCATTGAGCAAGTCATTCTGGCTCCCCTCGAAATACCGGAGACTACCTGCCCCAGTCTCCGTGCCGAGGGGGGCCTCTTTTTTTTACGACTCACCTCTCAGAGGATCAACATGGCATCGCCGTAACTGTAAAAGCGATACTCTTCTCGAATGGCCTCATCATAGGCTTGCCGAACGAGCTCGCTGCCGCCAAATGCCTGCACCAACAACAACAGGGTAGTTCTCGGAAAGTGAAAGTTGGTAAGTAAGCCGTCGATTGCACGAAATTCATAGGGCGGACGAATAAACAGTTCGGTATTGCCCTCCCAGGCGGCCAATGGCGCGATGATTGGCTGCGAAGCTGCTTTCGCTGCCGCAGCCGATTCCAACACCCGCGTGACCGTCGTGCCAACGGCAATGTTTCTCCCGCCTGCCGCGCGCGTCTCGTTCAATTCCTGGGCAGTTGAACTGGTCAACTGTCCCCACTCACTATGCATGGGGTGCTCGCCAGGATCGTCCACGGCGATCGGTTGAAACGTCCCCAACCCAACGTGCAGCGTCACCGCAGAAATGTCGATTCCCGATTGTTTGATCGCTCTCAGTAACTTCTCGGTAAAATGAAGTCCAGCCGTAGGAGCTGCCACTGCACCGGGATTCTTGGCAAAGACAGTCTGATAGTCCTCGACATCGCTATCGACCATGTTGCCTCCACGGATGTAGGGAGGCAACGGCACTCTGCCAATCTGATCGAGTAACTCACGAGTCGGCAAATCGGACTCTGGCCTTCCTAACCATTGACCGTCGGCCAGTCTTTCCAAAAGCCATAGCCGAGTGACCGGCTTGCCCTCGCGATCGATCAGCGTAATCTGCTCCATGGGCTTCAGACGCCCTCGGGTCTTGCAAACCAATTGCCAATCGCCCTCGCCGATCTGCCCTAAATATAAGCCCTGCCAACGCCCGCCGGTTGCTGTACGTTGCCCGCGCAGTTGGGCGGGAATCACCCGAGTATCGTTCAAGACCAAGCGATCGCCGGCAATCAGCAAACGCGGCAAATCGCGAATATGATGATGGCTAATCGCCTGCCGAGCCCGATCAATCACCATCAATCGCGCATCGATCCGATTTCTCAGCGGCTCTTGCGCCACCAGTTCTTCAGGCAATGAATAATCAATCCACGGTTCCATGCTGATAAAACTAGCAGAGTCTCCTACTTCTGTCTCCCCACACGATTCACGGTAACACCGTTACCTCCGTTCCTTGCCCCCTCTCAATTGTTACAATGCCCGTTGAGCAATCTCCCAACTGAAAGCAAGTATGCCCCCGTCTACGTGCCACATCCCAGTCATGCTCCAGGAGGTGCTTCACGAACTTCAGCCTCAAGCTGGGGAGATTCTTGTCGACGGTACTCTGGGTGGCGGTGGACATACGGTAGCTTTAGCCTCGCGGGTCGAGCCCCATGGACGCGTGATTGGAGTCGACCTTGATCACCAAGCACTGGAACGCGCTCGCAGCTCGATCGGTACTCTCCCGGTCGAACTCTTTGCCGCCAACTACACAGAGATTCCCCGCATTCTCAGCAACTTAGAAATCGAGACTGTCGACGGCATCTTGCTCGACCTGGGCCTTTCGAGCGATCAATTGGCCGATCAAGACCGTGGATTCAGCTTCCACAGCGAAGGCGAACTTGATTTGCGGTTCGACCGCACTCGCGGCAAACCCGCGTGGCATCTGCTCGAGCGACTCAGCGAACGCCACCTGGCAGACCTTATTTATCATTTTGGCGAAGAACGACTGAGCCGCCGCATCGCGCGGCAGATTGTAGCCTATCGACGAAACAACGCCATCCGTACAGCCCAGCAACTTGCCGATCTGGTGCGCAGTTGCGTTCCACGCAGCCGCGGCCACAACATCGACCCCGCCACACGCACCTTCCAGGCCTTGCGCATCGCGGTAAACGACGAGCTAAAGTCTCTCCAGGAGGCCCTGGCCCACCTGCCCGATCTGCTGCGTCCGGGGGGCCGCCTTGCGATTATTAGTTTCCATTCGCTCGAAGATCGTATGGTAAAACACTCCTTTCGCGAGGATTCTCGCCTCGACGTTCTTACCCGCCGCCCTCTCCGTGCCACCGACGAGGAAGTCGCCCGAAACACGCGGGCCAGCAGCGCAAAACTACGCGTTGCGCAGCGCAAAGCTTCGTAGCAGGGCCAGGCTCTCGACCCTCGATACTCGACTCGAT
>JAGQOW010000217.1 GCA_020427155.1 Planctomycetales bacterium | reverse complement strand
GTAAAAGTCGCCAAAGAGATCGGATTGCCCCTGGAAGAATTCGCACCCTACAAGGTGGGAAACTGGTACAGCGAGTTTTCTCAGGAAGTCTACGCAGACGCGGCGACTCGCAAGGTACTCGCTAGCTACGAACTGACCAGCTATACGAAGGTGCTGGATTTCCACCGTTCGGGCATGGGCGGCACGATCTGGGGCGTTCCCTGGGAGTTTGGCCGGGGCTGGCACGCGATTGCAGGCGTAGGGCATACCAAAGATGGGCAACTCCGCATCGCCAATAGCTGGGGCGAGCACTGGGACGAGGACGGCTACATCGAGTGGAACGAAAACAAGATCAACCGCTACTTGGCCGTAGATGGCGTGGTGTGTTACGGCCTGTCCGATTTGAGCGTGCCGCAGATTCGCCCCTATCCGTTCAGCGAGAGGTTTTTCGGATGAGTAAACTCGTCGAAATATTGGCGGATACCGTCATGGTACTGCTGCTCTGCGCGACGCTGGGTTTCCTCGGCTGCAAGCCGAAGCAGGCGACCCCAGACGAGATCGAACAGGCCCGCTGCTATGTCGCGATTCAGTACGCGATTGCAAGTCTCGCCCGACCAGCCACCGATGCAGAACACGGCGCGCACGCTACGCCACACAAGGCTCCTGGTGCTCTGCCGGTGGCTGTCGAAACACCCCCGCAGATCAATTGGGTTTCTGAGGTCGATTGGCGGGCCGAAGCTCAGAAGACCGGCAAGCCCGTGTTGATGTTTTTCAGTCTTGAAGAGGGTTGTCCCCCCTGCGAGCAGATTCGCCGCAACGTCCTGCCCAGCCAGAACGTCATCGAGGCCATGAATCGTTTTGTGTGCGTCAAGATTGATTCGCTCGATCGTATGCAGGCGTGGAACGTAGGCCGTGTTCCTACCGCCGTCTTCGTCGATGGGAAGACCGCTACCGTTATCCGAGTGAGAGGCGTACGCAATCACTCACTTTCTATCCAGGCTGCGGCGTTCGTGCAGACGCTCGACCGTGGCTATCAAGTGTTGAAACCCCAAGAGGAGGAAGCAGAAGATGAAAACTCTAGCAGTGTTGTGCATGGCAGTTGGCCTGTTGTGCGTGTCTACCCCGCTCCAATCGCAGGAAGCCGCGCCGGCAGCTATCAACACTGGCACTACAGCCGTTGACCAATCGGCAGTCGTGACCTCGACGGTGGTTGTCCGTCGGGCCCCAGTGCGTCGAGTGGTAGCCGCAGTGGTGCGGGCACCGTTTGTGGTAGTGCGGGCAGTGCGACGAAATATCAGCGCTAATATCAGTTGCCGCGCACGAAAACGGGCCAATGGATTGATGGCACGTTCGGCACGGGCGGGCAGTCGCTCTGCCGCATTAGCATATTAACCGGGAGCATCACTCCTCCCTTTCGCCTGGAGGGTTGCTGTTGGGCGGCTCTCCAGGCTCTTTCGCAGACACAAAACACCATGACCCATCATGATTGGCACCCTCGCCACCCAAAAAATAGCGATGACTTCGCTGTCATTCTGCACGGGCTTGCTCGTGGCGGACATAGTGATCGACGATTCGTTGCCCGGCGAAGGGTCGATTGAAACGGCGCTCATTTGCTTTGGCATTGCTGCCCTAGCGGGCGCACTCAAACAGCTTTACGAATACTCCGAACGCGAGGAAGAAAGCACACGCAAGAAACTCAAGGTTTGTGCTGGTGCGTTTTGTGGCTGTGCGCTAAGCGGTGTTGCGGGATTTGTGGCCTACGGATTCACGCGAAACTTTATTACCGACCCGATTCTCCTGGGAATCGAAGCGACGCTAGCGGGATGGGTAGGAGTCAAATTTGTTCAGCACGAAGCAGAGGCTTGGCTACGGCGGCGATTGGGGAATGACAATGATTAAGCAGGTATGCAGCACGGGTGCCAAGCGGTACGGCGCACGAATTGTGGTAATCAGCGGCATGGTGACGTTGGCGATGGTGCTTGGCTTTAACATGCGACAGGATCAACAAAATCGCATCCAGCTTAAAAAGGCCATACTCGAACATCAACACCAGATCGAGGCGGACATCGAACAGCTCAAGGTGGATTTACAGCAGGGGATGAAAGACAGATTTTGTGGCACGGATGCGGTGCAGTTAGAAACACGCATCGCAGAACGCATCGAGAAAATAGAAGAAAAAGTCGATGACGAAACGCGAACTCCGTGAATTGCAAGACCTCGTACGGCGCATCGCTATCGAGGAATTGGAACTCGAAGCGAAACGAGCGGCAGGCGAAGGCTATCCCAGGTGGCAGGAGTTGTCGAAGAATGGCCGGAAGTTTCGGCGCATCAAAGTCAGGGGGAAGATTGACAAGCGAGTACAAGAGATAATCGCCCGGCGCAAGGCAAGTGGGCAATGCAAGGCCATGCCGGTATGGCTGCTATCGCTGCTGCTGGAAGTGGTGATTAAGGCGGCAATTTTCTGGTGGGAACGTAGGCAGAAGAAGTGAGCAGAAAGCTAATCATCTTCGGCGTCGATGGACTGGCAACCGTGGGCACGTACGCGCTCGGCCAGGTTGGCGTGTCAACTCCGTATCTAGATTCGTTGATGGACGGCAGTTGGGAAGCGGCCTATGCCGGCGCTTACGCTCTCGATAGCCAGGCTGGCGGCGAAGTCGGAACAGACACGGAGCAAGCAACGCTCTCGCCTCCCGGCTGGACGACACTCTTTACGTCGGTCTGGGACAACCGGCACCTGGTGACGGGCACCAGCTTTACCAACTGGGAGGCAACGGGTTATCTCACCAATCCAACCTTCTTGCAGACACTCAAGCTGTACAAGCCCAACGTGCATGTGCAAACGTGGATTGCTTCAGGCTTTATCATCGACAACATTATCGGCGGTTCTGATCCTACGGTGGTTGACGACAACGACACGACCGCTGATATCGGCACGGCGATGTTCGACGATATCGCGGCCTACGTGGCGGCACTCGACACGGATGCGGATGAGTTGATTTACGCGTACACGGCACGGGTCGATAACTACGCGCATTCAGATATTCCCAACACGGGCACCGACGACTCAGGCTACGGGGCAACCATTCAAACGCTAGATACGCTGATCGGCAGCGTACTCACAGCGATTGCGGCACGTACCAACTTCGACAACGAAGACTGGATGATTATTCTTTGCTCCGACCACGGGCAGCTTGCCATCGGTGGACACGGGGCACAATCAACGAATGAACGCTCGACCGCTCTGATCGTCGCCGGCAAGCGAGTCACGCAGGGAGCTGCGGTCGCAGGCGAAGTGACGCTGGCTAGTCTCGCACCGACCGCGCTAGATTATTTTGGCATTGCCACACCAACACATTACGAGAAACGCCAGTTCGGCGATGGAGGGGAACTTGTCGTGTCACTGCCTGATCTTTCAAACCTGACCGAACAGTACGAAGCGACGAACACGGGCAGCATCACCAAGGACGGCAGCAACAAGGTAAGTGCCTGGAATGATTTGTCGGGCGGAGATCGGCATTTGCTGCAAGCCGACACAAACAAGCAGCCGCTCTACGTGGCGGACGGTGGCGACGGCCAACCCGTGATTCGCTTCGATGGCGTGGATGATTTCTTGCGGCATACGTCGGCGGGATTGTTGGCAGGGTTTACTGCCTATATGTATCTTGCGAACAAAGACACGGCGCAAACAACTCAATGCTATTTTGATACTGACGCCGGCAGCAACGAGGGTTATTGCCGCTGGGAGACAACCGCAGGCGGGCAGTTTCGAGACGTGAAGACGGGAACGCACATCTTCCCGGCAGCAGCGGCCACCGTAGATGACCTACATACGGTAGTCGTCATGTACACGCCAGGCATCCTGCCGTCTGCTGGCGGACTTCGGCTGTGGCTCAATGGCTCAGAAGTGACGCCATCGGCGGTGACCGATACCACGGTCGGCGGCACAAACCCATCAGGTCGAACCATCGGAGCACGCGAAAGTGCAACCGGCAACCCCGCACAAATCGACGTTCGCGCCGCCATCTTCTACAACGGCCAACATGACACATCGACGCGTAATGCCGTGCTGGCGTACTTGCAGGCATTGGCGGTAGACAACGCATCAGCCCACCAACAAACACTCGTTCCGTAGAGGAAATCAATCATGCCAGAAATCAAACGCGAAATGTCGGAAGACGGCTTAACCATCACCATCAGCAGCGGGCAGACGGCTAGCAGTTCGTTTACCGCCAGAGAATTTGCCTTCGGCTCAATCGAGGCACCGTCAACCCTAACAGGCACTACATTTCACATCGAGGTGAGTCTAGACGGCACAAACTTCGTTGACGCTTACGACCAATCCGGCAATCAGATTACGTTTACTCCCACCGTCAGTACGGCGCATCGCATCCCTAATGATGCGTTCCCTGCCATTGAGATGCGGATCGTATCCGATGGAGCAGAAGGCGCAGATCGAACATTCAAAGTGTTACTTTCCACCTAAAGGTAAGCAGCTATGGCAGCGTCCTGGTTCTTTCATTCTCGCCCCGGTTCGTTCATCGTCTTGAATGTTACGGGCGGAATTTATGATACGGTAGCAACGAGCTATGTTAGTTCGCCCACATCAGGTGCAATCCCTACTGATTCAGTGATTGCCCTGTCGCAGGAAGGTGGGCTCGGTGCCTACAGGGGTGTTGTGCCATCAGCAGCAAATGCGGAAGAGTGGATGGCATGCGTTTACGAGAGCGCTACACCTAACGTAACCGATCGGATTGTAGCGGTGGTTTCCAAGGGAAACTATGCGGCACAGACGCCACCGACGACGCCACTCACAGCAGACACGCTCTCACAGCATCGCACCTTTATTGCTGACATCGAGGGCAACCAAGCGAGCAATATCATCACGCTCAATACTTGGTCAA
>JAGQOW010000216.1 GCA_020427155.1 Planctomycetales bacterium | reverse complement strand
AAGGCGTCAGGCTCTGGCGGACTGATGGGCGAGATCGGTGGTCGAGAGTTCAAGGCTACTGATCAAGACGGCAAACCTGCGATGGTCGATGCCCAAGATAAGGCGATTGCTCGGATCGTAGACAGCCCAGAGTATCAGCGCGCCCCAATTGGCAAGACCTTCGATGTCAACGGTGACAAGTGGGTCAAGACTGAAGATGGGTTGAAGCCCGCTGGAGCCGACAAGGCACAACGCCCAGACGCCAGCCCAACCGACCCCAAGACCGCCCAGGCTCTGCAAGATGCACAGTCAGCGATTCAGCGAGGCGCACCCCGTGATGCGGTCCTACGCCGACTGCAAGAGATGTTCCCCGGTCAGGACTTCCAAATCTAAATGGGCGCATTCGACGATCTGATTCCGCAGCAGAGCGCAGGGTTGTTTGATGATCTTGTGCCTAACTTTGGCTCAAAGGTTAAGGCTGGAGCAGGCATCGAAGTCGGCGGCATTGGTGCCGAAGCAGGGCCGTCCCTGGCTGAGCGTAACCAGGCATGGGAAGAAGGTCGATCATTCCCGGCTCGCGTTGGCTACAACGTTGAGCGTGGCATCCGGTCTGCGGCGTCTGGCTTGGCTGGGACTAATACGACTCTTGCCATGCAAGAGCTTCAGGACATCAATGCCACTGGCGAAGCATATGTTGGTGTAGGTCGAGATCGCTATCGCACCAAAGACCCAGCTCAGGTTGAAGCTCGTCGCGCTGAGCTACAGCGAGTCATTGACTCCAACGTTGCTGACCTTGGCTATCAGCAGGCGCAGATTCAGGAGATTCCGCAGCGTCCAGCGACTGAAGCACTAGGTCAGGCTGAAAGTGTCGGCGGCGCATTGAGAACGATTGCGAACGATCCACTGGGCATTATTGGCGACGTTACTACCCAGTCCATGACTCAGATGGCCCCTGCGCTGGTCGCAGCAGCCGTCACGCGCAATCCTTACGTTGGCGCAGGGCTGATGGGCCTGTCTAGCGCGCAAATGGAATACGGGGCTTCTCTGGCCGATGTGCTGTCACAGCGCAACATCAATGTCAGCAACCCGGAAGCCGTCAAGGCAGCACTGAAGGCAAACCCGTCTCTGGCTCAGGAGGCGCACGAACGCGGTCTGACTCGTGGCGCAATCATTGGCAGCGTTGACGCAATCAGCGGTGGTCTGGCAGGGACCAAGATATTCGCCAACAAGGCAGGCAACCTGCTAGCCCAGACTGGCGTGCAAGCGTCTCTCGGCGGCACTGGCGAAGCGTTGGGGCAACTGGCGACTGACGGTGAGTTGCACGCTGGCGAGATCGCAATGGAAGTCCTGGGCGAAGCTGGTAGCGCACCGGCTGAAGTCTATGCAATGGGCCGCGATTCAATCCGCGATGAAGCACTGTTGCGCGGTCTGGACGATAGCTCATACATCAAGCCGCGTACTGGGCTGATGGGCGATGCTGCTTTCTACGACAGACCTGCATCTGATCCAACCTCAATACAATCGGCGATTGATGACTTCAATGCATTCAAGGCGTCGCAGAAAACCCAAGCTGAAGTTGACATTGAATCCGGCGAAAACATCGCCGAGCAGATCATCAATCAGGCCAATGCTGACGTTTCAGCAGTCACCCCGCAAAGCGTCATCCCTGACGCAATAACCCCGCAAACTGCCAGCGTAGACGCCGAAATTGATGCATTATTGGCATCGGACCTTGATGCTACTCCAGAGAGCGAAAGGGCACTTGATGATGCTATTAGACAAGGGGAACAGGATGGGCAGATTCCAAGTGTTCAGCCAGACGAAGTAGACGGGCTTCCGCAAGATGTTTTTAGTCGATCACAGAATGCGAAGTCTGGATGGATAATCCGAGACAAGGAAACCGGAGAATCCGTCCTTGAAACTTGGGACAAGAAGAAAGTTGATGCTCTCAACACTGATCGTTACGAAGCAGTGCCAGCAGGGCAGCACCTTGCTGAACTGAACAACCCTGACACGCTAGCGTATGAAGCGGCGAGAGGCGAACTAAATGAAAGAATCCCCGGAAGCCAGACAGAACCGCTTGAACAAACTCCGGCTGAAAGCAGAGTCGGAAGTCAACCGGGTAATCTCGTTCCTGAACAGTCCGCGCAATCACGAAGCACGGCAGTGGCTGGAAGTGAACTTGCCCAAGCCCCCGTCCAAGCGCAAGGCGTTCCGGTAGATGCAGAAGGTCAAGTCGGCAACATTGCACGTAACGATCAAGACGCCCAATCAGCCGCCGATCCAGGCCAACTACGACCTGAGCCTGAGCCGCTGGGAAGTGAAGGACCTGACGGAAGAGATGGTGGAGGAGTTGATAGAGCTGGGGGCGCAGATGGCATTGGACTGCGAGCGGGTGTTAGTGCTCCCAACGCCGAGCCGGTTCCTCAACTAGATTACCGTCCGCGTCTGGCTGAGCTTCGCCGTCTTGGCGAGCAGCGCAATCCTGAGCAGCAGACCGAATACGTCAAGTTGCTTGAGGAAGATCGCGTAACCGCAAAGGTTGGCGGCGAGCCGATTCAGGGTGTCCGAAACTTCACCGAGTATCGCGACATGGAGGCAGACGGGGAACTGCCTGCCTATACCCTGATCAGTGACGCAGACAGTTTCAAGCTAATCAATGACGAGTTTGGTCACGATCTAGGGGATCAGGTCATCCGCGTAATCGGTACGACGATGCGTGATGAAGGGATCAAGGTTCAGGCCAAATCGTTCCACCGAAGCGGCGATGAGTTCCTGGCTGTATCCAATGACGCCGATCAACTCGCGCAATTGGGCCGCGAGGTCAATAAGGTTCTTGCGACGAAGAAGATCCGCATTACCCGGCCTGATGGTAGCGTGGTCGAGAAAACCGGCGTACAGTTGAGCTTCGGGGTAGGCAGAAATGAAGCAGAGGCAGATGGACAACTCAAGCAAGACAAAGATGCCAGAGCGGCAGCAGGACTCCGCACCGAGCGCCGAGACTCGCCAAGAGTCGCTGACAGAGTGGATGCGGCGGGAGTTGTCGCAGATTCCGAAGGATCAGTTGGGCAAGGTAAAAGTGGAAGTGCTGGACGCCTAAGTAGTGATGCGCAGCTTTCATGGGTGGACGATCTCATCGGATGGGATGAGAAAGGCGGCATAGGAATCAGGGAGTTTGGCGGATGGGAGAGGGAAGGCGAGGAAGCGCAGGGCCAAGTTGTTGACCGGACCAAGTGGGTTGACGTTGATGGATTCTGGAAGAACAAACCTGATCCAATCTCCGAAGCCCAAGCCCGCAAGATTCTCAAGAAGTATCGTGGCGGATACCGATTAGGGGCGAGAGAACAAAGGTTCATTGACTACGCCAAGCGGGAAGCCGCCGCCAGAGACCAAGACGCGGAGATTGCAGAAAGAGAGTTCGCTCAGGAAACGCGAGACAGATCAGAGCTAGACAGGCAAGAGTTGCTAGAAGATCTGAGGCAAGAAGGGTTTGATGCTCGACCTAGCGAAGAAGAAGAGGCTCTGCTAATCGCAGATTGGATAAGTCGAGCATATGATGCTGGCGTGAGCGAAGATGACATCCTTAGCACACAATTCATGGGGGCGGGGTATCAGGCTCCTGAGTTGGCGAAGCTGATAGAGGAAGCGAAAAATGGCAATGAGCCAAGAGAGACGGAAGCAACTGACCGAAGCGGCACTCAGAGCGGCGAAGAAGCGCGCGGAGAAGGATCAGAAGCAGAAGTAGACCCACTACTTGAGTCATACAGTGAGGCAGACCTCGCGAGAAGGTCTGATAAGGATGCTGCGCGCGAAGCCGCTGATACCAAAGAGAGGAAGCAGGCTGAGCAAGATAGGCTGAAGAAGGCGGAACGCGACTTTGTTCGACAGAACAATGATGCCGCTGCGGCTGAGTTTCAGCTTGGGCAGAGTGCAGAAGACAATATCACTGGGCAGAAGGGGTTGTTTAGCTCCCCTGACACTCACCGCCGCCGCACAGAGCGAGCCGCCAAAAGCACCTTTCGCCTAGCGAAGAATGCGCCAACGATCAATGTCGAACTCGCTCCCCCGGACGGGGTTGTAGCTGACGGATCGTTTGACCCGGAAACAAACACAGTCACTCTCTACAGTGACTACATCGACTCCCCGCAACGCGCCCGCTGGGTAGCTGCTCACGAAGTTACTGGGCACTACGGTATGCGTGGTGTCCTCGGCGATGCGCTTGATCCTGAACTCAAGCGAGCCAGATCCCACCCGATCATCAACAGTGTCGCCAACGCCATTGCGAAAGAGCGGGCAGAAGGAGACGTAAACATCGCGACCGAGGAAGCCCTAGCCGAACTGTCAGCCGCTGACGAAACCGGGGACTTCGACGGCATTGAATCCCGCTACGGTGTCAAAGTCCCGACTGCGATGCGGTCTGGACTGCGCGCCGCTATCGCTCGATTCATCGCCGCAATCAAGAATCTCGCCACGCTGAACCTTCAGCAGTTCTCCGACTCCGACTGGCGTAAGCTGGTCAATGGGGCGCGTAGGTATGTGCGGACGGGGGATGGAAGGTGAGTGGTAAGGGCGAGCGGCAGAGTGTGCCGTTTAAGAAAACGACTGGCGAATCTGATGATGCGTCTATGAGAGACCTGCTCGCTGATCCAAGCCAGAGCAAGAGCATTGGCGAAGAATCTGGCGCGCTAAAAGACGATGGGATTTCAAAGTTAGTCAGTCCGTTTGGCAGCACTAGGTACGTATTCAGCAAAAACGGGGAGCCGATTTCGGTCCTTCAGATAATGTCACGTGACGGCACTACCGGAAGGATCGCCAACGTTTTCACTGTGCCTGGGTCTCGACGCCAAGGCATTGCATCGAAGTTGATGGGCGCAGCGAGAAAAGACTTTGATTCAATTGAGCACAGCGAATCACTCACTGCTGATGGTGCGGAGTGGGCAAACGAAATCGAATCACAGCCGAATTCCACTACCCGCAACAGCACCCCACCCAAGCAAACCCAAACCCCGGAGTTCAAGCGCTGGTTTGGCAACTCCAAAGTAGTCGATA
>JAGQOW010000215.1 GCA_020427155.1 Planctomycetales bacterium | reverse complement strand
CGATCGGTCGCTACCACTTTACCTCCGACATCGATCAAGTGACTTATCCTGGACCATCCCTCGCCAACGAATGGCATGAGGATACGCAAATCGAGCCAACCATCGTCGCGCCGTCGACCGCTACCGACGACTCATCGACCGGCACTGATTTGACCCAAGGGAAATCCTACGAGGGCTACGGCGATCGCTACCTCGATATTCTTCGCGCAGCGACGGCGATCCTCGGCGATTTTAACCATGACGGCAAAGTCGACCACGACGATCTTTCGGGACCCCTGGGCTGGGAAGAACGATTCGGCACAGACCTTGATGGCCACGACTTTCTCGACTGGCAACGCAACTTCGGCGCCAACGCGGCCAGCACAGCCCATCTCGTCCCCGAACCGATGAGCGTCTGGCTGCTTTTGATCGGCATCGGCAATCTCAGTCGTCAGACTCTGTGGCACGGCTGTCACGAGCGCGTTTTTCCACACTCCAAGAGAGCCGATTGATGAAGTCTCTTTGCTTAGGTCTCTTTTGGGGCCTCGTAGCCGTCATGCCCTGGGGCGTCGCCGTCGCCCAAGCCCCCCCCGAAGCTCTGCTGACTCCAGGCCGCAGCTTTGCACTGCAAGACAAAATCGTCAGCACCAGCGTTTTCGTCTGGTACCAATCCGCCGCTGGGCAACTCAGCGGCCCCTGGGAACCCCTCGGGGGCCGGCCCTCGTGGACCGGCGAAGTTCCCTTCTGGAAAGACCAGATCAAGCAAATCATGTCGGCCAATATCGACGTGATGAATGTTCATCTCTTCCAAGCCCACGACAGTGGCGCCGATTCGGCCGCCCAACGTACCAATCTATTTCAAGCCCTCAGCGAGTTGCGCCACGAGGGTTACGAAGTGCCGAAGGTCACTCCGTTTCTCGATCCGATCATTACCTGGGGCACCGAGGGCCTGCTCCGCTTTGCCCCGCAAGATGGCCCTGGCAGAGACATCTTCGTCGCCATGTACGAAGATTTCTATCACCAGTACTTCAGCGTCAACACCGACCCGCAGGCCGACTCCTACCTGACGCGCATCGATGGCCGCACCGCCCTCGATGTCTGGCACACCCACGTCTCGATCGGTGCTTACCAACGGCTCACCCGCGCCGACGTGCAAACTCGTTTGCAGGACGAGTTCGCCGCAGAGCACCCGATCTTCAACGACGATATCTACATGATCACCACCAAGAGCGACCAGACGCTCGTCTTTGCCGACGAGCAGGTCATCCAATTCCAGAGCCAGGCATACCTCGATCCCACGTCTTACAACGGCATCCGCGCAGTTCAGCTCAAGCCCGGCTATTGGGATCAGAACATTCGCGACCCGGGTTTTTTCCTCCCGCGCACGGGCGGCACCTCCTATGCCGGCGCTTGGCAACGCGTGGCCGCCAGCCGCGAGAGCGTCGACCGCGTCTATATCGAAAGCTGGAACGAGTACGACGAGGGCTCCGGCATCTACGCCGCCGAGCCCCAACCGCCGAACATCAGAAACCCGCCCAACGACTCCGGCAACTCCGACGCCTGGTCCGGCAGCAACGACCCTTACGAGTACATCAAGAGCACCGCCAACGGCGCGCGGCAATTCAACGATGTCGCCGACATGGATGCCAGAATCCTCTGGCACAACCTGCCCGAAACAATGCAGCCGGGCGAAACCGTCCACGCCCAAATCGTCGTCCGCAACACGGGCGACATCAGTTGGAACGGTGCCAGCAACTTCAAGCTGGGGCAAAACGAGAATCTTGCTGCGACCCTGTTCGGCGCAGGCCGCTACTTGATCGACGACGACGCCAACGAAATTCCGACCTACGGCGGCATCTTCCGCGGCCGGCCCATCGTCTTCGACGTGCAACTCACGGCGCCGGCAGCCAGTGGACGATACGTCACCCACTGGCAAATGCTGCAAGAACACGTCGCCTGGTTCGGCGAAGACCTCGCCCACACGATCCAGGTCGGCAACCCCATCCCCGAACCATCCACCCTAGGCCTGCTACTAACAGGCCTGCTCGCCATACGGCAAATCAAGTTCGCGCACACCAACGGCTCACGCGTTTAACGCATTCGACTTCACAGACGCCCTACTCTTTCCCATGGAACGCGCCAAAGCGGCTGTAGCAATCGCAGGTCAGGGGCCCGCCTGAAGACGTCGGTTGCGCGGTCGCCGTCCTCGCCCGGGGCGAACTTACCTACACCACCGGCACCGTCCTCTACGTCGACGGTGGTCTGACGCTGCGCAGGTTGTGAGCAGTCGCCGTAGCCGCCGTTGGTTCATGAACTCGTTCCCCGTTTGCGGAAACACGAGCAGATTGTCAGAGCAATATATGCCAAAAACATTGAGGAGGGCTCTGGCGTAGCTGAAATAGCAGCGCCAACGGGGAGTGGTGTTCCAGCATTGCGTTGCCAACTCAGGAAATCTAGGCCGTCTATAGTTCCGCTGGTGTTGGAGTCGCCATCATCATACAACGCAAATGAGTCGTCTCCAAATTCATTTTCCCACGTTTCCAAATCTACATCATCAACATCCCGATCAAAATCGAAGTCATCTTCGTAAACTTTATGTATTTCAGCGTGACCAAAGGAGGAACTGATGACCCCCTATTGCTACCTGACACGCAAATGGAAGATCATGCCAACAGTAGCAAATGCTGCGAGCACCACCGTCTTTGGCTCTGGTATTGCGAGCGGCGATGTGAAAACTGCGATATTTGCGTTTGGATTGAGCCCGTATGTCGAGACCTGGGTCACCGTTCCGTCTGGACTTCGACGCAAAGTTTCATGGGGTAATAGAACATATAGGTCACCTGAAACGGGATCGTAATCAATGTCTGCAACATCAACACCCAGATTCCAATGCTGAGCAGCTGTAGTCGGCTGACCTATTCCCAAAAAAGTCACCGCTTGACTTGTCGCATACGCCACCGTTCCCGCAGACGCACTACCGGGTGGCCACAGTAGCGATGCCAATGTCGTGATAACTTGGAGAATGAAGACCACAAGCGCATGCGAGGGCTGCCTTTTCGAGTTGCGAATCATTAGCGGTCTCTCCTGTAAGAGCTCAATGATTGAAGAAGACAATTGAAACGATAAAGAACCTTGTGGATTCGTTCGAGCAAAGAGTCCAGGAGTATTTAAATTTTGCTCCCCTGAATACCCGCATATGGAGGGGCAATGACTGTTACATCACTCCTTTCCCAGCTACCACTTCTTCTGATCCAAAACCATTGACATCGAATGCTTCAAGGTTATGCAATCTCTTACTAGCGGGCAATCTAAAGTCTCAAAGCCAGTTTAGCAAGTCTTCACGCTTATATCCGAATGCGATTTCCTCGTTAAACCCAGTACACACAGATGGGTGGAAACCAGACCCCGTCAAAATAATCTCTCTTCGTACAGAAAACCACTATTTGGGGAGGAAGAACGGTTCGTCTGAAAACCGGCCGCAAGAAATGTGAGAACCGCTTGAAGACTCGCAATTCCGCTTGTTGGAGGTTTTCTCTGGAAATGATTCGCAGACAAGTGGGGAATGCCTACACACAACTTCCCTCTCTCCCCTCCCTTTCTCTGTGGTTACCTTCCCCTCGAACCAACAATCCACCCCGCGAAATTGCCCCTGCAAAATGCTACAATGGGCAGGCCCTATCCAAGACAAAGTTCAAAATCCTACTCCTAGTAGTTCCGCACAGTTGCCCAGGGAGACAATCATGCATAACCTCAATCGTCGAGATATGTTGGCCGTTAGTGGTGCAGCGACCCTTGGGTCGCTGCTGGGTCCCTCGGTGCTTTCCCACGCTGCCGACGAAACTCCCAAGCGCATCCTGATGTTCACGCGCAGTGCTGGTTACGAGCACAGTGTGATTCGTCGCGAGGGCGACCAGCTTAGCCATGCCGAGCGGGTGCTGACCGACCTGGGTGCTGCGCACGGCATCGAAGTGGTTGCCACCAAAGATGGCCGCATCTTCGACGACGATATCGAGCCGTGGGATGCCTTCTTCTTCTACACCACTGGGGTGCTGACCGACACAAGTCCCAAAGACGATGGCAGCCAACCGATGTCGCCCGCTGGCAAAGAGCGTCTGCTCGCAGCCGTTGCGGCCGGCAAAGGATTGATCGGCTCCCATTGCGCCAGCGACACGTTCCATAGCGCTGGCCCCGCGCAGGAGCGACAACTCCAGCCCGATCCGTTCATCGCCATGCTCGGGGGCGAGTTCATCATCCATGGACCGCAGCAGAAGGCGGGTCAGATTGTCGTCGACAATCATTTCCCTGGGGCCACCAAGCTTGGACGCAGCTTCAATCTCAACGAGGAGTGGTACTCGCTCAAAAACTTCCCCGACGACCTGCACGTGATTCTCGCTCAAGACACTCAAGGCATGCAAAGCGACGGCTACAAACGGCCCCCCTATCCGACCACCTGGGCACGCATGCACGACCAAGGGCGAGTATTCTACACCTCGATGGGCCACCGCGAGGACGTGTGGACCAACGCCGAAATCTTTCAGCCCCTTCTGCTCGGCGGAATCAATTGGGCGCTAGGCCGCGTGGATGCCGACGTCACTCCCAACATTGCCCAAGCAACCCCCGGCGCCCGCGCCCTACCCACCCTCGGCGGCTAGGCGTGTGGCATACCCACACCGGTCCGTCGGGGTGGGCATGAATTGGACGGTCGCCTGGCATGCCCACGTCGGCAGACCTCCGTAAGCATAGCGCTGGTGCTCACTGATAATCTCTACTCTCTACATCCCTCCTCCGCGCTCTTGGCGGCCTTGGCGGTTCCATCCTGTCAATGTAGTTGAACTCGCAAGAGTTCAGCTATGTTGGAGACGCCGCTGGTACTTCCGCTGAATTCTTGCGAATCCAGCTACAGACGCGAGAACCGAAACTTGGATTCCTCCATCACGACCACTCTCCTCTGCGATCCTCCGCGACCTACGCGTTTCAATCCGAACCACCAGTCGAGTGGCCAAAAACAATCGTAGCCTCACCCCACCACAACTGCGATAATCACCCCAGCACTCTGTTGCGCGCGTTCTTTGACATATCGACTTT
>JAGQOW010000214.1 GCA_020427155.1 Planctomycetales bacterium | reverse complement strand
CAATGAGTTCTGCCAAGCGATATTTGTCGACCTGATCAGTGAACTGATGGTCGGTGACCTTGTCGCCCCAGATCCGTTCCATTGCTGTGACGCGTGAGCTGCAGCAATCGAAGAGGGCGGGAATATGCACGCGACTTTCGCCCGCATAGAACACTCTGGCCGCGGCAAGTTTGCGCTGCTCTTCCTCGAGTCGGACCTCCTCGGCGAATTTGTCTCGCACCTGCTGAAAGGCCTCCTGGTAGTCCAGGTGAGGGATGCGCAACTCGTCGCAACGCTCATCAAGATGTGCCCCGACGCTTTCAAGCAGTCCCAACTCATGCTCCAGAATACCTTCGATCCCCGGTTTAAGGATTTTGAAGACTCCCTGGAGGGGCTTTGGGTCGGACTGCTTGGTAAAGGGAACCACAACCGCGACGCTGGCCTCGGCCAGGGCAGGGGGGGTCAGAGTGATGCCCAGTTGATCAAGCGAGCCGAATTCCTGCTGCAAGATCGTTTGGATCGTCGAGAGAGGGACCGTTGGCGCGAGCGACTCCAATTGCCGCAACTGCTGCCTCAACTCGGGTGAGAGCCGTTGATCTCTTGCCAACACCTGTCCGATCTTCTGCAGCACCGGACAATGCTGGGCAAGCGATCCAAGCCGCTCAGCCACAGTAGCGGTCGGGTTCATCGCGGCTTGTTGCGCGAGGATCGCGGCTTGGCGCGATTCTGGCAGCCCTTGCAGAAACACGGCCAGACCGTCGCAGACAGGTTTAGCGAAATGCGCATCATCTGCAGACAAAAGTGCGGCGACGGCAGCTTCGTCTAGCAGAACGGACCAGTTCATTGAGATGCGCTTTCCGCCCCTTCCCAAACCGCCTCCGAGCGAGCCGACAACCATTCGTCGATGTGCGGCCAGGCGTTCTTTTCTGCTCCGCGACCAGCCATAATCCCGATGTGGCCTCCTCGGACCCGGAGGAGTTCCTTGTCGGCGCTGCCGACCAGGTTCATCACGCCTTCCGATTGGCAGGGTGGAGTAATATGGTCAGCATCGGCAATGACGTTGAGCAGATTGGCCTTTAGATTTGCCAGATTCACTTGCTCGCCGCGGATTCTTAATGTTCCCTTGATCAGTTTGTTCTCTTTGTAGAGTTCATTGATCAACTGTTGATAAGCGGCGCCAACCATGGGGATAATGTCCCGCACCCAGGTGTTCATGGCATGCCAGGCCTCGGTGGTATTGGGATTCTCGATATTGTCCCATAGCATCAGGTAGTTGCCGACAAAGTTTTCAACAGGTTTTAGCATTTTCGCGCCACTGTCGATCATCTCCCCAGGCACGTTGCCAAATGTTTCGACGATCGATTCGGGCTTGAAGCTGGGGTCGCTAGTCCAACGGCTGAAACCTCCCGTTTCTTGATCAGAAAAATCGAGCGGTGCGGTAAGCAAGATCAAGTTTCGCAGACCGTCGTCGGGACGTAGCGAAGCGTAAAGGGTCGTAATCAGTGCACCCAGGCACCAACCAAGCAAACTGAATTCTTCGGCTCCCGAGACCGACTTGAACTTGCGAATGGCGCGTGGCAGGTAGTTCAGCGCAAAATCATCGAATTTGAGGTTCTTGTCCTCGGGACCAGGAATACCCCAATCGAGCAGGTAAACGTCGTAACCTTTATTGAGCATGTATTCGACAAAGCTGTGGCCTGGACGAAGATCGAGCACGTCGGGCCGGTTCATGATGGCGAAAACAAGCAGCAAAGGGATTGGGTGGCGCTCTTCCTTGGGGAGCACGGGCACGTAACGAAAGAGCTTGGCCTTATTCAGGGTCCAGATGACCTCTTTTGGGGTCTGCCCGATTGCCGCGTCGGTGGTCAGCAGCCGATTGAACGTTTGTGAATTCTGTGCCAAGTCGTGCCAGGCGTCGCAGACTTCGGGGAACGTGGGAATTCTCAGTTCGCCATTTTGAGTTTCGTTCATGGTAGGTTTCCTATTCGCACTTTGCGCTAATTCGGAGTATCAGTCGCCAGAACCGCTGTTGCCGACTTTCGTCAAGAAAGCGTCTAACTTGGCATCAAGGTCGTCCAATCGCAGTTCAATGTTCGTCAACCGTTCGTTAAGGCGCGAAACATCGTTCAGCGATGGCAGATTGAGGTTGGCCAAAGCCTGAGACATGCTGTTTTCCATTGCCTTGCGGAACGGCCCGGAACTAGTCAGCCAGGCATCGAGCATCTTGCCAGTCGACTCTGAATAAGCGTCGGTGTGAACGAGCTTGACCATCGCCTTGGCCCACGCGTCCATGCTTGTGTCGCGCATTTCCTTAAAGATCCCGGCCGGGTCCAACGGATTGAATTTATCCTTGGTGTCTCCCATGTCTAAACCTTTCAGTAGTTGTCATTTCTTGGCCTACGTGGAGGCTGCCATTGCGCAGCTACCCCCAATAGGCCTCGTACCACCTAATACTCTTTCGAAAGTATCATGACCTTCCATTACGTATGCTCTTATACGTATGGCCTTAGTAGCCCCACTCTTCGGCTGGACCTCCTCCCCAGGGGGTAATGGTCAGGCAATTCTCAACCTGATGAATTCCGCGTGCTAGCCATGCAGTTCGCTCTGCTTCTTCTCGTTCTGAACACGTATGCACGTCGCCTGTCAATACCACGACGCCCCCTTCATTGATATCGACGCTAATGGTCCTGCTGTTGAGCGTTGCACTGCGTTCTAGGGCCGCTTCTACGCTGGCTTTGAGTTCGTCGGTCTGTGCGGATGGACGTACGCAAATCAAGTTATTAAGTCCGCTGATCCCGTGTAAGTGCCGGACGGCCCTGGAAATCGCTTCCTTTTGATCATGGCGTTGCACCACTCCTTCCATCGTGACCCAGCCGTCTTCGACGACCAGCTGAACGTTCTCGTGGGGGACATGGGCGTCCCATTCGAGCGCGTGTAACACTGCTGCTGCGATCAACGGGTCGTCGCGATGATGATGCTCGCTACGTTTGACGTGGACGTCATTGGCAACCGCACAGACTCCGTGGACGCGTTTGGCGACTTCTCCCGCGGTGTGCTTCTGGCTGTAAACGGGAACTTTGCCCGTGAGCACCACGATTCCATCCTTGACTCGCACCTTAACGTGGCTGTTCTCAACGGTAGGATCCCACTCCAGTTCCGCCTCAACGTCAGCTTGAATCTCTAGGTCTGTTTTCATGATCATCCTCCTGCGGAGAACAACTCATGTTTGCGGATGCCAGTCGTGGATCCGCCAGCATCCTACATGTATGCTCCTCCATTGACGTTAATTTGTTGGCCAGTAATGTAATCTCCATCTGCCGCCAGGAACGTGACTGCCTTGGCGATCTCTTCAGGCCGAGCAAAGCGGCCCATTGGGATTCTTTCCTTGATCGAGTCCTGAATCTTCTCTGGCACCTCGGCGAACATGTCGGTTTCGGTGAAACCAGGCGAGACCGTATTGACCGTAATATTGGTCTTCGCCAATTCCAGCGCGGCAGTTTTGGTGAAGGCAATGATGCCTCCTTTGCTGGCACTGTAATTGGCCTGGCCGAAAGCGCCGGTCTGGCCGTTCATCGAACTGACGTTGACGATTCGCCCAAATCCAGCCTCGATCATCAACGGAATCGCAGCCGAAGTGCAGTAGAAGTAGCTGTTCAGGTTCGTTGCAATCACTTCTTCCCATTGTTCATCGGTCATCTTGCGCAGCGACCGATCGCGTGTGATCCCGGCGTTGTTCACCAGGATGTCTAGTCCCCCTAACTCTTCGGCGACCTTCTGGATCATGCCGCGCGCTTCCTCACGTTTTGCCAGATTGGCCTTGGCAAGAATGGCCTTTCCACCAAGCTTGACTATCTCGTCGACAACTGCCTGGGCTTTGGCGTCGCTGCTCTGATAGTTGACGGCAACCGCAGCTCCCTCGCTTGCCAACTCCAGTGCAATCGCACGGCCGATGCCTCTTGAAGCGCCGGTGACTAAGGCCTTCTTTCCATCAAGTCGCCCCATTAGAAAAACCTCCTGATTATTCATTAGTAATGCTGTAAATCACATTAACGTTCGTAAATGTGACGGTGTGTAAGTTTCTTTGCCTACAGTTTTCGATACTTCGAGCTAGTCGCGTTCGAACAGGGCGGCAATTCCCTGGCCTCCGCCGATGCACATGGTGACAATGGCGCGTTTGCCGCCGATCCGTTTCAATTCATACAGAGCTTTGATCGTAATGACCGCCCCGGTGGCGCCGATGGGATGTCCTAGGGAAATGCCGCTGCCGTTCGGGTTGGTGCGATCGGCCGGTAGTTCGAGGTTGCGACACACAGCCAGTGCTTGTGCGGCGAACGCCTCGTTGACCTCAAACACGTCGATGTCATCCAAGCCGAGGCCGGTCTTTTCCAGCAGCGAGCGGACCGCAGGTACCGGTCCCATACCCATGTACTTTGGATCGACTCCTGCGTAAGTATAGGCCACGAGACGGCCCAAGGGTTGGATGCCCTTTTTAGCGGCCAGCTCGCTATCCATCAGAACTACCGCGGCGGCAGCATCATTGATGCTTGATGAATTACCTGCAGTGACGGTCCCCGACTTGTCAAAGGCCGGCCGCAGCTTGCTCAGTTTCTCGACAGTACTATCGGGACGAACTGTTTCATCGGTATCAAAGAGCTTGGTTTCCCGCTTGACTTGGATTTCGACCGGTAGAATCTGGTCTTTGAAATACCCCTTCTCGATTGCTTTGGCCGCGCGGGTGTGGCTTTCAACCGCCAAGGTGTCTTGCTCCTCTCGCGAGATATCGTATTTCTTGGCGACATTCTCAGCGGTGACTCCCATGTGGCAGTTGTCGAACGGATCGCTCAGCGCGGCAACCATCACGTCAATGAGCGTCGTATCCATCATCCGGGCACCCCACCGCATGCTGCTCGATAGGTAGGGGCTGCGACTCATATTCTCTGCCCCGCCAGCCACAGTCGTGTCGGCATCGCCCAGCATGATGGCTTGAGCTGCCGTGATAATGGCTTGCAGACCGCTGCCACAGAGACGATTGAGGGTTAGCGCAGGTGTCTCGATTGGCAACCCCCCCTTGAGTGCTGCCACCCGAGCCAGATAGTGATCGTGAGCATCGGTATGAATGATATTTCCAAAAACTACGTGGCCAACCTCACTAGGTT
>JAGQOW010000213.1 GCA_020427155.1 Planctomycetales bacterium | reverse complement strand
CATGGGGAACCCAAACTCCGTTTAGAGTTCCCCAAGCTCTTTTTTTAGCTGAACATGCTCCTCAAGCAGCTCCGCCACGACTTCATTCTTCCTTTGGAGCTTCTCCTCCAGCTGCTCAATCCTCCGCTCCTGGGCAGCCTGCTGCCGGCTTTCATTCGCCTTGTTCGGCTTGCGTTCAAAGGCAACTGCGCCTTGCTCGAAAAACTGCTTCTGCCAGTTGTAGTACTGGGGCGGATGAATCCCGAACTCCTCGCAGAGATCCGACACTGGCGTCCCTTCCACCAGATGCCTGCGAATAATCGATACTTTCTGTGCAGGCGTCAGTTGCTTACGCTTGGCCATGAGCTTCTCCTGATTAGCTAGGTGGTAAACTCTAGCACACTCTTAAAGCTCAGATTCCGTCTGGGGCAAGACACCGGAGGCCATCGAGCTCCAGCAGAGATTAGCAACGCGGCAAAAATTCGGCACGCCTCCAACGCAGTCTAGTGACGCAGCGTGACCCCAATGCTCAGCATGTGAACGCTGAGGGAGTTAGTCACTGATGTTCCAGCCAGGGGGCCGCTTGGCAGGAAGATCTCGCCCGTGCGCGTCGTTTCCGGATAGAAGGAATAGGCGAGATTGATCGAGAGGTCATCGTGCGGCTGGAAGGTAGCGCCAGCGCTGACCATATGCTGGTAGATCAACGGTGCGGGGGTCGCAAAAAACGAACGCCCCTCGCTGACGGGATTCTGATTAAACGTGTAGCCGCACCGGACGTCGATCGATTCCGAGACTGTTCGTTGCGCACCAAATGCTGCGGCAAAGATCGAACTCCAACCGAGCCCATTTAGCCGCGTCCCATCAAAAGTATTCGCAGTCCCGAATCCGTCCGTATTGGCGTAGTCAAAGAAGCGAAGATCGGCAGCGAAAAGCCAGTCGTCGATTCCCTGGTAAGAAGTTCCGACGCTAAGAATCAGTGGCAAGTCCACGTCCGCATGCAGCGTGCGTGGCGCTCCGGCATCGTCCTGCCCGTAGTATTCAAACGTTTCCATCCATGTAGGGGACTTGAGCGATGCCCCCAATCTCAAGTCCTCATTGTGAACGTAGTAAACGCCTGCTTGAGCGCCGAAGCCCCAATGATAGCGGGACGCCCGCCCTGAACTGTAAAGACCGCTCGGATTTGCCGAGTCCAGCACGAAGGGCTCAAGCGTTAACTGGCCGGTGGTGATCGTGGGACCTGCAGCGATAGAGAGCTGGTCGGTGACGGCCAAGGACACCACGGGAGCAATTTGCACGAACTGCGCTTCCGAGCTGATTCGTCCGAGCCCTATGGGAGGTGGAGCGAGGATGGGATTGGTTGGGTCAACCTGCAGGTTGGTCTTGAAGCCGGCAACTGCGTTGACTCCAAGCCCCAGCGTCAAAATTGAGTCGTCGATGCGATGCACCCAGCCCAAATTGGGTACCGGTACCGAACCAGCGCTCCCCTCGGTCGTACCGGATGCAGGACCTGCAGTAGAAGACACCGAGTGATTCGCCCACAGAAGGTCAACGCCGAACGCCACTTCCGACTGCGCCATTCCGCTGATGGATGCGGGATTCCAGTAGATGGCTCCAATCGAATCAATCGGTGCAGCTACCGAGGCCCCGCCCATGCTCCGATTTACAGGTCCAGCAGCAGAAAGAACGATCCCCTGACCTTCTGCTGAGCTTCCCCAGTTGGCAAGGAAAACAACAACCGCCAGCAACACTCGCTTCACGGCAATACCCCCAATAATGACCAGTCCGCCCTAGCCATTGCAATCGGCATAACCCGCACAGATGTTGAGGTTGGGAGCAGATTTCCGTTTGTTTCGACATTGATTAAGGTTAGATCGCCTGAGTTTTTCTGGGAGGGCTGCCTTGAGAACGGCAATTTTGCCCCCTACAATGGAGGGTACAGAAGGACGGAAGGAGGAGGGAAAATAGGAGATTTCAATTCTCAACATGGTCAGGAATGGTTGCACCATTTGTGAACCGTTAGGGTTCTCCCTTAGTTGCCGTTGACGATGGGCAAGCACACTGTGTCTCTCGAACACTCACCAGCACTGACGTTGTTCGATCAGATTCGACAATTGTGCGTCGACTTCTCGGATGAATGGGAGCAAGGCAAGTCGCCACGGATTGAAGATTATTTGTTGCGTCAGCCCGAAGAACAACGCAACGTGCTGCTGCGGAATCTGCTGGAAATCGAAACCGAGCATCGACGTCGGCGGGGGGATGAGCCGTCCGCCAACGAGTGGATTCGGCGATTTCCAGGCTATCAGGCGATGATCTGCCAACTGTCGTTGGAAACATGCCAATTTGACGTCGCCGGCACGCACCCCTCCCAGGACTTCTCTGTCGTCAACACCACACCACTCAACCCTCGTGGGGTGGGGCCGTCAGCACCTGCTCGTCGGTTGGGGCACTATCGCTTGATCCGTGAGTTGGGGCGGGGAGGCATGGGCTATGTGTACGAGGCGGTCCACCTACAGCGCGGCGAACGTGTCGCGCTCAAGACGCTTCCCCACGTTGACGGTCAACGGCTGCACCTCTTTAAACGCGAGTTTCGGGCAATTGCCCAAATCAGTCACCCAAATCTCGTATCGCCAAACGCTCTGGAATCTGATGGAGAACAATGGTTCTTCACCATGGAGTTGCTACCCAACGCATCGACTTTCCTCGAATGGGTGCGTCCCCATGGTGCGCTCGACGAGGCGCGTTTGCATGACGCGTTGCGGCAACTGGCCGGGGGCGTTGCAATGCTGCATTCAGCTGGGATTGTTCATCGAGACCTCAAGCCAACCAATGTGATGGTCACGGCGGATGGCATCGTCAAGCTGCTTGACTTCGGCTTGGTGAAGGAGATCGACGAGAACTATACGCAAACAGCTGGCAAAGTGCTGGGCACCCCAGCCTATATGGCTCCTGAGCAGGGCGCAGCTGGTGCCATAACGCCGGCGGCCGACTGGTATGCGGTCGGCGTGATGCTTTACGAATCGCTCACGGCTAAGTTGCCGTTCTCGGGCAGTATGGTCCAAGTGTTGATGGAGAAACAGACCCGCGATGCGCCGCTGGAGCCATTGGCCGACGAGAATATTCCCGAGCCACTTGCTCAACTGTGCCAAGCGTTGTTGGAACGCGAGCCTGGGGACAGACCTGATGCTGAGCGAGTCTTTAGCGTGGTGGGAAAGCCTGCCAATGAACACTCGATCACCGCGTCAAGCCGGAGTGTCGTGGGCGATCAGGTCAGGCTGCTCGACCGAGAATCGCATTTGTCAAGGCTGTTCGAGCGGTTTGAGTGGGTGCAGGCCACGGGATTGCCTTCCGCTGTGTTTGTGCGTGGCAAATCGGGCGAGGGAAAGTCGGCGCTTGTCGATCGCTTTCTCTCCGACCTGGGGCAACGCCACGACTTTACGTTGCTGTCGGGAAGATGCTACGACCGAGAGTTCGTCCCCTTCAAGGCGTTGGACAGTTTGATTGATGCTTTGGCGGGCTATCTTCGTTCTCTGGAAAGTGTGGAAGCGGCAATCCTGCTCCCGGATGACGCCAAACTACTTGCTGACGTGTTCCCCGTGTTAGGGCGGGTTGAACTGATCGCCAAATTGCCCGCCCCGCCCACGGCGAAGCTGGAACAGGCACAAGTACGGAACCGAGCGTTCGCCGCTCTGCGGGAATTGCTCCGTCGAATCTCCCTCAATTCCCAGGTGATCATGTTCAGCGATGACCTGCAATGGGGTGATGCGGATAGCGCCAAGGTGTTGACGAATGTGCTCGGCGGCGCGGACGCGCCGAGAATTCTGTTCATTGGCAGTTACCGCTCCGATGAGGCGGCGGGCAGCCCATTTCTCAACGCTTGGGAACGGCTTCAAGCGGAGTCCAATAGCGTAGTGGGTCCATCTGATGCTGCGTCTGATGCGGACGTGCTTGATGTGGTCGAAATCGACGTCGCGCCACTAACCGTCGATCACTGTGTTCAATTGGTGACTGAGGTGATCGGAGACTCGAATCGCGATAAGGCGCTGCGTTTGGGACAAGAGCTTCATGATGAAACCGGTGGGAACGCGTTTTTTCTCAGCGAACTCATCGAGTTGCTCGACCCCGAGAGCGGTGCACTCCACCGTGTCCCGCTGCACAGAGTAATCGCGAATAAACTTGAACGCTTGCCGGAGGTTTCTGCCGACCTGTTGGATATGATCGCTGTTGCTGGAAAGGCGATGGATATTTCGGAACTTATCAGTGTGTTGGAGCAAGACGCCGGCGTATACGGCACGCTAGGACGCATGCGGAACGTTCGCCTTGTCCGCACTCTCGGAGCGGATTCGGCAATCCTGGTAGATTCCTACCATGACAAGATTCGCGAAACGGTTCTGGTGCGGATGCCCCAGCAGCAAAAAGAGGCGTTGCATTTGCGATTGGCGCGTTGGATCGAAGCTTCCGATGCGGACATTTGCAGCAAAACGATTGAAGCGATTCTCGCCGGGAGGGAGGTCGAGCACCCCAGCCACGATCGCATCTATGACCTCGCAGCGCATTTCTTAAGAGGTGGCGACGATGCCAAAGCTGCGATCTACGCGTTCCTCGCTGCCGAACAAGCTCAACGACAGTTTTCCGCTGAGGTCGCTCTACAACAATTTGAAATCTCTTATTCACTCTACCGAAGTGGGGAATTGGAACAGGTTGGCATTCGTTTACTCTACGGTGGGTGCGATCTGACTGGTGCGCCGTTACGCGGCGGATTTTAGGGTAGTTTCGTTGTTCTGGCCGTAAGGTGCCGGGATTTCGCCTTCGAGGTGCTGGAGGACCCTACCATAAGCCGCGTCCCAGACGCCGCTGAGCAGGACCACTCGGAGTGTCAGGATCACGTCCGCCCCTTGCTTGCTCCAACGCATTCCGGACTGTTTGAATCGCTGCGTGAAGATCGTTTTGCAGCCCGCCTCGGTGATTCCGCTGCCCAGCGGGATGTGGCGGTTGCGGTACTCCGCGTACTGCATCCATTGGGTTCGTCGCCGAATGTAGTTCAGCGCCTTTTCGAGCTTCTCGCGCCGCGCCTTTCCTAACCGGATGACAGATTTGTGTGCCCCGGCGGAGTGAAGCACGCGGCTCGGGCCATTGGGCTTCTTGAGCAGCTTCAGCATG
>JAGQOW010000212.1 GCA_020427155.1 Planctomycetales bacterium | reverse complement strand
ATTGACGAGGGGCATGCGGCATAGATCTGTGCACGGAAAGCGGGGGCATTCTGCTTCGGCCGCAGCGCACGGAGAAAGTGAATTCCTAGTCGGCGTTCCGCCGTCTAGGAATTCACTTAAGCTGACAGCCGCACCGGTCACGCGGCTTGCTTGCGCAACCCGCGCGCCCTGCCGGCTTCGCCGGCTGCGATTGCAGCTTAGTTCAAACGTTAGACCAGCTTGTAGAAATCTGAACCAGTTGCGCTCCTGGGCGGTCTTGCGATAGACTAATAGCGACCTGAGTTCGGAGGGCCTTCGATGATGACGATCGACATTTTGCAGGAGAAACGCGACGCCGTACTTGAAGTGGCGCAACGCCATGGGGTTACGTCTGTGCGCGTGTTCGGCTCGGTTGCGCGGGGCGAGGAGTCGCCGGAGAGCGATATCGACCTCCTGGTGACCACGGGGCCTACTGTCAGCGCATGGTTCCCCGCCGGCTTGATTCTCGATCTCGAAGAGCTCCTCGGGCGGCATATTGATGTCGTCACCGAGTCGGGCCTAAACCCACTTCTGCGCGATCAGGTCATGGGTGAGGCGGTGCCTCTGTGAAGAGCGATGCAACCTATCTGCATCACCTGCTCGAAATGATCGGCCGAGTTGAGTCAGCCACTTCCGACGGTCGCGATTCATTTCTCAAATCACAGCTCCATCAGGACGCAGTGCTCCGCAATTTGCATACGCTCACTGAAACTACGCAGCGTCTGTCGGCCGACTTGAAGTCCGCTCATCCGGAGATCGAGTGGAAGAAGCTGGCGGCATTTCGAAATGTACTGGTCCACGACTACCTCGGAATCGACATCGAGTTGGTGTGGGCTGTCGTGTCTCAGGACATTCCTGAGCTCAAGAATCAGATATCAGGAATCCTGAAGGACATCACATAGGCCGGGGAGTGGTCTAACAAGCGCTTTCACCCGACAGCCGCACCGGTCACGTCGCTTGCTTGCGCAAGCGCCGCGCCCTGCCGGCTTCGCCGGCTGCGACTGCAGGTGAAGCACAACGTTAGGCAGATATAGGGTTAAGAATTTGCGGCGACATCTCAGCTACATCTTCCTCGCCGCTGTCCTGGCGGTACCGGCCTCCGGGCAAGAGAGCCTCCCCGGTGGTCTCTCCGACTACACTATGGAGCTTGTACTCGACGAATCCGGGGTCAGGTTGCACGGGGCTTTGACCGGGCAGGTTTTTGTTCAGAATCACTCTGATCGAGCTCGCGAGTTTCCAGGTACTCTCCGAGTAGATCGTGTTCATGGCCTCGGCTTCGAAATTGAACTGCCGGGCGGCCAGGTAGAAGTGGTCCGCGGAACCGATTCTTCTCACATAGGGGCGCCGACGGGGCCTGTGACGTTCGAGCCGGGTGAAAGGCTGATCATCCCGCTCTATTTACTCAGTGCGCCTAGCGTTGCACGCAGATTTGTCTGTGCTGAGCCCGGTACTCATCGGATTCGTGCAGTCTATGACATGGGGGACGTTGGGATCGATGAGTCGGTCTATCAAGAGATGGTGGCACAAGGGCTGGCGGTAGAAGGTCGGTACAACGCGCCGCAACAAACTGAGATCTCAAGCGAATGGCACGAGTTCGAAGTTTCGGAATCTGGTCCAGGCTTCGAAACTTGGACGGCGCTGGTTTCCGATAGATTCGCGCTACAAACGTTTGCAGTGCCCGAGGTCGCGTATGAACTCCGATACGGCCTTAAGGAACTTATGACGTATCGAAGAGAGGGCGAGAAGTGCCTCGTGTACCAGCTCTATGGTGATCGACTTCTTCCGGCGCTGCGCTTTCCACCGTACAATGACGTAGCAGCATTGGAGGCGGCGAGGCAGTTGTTGGGGGTCGCGAAGGGCGCCGGGGTCGGGGTGGAGATGACAAAGTGGATCTGCCGGTACCTGGAACTCGCGGCCGAAAACGAAGGCGGGCAAGGGTGCGAGCAGTTGGCTCGCCTTGTCGGGCCGGAGCGGTACTTGTTTGAGTGACTGCCTAACAAGCGCTTTCACCCGACAAGCGCACCGGTCACGCCGCTTGCTTGCGCAAGCGTCGCGCCCTGGCCGCTACGCGGCCTGCGCTTGCAGGTGAAGCACAACGTTATATGGAGTTGAAGTCGAATTAGCCTAGGCGAACAGCTTCGAGATCTGCTTGTTAGTCATTCCCAGTGCCATCAGTGCTTTGAGTAGCAGGTCGACGCTCACAGAAGGATCGCCGCGCTCGATCTTGGCAACTCTCGACTGGCTAGAGCCCATCGCCTTGGCCAGCTCTTCCTGGGTGAGGCCCTGTCGGCTCCGCTCTTCTTTGATGCTAGCGCGGAGGGCGAGTTTGAGGTCAATCAGTCGGGCCTCTTCGGGTGTGAGTCCAAACAGGTCGGCCGCATCGCCGGTGACCCACCCTTGGGCTTCCAGTCGTTTTCTTTTCTTGCTATCCATGGCCCAACCTCGCTCTAGCTATCCGCGTCGTATTGGCGGAGTCGCTTCTTGCAAATATCAATGACCGCCTTCGGGGTCTGCTGAGTCTTCTTTTGGAACACCTCAAGAACTAGTATCACTTCTGGGTCAATCCGGTAGACTACCCGCCAGGTCGAATCGGTGTCGCGAACTCTCAATTCGTGGCATCTCGGCCCTATCGATGGCATGGGTCGCGACTCGGGCATCGAAAGCGACTCCCCGCCCTGTAGCATGCGCATATAGAACCCGGCTTTCAGTCGAGCTTCCGTGCTCATCGGCGGGGTCCTAATCTCTCCGCCGAGCCAATCCACCGGTTTGTGGTGCGGGTTCATGTGGGGAGTATATGGCAAAACGGACATAATCGCAAGCGGCAAATTGACTCGAATTGGGGGAGTTGGTAGACTGGATTCAAGTATCTGGGGCCCATATAACAAGCGCTTTCACCCGACAAAGCTGCCTGTCACGGCCCTGGCGGGGCCAGGGCCGCGCCAGCCAACTTTGCAGGTGAAGCACAACGTTAGACAGGACAAGCGGACTGGAGTCGTCCTGGCGGCCACCGAATTTGGGCTCAAGGATTGACATACTATATCCGATATAGTACAATAATGGTATGTGGGAAATCTACGAACATCGCCGAATGTCGCGCACCTTGGCCAGGCTTCCGCAGGAAGCGCTGAAGCGATACGAGAAATGGAAGGACATCGTCCGCATTTCCGGTCCCCAGGGCCTTAGATTGATCAAGGGTTTCCACGATGAGTCGCTCAAGGGCGAGAGGAAGGGCCAGCGGTCTTCACGACTTGGCCAGCAGTACCGAGTGATCTACGAGGTGTCTGCGAAGGAAGTGCTGGTCTATGTGCTCGATCTGACGGCACATGACTATCGGAGGAAGTAGATATGGTACGCGAGGGATTCAAAAAGGCGCAGAAGACGATCGATGTCTCGGTCGGCGAGTCCGTTCGCATCATTCGGGAGTTGCAGGAGCTCAGCCAGAACCAGTTGGCTGAGTTGTCGGGCATCCCGCAGTCGACGATCTCGGCCATCGAGAACGATCGAATCAGCCTTGGGGTTGAGCGAGCGAAAGCTCTGGCGCGGGCACTCAAGTGTCATCCGGCCGTCCTTGTCTTCCCTGGTTGGGAGATCGACGAGGGGCATGCGGCATAGATATGAGCGCGGCAAGCGGGGGGTGTCCTGCATCGGTCGCAGCGCACGGAGAAAGTGAATTCCTAGTCGGCGTTCCGCCGTCTAACAATTCACTTGAGCGGACAATCGCTTTGCGTCACGCCGGCTGCTTGCGCACCCGGCGCGCCACAATCGGCTTCGCCGAGCGCGCTTGCCGCTCAGTTCAAACGTTAGGTACACAAGGTTTAAAGAGCATTATGGCTAAGAGCGGCGCCATGTCGCGCCGCATCGCGGAAACGTACTCGCAACCCGTCCATCTGGTTTGGCCTTGAAGAGCTCCGGCGTGAGCGCTTGTCACCGGCCCAGGCTCCGGTCAACATCGTACTGACCCGGGGCACCGAGTTCCAGAGCGAGGAGCGGCCTCGGGACCCGCTGGGTGGCAGGGGCCAGGCCTTGGTTGCCTCGAGCGGGCACGAGTGTCCGGTTTCGTTCTGGGGTCTGGCGGCTTGGCTCTTTCGAAGGGTGTCGGCGCGCGCCTTCGGCACCGGCCTGGCCCGGCCGGTCTGGAATCCGCCCTGGAAAGGTGTGGCGGGAGACCTGGCCGCCGGCGGTGCAGGCTTCTGGCGGGGAGAAGGTGCTTGGGTTTCTGCCTAGAGGGCCCCGAAAGGTAGCTCGTCGGGTCGCGGGTCCCGCGGCCTGGCGTTGAACGCGGCATGCGCCCGGGAGGTAATCCCGGGTAGACCACTGGGCCTGAGGCCGTTGCCGAATTCGGTGGTCGGTTCGTTTGATCGGGCTCGCTGACTGCGGTAGACTTATTCGGTGAGCAGTTGGGGCGTTGGAAGCATTTTTTGGTACCTAACAAGTGCTTTCACGCGACAGCCGCACCGGTCACGCCGCTTGCCTGCGCAAGCGCCGCGCCCTGCCGGCTTCGCCGGCTGCGGCTGCACGTGAAGCACAACGTTATGTTTGCAGGAGTTCTAATGTCGAAATCCAAATTCATTGATGCGGCTGTGGCGGTTGCTGTAGTAGCTTCTGCGATTTGGGCGTTCCCGGGGTTTGCGGAGGATGTAAAACGCTACACATCGGCTGACCAGTTGCAGCCTCCATGCACGATTGTGAGCATTGATGCCTACTGGGATGGCGGCACGAAGGCTGGTCGAATCGTCGACTCGGTTGGCGGCGTTTTGGAGTTCTGTCTCGACGGTCGGCTGGAAGGCGCGGCTTCGGCGGGTCTGTCCGAGCAGGGCCGCATGCAGCCTCGGAGTTTTTATGTCGGGGGGGCGTATCCCACCGACTTGGGTACACGGGAGCTGGTTGTCGGAGGCGATGAAGAAAGAAAACTAATAGATGTCATAACTGCTTGGGTTGAGGAAGAAGTACCGTTGGTGAAGTTCGATTCTGTCCGCGCTGCCTATCGGGATTGTAGAAACAGCCAACAGAGGGAGAGCGTGGTTCGCCAGAATGGATTGTCAGAAAGCCAAGCCAGGGCTCTATTGGTCGAGTCTGTCATCATTCGTCGCGAGCGTTTTTGAGGTGGCGGGGAAGACAGAAAATTCGTCGGGAAACATAACAAGCGCTTTCACCCGACAGCCGCACCGGTCACGTCGCTTGCTTGCGCAAGCGCCGCGCCCTGCCGGCTTCGCC
>JAGQOW010000211.1 GCA_020427155.1 Planctomycetales bacterium | reverse complement strand
CGCCGCGCACGGCCTGGCCTTACGACGCTACCCGCGATGCGGGGCTGGCTCAGGTGGATAGCGGCGGCGGCTATCCCACCTGCCAGCAGTGGTGGTCAGATGGCAGCAACGGCCTGCGTGCCCGGCTGCTGGCTCAGGTCGATCCCGATCTGTTGTCGCGCATCGGCCATTGGGCTGGCTTTCTGTCACAGAACGAGGTGAACGACTCGGTGATTCGCGCCGTGGTCTCGCCGCAGCAACAGAAGATGAACCAGGGCGCCGTCTATACCGACTACGGCGGTCAGATCGATAAGACGCTGCCCAACGTCGTGACGCGCGGGGCCGGCGATCTCGGGATGACCGTCGGCTCGCTGGGCTTCTTCCCGGCCATGGATGTGGTCCGCCAGGCACTGCCCATGGTGCTTTCGCTGCTCAAGATGGCGCTCGTCATCTGCATCCCGCTGGTGCTGCTCTTCGGCACCTACGAGCTGAAGGCCTTGGTCGCGGTGAGCTGCGTGGAGTTCGCGCTGTTCTTCGTGGACTTCTGGTTCCAGCTCGCGCGCTGGCTCGACAGCACGATCCTCGACGCGCTCTACGGCTGGGGTTTCGGCGCAAACCGGCCACATAGCAACTTCGACCCGCTGATCGGGCTGAACAACGCCTTTGGCGACATGCTGCTGAACTTTGTCATGGCGACGATGTTCATCGTGCTGCCGGGGTTTTGGGTGGCTGCACTAGGGTGGGTTGGTGTACGGGCTGGCAATGTGCTGAACGGCCTCACCGTCGCGACCGGTGACGCCAAGTCGGCCGGAGGAAGCGGTTCACGCCTTGCGATTTCTGCAGCCAAGGGTTCAGGAAAGTAGCTGCAACTCTGGATAGCCGCTATTGCTGGTCGGGGTCGCCCATATCGTGGCGCCACTCGTTCTTGTCATACAAGCCAAAGCCACCATGCCCCTCGCGCCATTCCGGCTTGTCCTTGCCCTCCGGGTCCCACGCTGCTGGGCCGCGCATGTTCCAAGCAACTAACGCCAGTAGAGCAAGCGACACCGCCAGCCAGAACGCCACGTAGGCCAATACGCCGAATACAACAAGCTTAATGACCAGCAGTGCGGCCGAAGCCGCCCCAAGGGACCATCCTTGCGTCACGAGCCCTTCTTGCGCCTTCCGATCCAAACGCATGAGCTTCTGCAACATTCGACCCAGCGCCCGGCCGGCACGCTCCGCGAGGCCGGTGTGTGCAATGGTTTTCATGACTGTAATCTTCTCCTATCAAGAGAGGCGATCGGCATGGTGGTGTCCAGGCTTTCTGTCCTTCGACGTGCAAGTTTCTTCAAAGTCGCACATTCGGCCAAATTGTCCTCACCAATCAACCTGACCACCCAATCGAATTGATGCGGTCTAACTTGCATTCTTGCAACTTGTAGCGACTGAAGCGTTGCGTTGGCTAACACTTCATGTCCCAGCAATGCCTGCACAGCCCCATAGGCAAATATGTCTATAGTTGTGACAAGCTTCATTGCCTCAAAACGTTCGCCGGCGATCCTTGTTGCCTTCTTCTCGTCAATTGCAGCAGAGAATCTGTTGCTGTATGCAAACGCGAGAGTTGCCGCCTCGCCGTCACCCAGAGAGTCCGACGTATGGCCAGAGACCATGTCAAAAAAGTACTCAAGAGACGGGCCGGCAAGCTCTTCCACTCGCAAGACCCGTGAATCGATCAATTCGGCCAGATATTTGGACTCTGAGCGGCCGTTTGCTGCACCTTGATCAATCTCGCGCACGACATTGCCGGTTACGACAAGGTCAGCCTTCAGCGCTTGCAGAATTGCGCCCGCATTTGCCGTCGCCAGTAAATTGATGATGACGCTGGCGTCCAGGACAATCACCTTATCCTGATTAGTGAGGCAGCTTGAAAAGGTCATCAGTTTCGTCCTCTTCGGCCTCATCGAGCAATTCGCGGACCTTTTCACGATCAAGCTTCAGCATTTCCGACATCTGCCCCTCGCTGATCAGATCCTTCTTCCAGGCCTCGATCGCTAACAGAAACAGTCGTGATGATTGTGCTTCCTCTCCGGGAGCGGGCCCGTATGCTTCAGGGCCAATTACTTGGCGAACTTGTTCGTCGGTGATACCCCCATTGTCCATGAACCAATCCCAGGTTCCCTTCTTCGTCAGGCCAAGTTCTTCAAGCCGTAGAACGGTTGCCTGGCGGGATACGCCAAAGAAGTGAGCCAGCAAAATGATATGCCGGCGCGTCAAATGGGATGAACCAATGGTCAGTTCCTTAAACTTCTCCATGACTGCACGAGCCGGCATAAGAAACGCACTTGCAAACGCGTTCGCATAGCGCTCCTCCCGAGAGTTTTCATACTTCTCATCTTGATAGATCTCCGGCCGACGTCGCGTCGCAATGAAGTGGCCAAGCTCATGAGCGCCGGTCAAGGTCCGACGGTCCTGTCGATGACCTGCGTTGATCAGAATGCAGGCACCAACTGCTTCATCGTAGGCGAACAGTCCAGAGACTTTGGCATCCAGCTTCCGAGCATAGACCCGCACGCCAAGCTGTAGCTCAAGGAGGGCAAACAGATTTTGAATTGGCCCTTCTCCGATCCCCAGCCAATTCCGTAAGCTCTGGGCATCTTGTTCCGCTTGCTTGCGAACGTCGCCGGGCAGGATAGTTTTCTCCGCAGGATAGTTGTAGGGCTTGTGAATACCCAGGATGTTTTCTAGCTCTACTTCGACCCGGACAAGATCACTCAGCACCCGCGCAGCTTGCTCAATGCCCACGCCGCCGGTATCCGGGAGTGACCTGAACCGAGGGACTAGGTCGACATGAACGGCCTCTTGGCGCAGTAAGGAATTGGCGGATACACCGTAAAAGCGGCTCAGTGCTTGGATTTCATCGAGCCTTACGGGACGCTGCCCCTTCTCAATGGAAACAAGCGTAGTACGAGCGATGCCTGCCGCCTTGGCTGCAGCATCTTGGGTAATGTTGGCGGTCTCCCGCGCAATTTTTAATCTTTCGCCCAGCACTACTGGGCTCAACTCAAAGTTTGGCTTGGTCATGATGCGTCATCTATCCATTGCCTCACAAACGACCCCGGTCCAAGGTCGTTCGTGAATGCAGACCATTCATTTGCGTGCTGCTGTATAAGTCGGTCGAAGTTTTGCGCTACAGCTGCTGGCGGCTCTGACAAAGAGCGCGCTAGCTCGTTCGTCCTTCGACGCTTGATGAGCCCGTACTGCAATGACTCATGAAGCGAGGCGAGATGCTCAAAGTGGAGCACTCCTGCAATCGAATACTCGCGCAAGGCCGGCGTGAAGCTGGCAAAGTCTTTTGCAGCGCCAGTTTCCCAGGTCGCGGCCTTCAGTGATTCCCATACATAAGTCTCGGGCGGTTCATTCAAGCCAGCGGCATGAACACTAAGACGGCGGAGCATGCAAGCTGCACACACTCCGCATTGACGCCTTTCGCCCGAGACGGCCACCTGCCGCGATTGCTGCCAGCACGATCTGGTCATTGCCCAGTGCGCATCACTGCCACAAACATCGGCGAACTCGCGAAGGGTCTCACCTTTCGTCATCCACAGGCGTGGAAATCGATATTGGATCTGGTATCCAAGCAGGGCGTTGAAGAAGCGTGCCATTAATGCAGTGAAAACTGGGTAGCTCCGATAGTCCTCATAGCCTTGCCCGACGGGAAGAAGGACAGGAGCCAGTGCTCCCTGTCCGCTCTCAGGAACAATGACCGATGGAGCATCAATCAAATATGCCGCAATCGTGGATACGACACTGAATTTGAACCCCCTGCTCCGGGCACTGTTCTCAGCATTCCTACCATTGTCCAGCTTGACGGAATACGGGAGGGCAGTGAAAGGGATTCGGAGACGTTCCTTTTTCGACACGTCGTACTGCTTGCTACCTACCCTCACGCGTACCAATCGGCGACCAAGGCGCTTGCTCTCAAGCCCAGCAACCGCACACGAGTCCATTCCATCGCTGTAGGCGATGACTGCTTCTGCATTGGAGGGAAACCTCATGCGATCCTGCGGAGGTGGTTCCGCCGACGCTTTCCTGGCGCGGAATTCGAAGTGCCAGTCGTCCCCGGTCAGTAGATTCAATGCTTCCACTAGCGCCCGAGTTACCGTTTTGTCTGACCATTTGTCGGGATCATGAACGGGAATGTGCACCGAGAAGTTCCGGCCCCAGTTCATGGCACTGCGGGAAAGACTGCGATCACAGAACTCGACTACGGCAGCCACGACAAGGGCGTCGTACACCGTCGTCTGCCATTTGATCGATGAGAAGGATTCAAGAGCTTCGAGGTCGAAATCGATGTTTTGGCCAAGTCTGCAGGGCACCATACCTTTGCGGCGACGAGCACCAGCTTCAACCACATCTACCGTAAGCTCCTTGAGAGGTAGTAGGTTCATCACAAGGGCACTCCTTCGTCCAGATGGGTCTTCTTCTTGCTCCGACGGGCTCCGTCAGATTCAGGAGATACAAGCATCGCGCCCAATCTGCCCTCAGAGAAGTTGGAGATAGCGCTCGAGAGTCGCGCACTTACATGGTCTGCTCGGCGTTGGTTTGACTCCCGAAGGTAATGCTCTTCAACTTGCCGTACGTTTGCGAAACCACGCATCTTGGCTGCAAGGCCAATCGCTTCATGAAATGCATCCAAACCAAATCTACCTTCGTTGATGAGCTCAATGCTCCACGCAACCGCGTTCGTTCCAAAGACCGAGCCAGCGGCCAAGGACTTCGCTTCCTCCAGTTCTTGAAGAGCGATTTCAGGGAGCCCCAAAGAGTTATCGCGGCCGGAGAAGATGGACTTCAACGCATCGACCAATGACCACTTGATCTCGTTTTTGAAGTCGCTTGCGAGGGCACCCGCTGCCGCTTCCGCAACTTGCTCGGCGTCGTAGATGCCCTGATCTCCGCGCTTGGCCAGTTCCTTCCAAGCCTTTCGCAGCGGCAAACTTCTATGCGGTCCATCGCTCATAGCCCGGCCTCCTGATTGTCAGATTGTATGAAGAAAAATCGGACAATGTCAAACTGATCGGAGGCAGGGTTTGTGAACGTGATCAACGTCGTCTCCAATCTGGACTGCTCGGGCATCGCATTGGCTGTGGAGGAAGAGCACCAATTCCCCTATATCCAAAGACTGTCACCAATGAAAGGCTTAAGGGCTGGCAAGGGGCAAGGGAATGGGTCCAAGGGGAAAGGCCCTACCCAAAAAGGCCAAAAGGCTCCCCCGAGCA
>JAGQOW010000210.1 GCA_020427155.1 Planctomycetales bacterium | reverse complement strand
GGGCGGCGCCCCGCGTGGCACCTCGGGGCACCCTCGCCCCACCGCTCACCCGATGCCAACCCACGTCAATCCGTTTACCATCGATCAGATGCCGGGTGCGGCATCCAAGGAGGCGTCATATTGAACGACACGGAACTGTGGACACTCGCCTTAATGCTTGCCGGCGGGCTGTTGCTGCTGTGGAAACACAAGCGAGAGTACAGCCGAACCAATCGATACGGCGTTCAGGAGTTCAGTGGATTCTGGAACAAGCTCCGGTCCGAGGCCTTCGACAACGCCCTGGCCGGCCTTGGGTACGGCGGAATTTTGGCTGGCGCCCTACTCTTCGCCTTCACCGACACCGACGCAGCGGGTTGGGTCGGCTTGCTTGGATTGATACTGGCGATCAAGGCATTCGCACATCAGCGGAGAAAATCGTAATGGACCCAACAAGCCAACCGCCGCATTCGAGGAACCCATGATTCAGCACCCTGTCACGAAGAGCCCCAAACAGCTCGCCACGATCTTGATCGTTGCTCTGGCTGTCGCCCTTTCTTGGCTGCGCCCGATCGATGACTTCACAGAAGATTACCTCAGCGACTCGATCAAAACAGCGGCGATCATTTTCGGCATCGCTAGGGCGATCAATGCCGCAATCTCGGTCACTCAGAGCGCCGAAGTCAGTGTCGGCGTCGCTTCGGTTTCGCCTGGCGAGGTCCTGGACCCGATCAATGACCTCATCGAACGCTTCTCCGAGGTGATGACAGTTTCTCTCACCTCTTTGGTTTTTCAACGCATACTCTTGGGCATAGCATCCCACTGGTTATTCAACGCACTTGTCACCCTTGCAGCACTCGCTGTTGTTGGCACTTTCGTCGTCAAGCGGCACCAAAACCTCGCGTTGCGAACGTTTGCCATTTTGGTCATCGTCCGCCTTTTCCTATCCTGCGTCATCCTCGCAAACGGCACCGTCGACAGAATATTCCTTGAATCGCAAGTGACGGACAGCCAAGGCGAAATGGAGGTGCTCAAAAGCAATGTCGGTGCGGCAGCATCAATAGCCACCACAGACGAAGTGAGCCAGATTGATGGCCTATTGACGCAGTACGCTAGCGACCAAGCCCGACTTCGTGGTCTAAGTGCTGATTTGAACATCAAGATCAAAGAACTGAATGCGAAAAAAGGGAAACGGCCCTGGTGGCTGCCGGAAGCAATTACTCGAAATCCGGAGCGAAAAAAGACAAATGACGAGATCGAGCGACTCGAGACCGAGGTCGGAAGCGCGCAATCCCAGATTGATAGCCTTCAAGAAAAGGTCGTGGCTCTGCAGAAGAAGCGTGAATGCCTAGAAAAGCGGGTCCGCGGTGAAGAGTGCTCCTGGTTAGAATCGATCAAGAAATCGGGTGACTGGCTCAAGATCCCCACCATTGACGTCAGCGACAAGGTCGACTCGATCGTCACGCTGATGGCTCTGATTGTTCTTCGATCGATCATATCGCCACTGTTCTTCTGGCTGGTATTCTACAAATTGATTCGGTCCGCATGGACCAGGCAAACCCTCTCGCGGCAAGCTTGAACCACCATGAGGAGTGTTGGCGATGCGACAGGAATGCCCACAATCCAACGCGGTTCACCTCGCGAGGCACGGACACCGCAATTAGTCGTCCGGCACACACCCGAAAGCGAACCACATCACCGACCGCAAGCCACGTGAGCCAAAAGGACCTACGGAGGGAGACAAAGACCGTGCACCCGTTCCTCAGACACTTAGGGATTTTTTTCGTCAGCGTTCTTCTGCTTTTAGCCGCCTATTCCGACATGGGATTTGCCGGCGTCGTTCTATTCACTGTCGTGTTCTCAACATTAATCTTCGTTGAGCTAATGTTCATACGTAGCACCCTCCTTCGCGTATACGCTGCAGCGATTGCTCGGCGGGGCCTACTGCGTACGCTTCTTCAGGGGCGCCTAGTGAATATCGTCGTCGCGGCATCGATGTCGCTCTATCTTGCGCTTAATCTCTTGGTGTATGTGAACCTCGCTGGATACCCTGAGTTCCTTTTTATCGTGTTCGCGGGGCTTCTGATATCAGCACTATCCACACCTCTTCAGGAGTCAGTGAGCCAAGTCTTACAAGAAGAGCCCGCCAAAGCCGTCGGACGTTTCGCAATCATCCTATTCGTCGCACTTCTCGTGGCTACCATCGAAAGTGGCCAGCAGATCCTTTCGCCAATAGACAATCGAATCGAAGCGCCTTTCGACGTCGACATCCCTGACTATGTAATTCACGATATTTCCCACTCTGCAAAAATCTTTCAGGATCTGCTGCGCACGAGTCGGTTCCTGACCATGAACATCGACTCGATCGGGCTTTTGGAAGAGCATCGCGTAGCGCTAGACATTCTTCGATTCATACTTGTTATCCAGCCTGCCCCTTTCATCGCCTACGCTCTATTGCTCTTGTCGTTGTTCGCGATCAAGCGTGTCGTAATTGAAACTAAGAGGTAGCCAAGATGAAGCGAGTATTGGTCATCCTTCTCACCACTTGGCTAGCCATGGTTGCTCAAAGCGCAGTCGCGGATGAAAACTGTGGATCCTGGAAAAAGGAAAACGGCAGACTGGTTCAGGAATTGAACGCCACGGCAACCGCGTTAAGGCAAGCAAACCGCGACATCGAAGTTCTTCGCGAGCAGGTTGAACGTCTGAGCGTCGAAGCTCAACGCCTGCAAAAAATCATGAAGATGTATGAATGATCCCACTTGGGAGTAGCAGCGATATAGTCGGGTACGCTAGAGGTTGGAAAATGAGTGAAGTCCTTGTTGGTATTCTCACATGTCTTGCCGTTGCCCTCGTCGCGTTACTTTGGCGCAACAAGCGGCGTTTTGACCGCACGAACGAGCACGGCGTTCAACAGCACGAGACCTACGCCGGGAAACTGCGCGCCGAGGGCTTCGATGCCATCCTTCTAGGCGTTGCCTACATCGGTGCGATTCTTGCCGTTGGCTTGGCCATCGCGGCAGACGAGACGATCCTGCTTTTCGCGCTCGCCATTGTGATCTTCATGGGCTGGGCCCGCGTGCGCCGCCCAAATTGACACGAGAGCGAACACTACTCCTTCATTCGGTCAGCGATTGTGAAGTAGGTCGTCGCCCTTTTTCAGCACAGCCCAGAATTCCTTGAGCCACTCTTCCACCGCATCCACGTCAACCCGCGTCAGCCCAAGGGACAACGCTACCGCATAGAGCACGGTTTTCTGCTCGCCCCGGAAATCACCGTGGATGTAACCGAGCGCCACCCCGTCACGCACTATGGCAAGCGCCGTTTCACGCGAAGGGGGATCGATGGGCTTGGTGAAGTCTATGGAGTGACTGCCATCGCCCAGATACGGGGTAACGTCCGCCGCCAACAAATCCGCTTGAGCCCTTATAAACTCGAGTTCCTGCGCATCAATCTGGCCGTCGTCTCCTTTTGCGAGCGTGACAAGCACCTTGAGATAAAACACCGCGTCAATATCGTCTGTGAGGTCGATGTTCAGTGTGATCATGATGGGGGCCGAACTGCTTCTATGACTGCATTCAACCGTCGAATCGCAATAGCCGGGTCCAATCTTCCCTCTTCGACCAAAGCCACGATCTTCTCCGATTGTGCCAACAAGCCGATGTCCGTTACGAATTCTGCCAACGTCTTATGAAGAGTGACAAGTTCGGGTAGCAACGCATTGACGGCCTCAACTTTCTCCCCGCGCTCCTCGAGTTCCTCGAGTTCCTCGAGTTCCTCGATCAATTGTCGTCGCCGTTGATCCTGTGTGCCGCCGGATGAGCAAAGCCGAGCAATCCCATATCCAACAGCGCCCGCCGCCAAAGCACTGCCGACGACCCATCCCATGGGCGTAGAGGCTACGAACACCCCACCAAGCAAGCTTCCCACCGTACTCGAACCAAGAAGCGTCGTGGCGCCGAACGCACTGGCAATTGCACCACTCGCTGCTGCACCCCCAGCGGCCGCGACACCTGTTCCAACGAGTTCGCCCGCAACGCCCACGCGGTCTCTACCCTTGAGTTGCTCGATCGCCTTGCGTTTCTGCTCGCGCGTTGCCATCAAATAGAACCTAGGCTTCCTGCCAATACCGCTTGACCGCGACGAAAATGATGGCGAGCGATTCAAGAAACGTTCTCGCAAGCGCGATGGCGATTTCAAACAAGCCGCCCGGGTGCTGCCCTTTATCCATTCGTGCGCCGGTTGCCCCGCCGATCACCACACCCAAAACCATTGCCACCGGCTGAAGAATCGGGCCCAAGAATGGAACCATGCCAACCAACGAGCCGACGGCGGCCCCAATGGCTATCCCGACGGCAAGATTTGGGTTGGCTCGAACAAAGCCCGTAATCTTCTCGATGATGATCTTGCCGATATTCACTATCTCGCCGGCTAGCCACTTCGTGAAGCCCCAGAGCTCCTGCAGCCGTGTCACCAATTCCGGAGGCAGGCCTTTATCCAAGAGGTCTGCCACGGTCTCCGAGAAGGTCTTGCCCTTGGTTTCGGCATTCAGGATGGTCAACTCGAGCATCCCTTCTTCAGCGGTTTTCTGTTCCATCCCCAAATCTCCCTTGCCCATTTCCGTTCGCAGAGGCCGCTGACCCCCATCGCTTTCCAATATTCTGTGGCTTCCAGCGAAACCGAGAAAATAGCGCGGAAGACTTACGGGGTCCACGCACGCTGCGGCGAACAGCATCTTTCATCAAACATCGTCGCCTCGCGGGTCTTCCCGCGCAATGTCGGGTCACGCACTATGCGGCTAATTCCTCGACCTTGGCACCCGGTGCATTCTTTGCCACCGACTTGATGCCGTTCTCGCAGGCCTTCTCCGACTCGTACTGCTCGCTCGTGCCCACCACCTGCCCATTGGTGGCCTTGAGGTTGAACATGAACTTGCCCTTGCCGTTCTTGCGTTCGAACCGGGCATCCACCGCCGAGTTGCGCTGTACCGACGCGATGCCGTTCTTGGCCGATACCTTGGTCTTGTATCCCTGACTGGCCAGGATGATCTGACCGTTGCTGGCTTTGAGGCGGAAACGAAACTTGCCGCCCTTGTCTTTAAACAATTCAAACTTCCCAGGCACTGTGCTCTCCCCTGTGTGTTGATAGGCCTCGGGGAAATATAGAACTTCTGCGACCAACTGCCATACTTGCCGCAACCATTGCGCCGAGGTAGCCGCATGCCCCTTCTCGATGACGCCCCACCGGCTGCCGTGCTGAGCGATA
>JAGQOW010000209.1 GCA_020427155.1 Planctomycetales bacterium | reverse complement strand
GTCGATGCTGAAGTCGCCGGCATCGATGGAATCGAATATCGATTCGTGCACCGTCTGGCTGTCGTAATGGGCGACCTTGGCGAGTATCTTCTCGATCTCGTCAGCAGAATGCCCCTGTTCTTGCAGCCATTCAACCAGTTCGGCGTGTCTTGGATCTTTGTCGTGCATCCGGTATTACTCCAACTGCAGCAGGGTGGTGCGACTATTCTGTCACGAGACGGCACGGCTCGCAATGCTCCTCAGCCGACCGACAGCTTCTACGCCAAGAAAAAAACTGGGGGATTTGTTATCCTGGTAATTCCTGCGATGCGCGGCATCGCGGCTATTATTGATTTCTGTTGGTCCGAACTATTCGGAAGTTTGCCATGTCTTCGTTCGCAGTCATTCTCCCTGCCGCGGGCGCTAGCCGACGGTTTAGCGATAAGAATTACAAGAAGCCATTTGCCCCGTTGGCTGGGCGAGCAGTTTGGCTGCATTCGGCCGAAAGGTTTCTCGCCCGAAGTGACGTGAAACAACTGATTGTCGTCGTCGCTGACGAAGACCGGGAAGAGTTCAGCCGCAAGTTTGGAGCCAACATTGCTATTCTGGGGGTCGATGTCTGCCGAGGGGGAGCAGAGAGAGCCGATTCAATCGCCAATGCGTTGGAGATGCTCAGAGACGACATCGAGATGGTTGCCGTCCACGATGCGGCTCGCCCTTGCCTGGCAGACAAGTGGATTGACTGGGTATTCGAGGCGGGCGAACGAGAGGGCGCGGCGATCTTGGCGGTGCCCGTGTCGGCGACACTCAAGCGTGTCGACAAGAACAAGGCAGTTGCCGAAACAGTTGACCGCACAAACCTCTGGCAGGCTCAGACGCCGCAGGTCTTTCGACGCGACCTGCTCACGCGGGCCTATGCCGCTCGCGCCGGCGAGCCCGCGACTGACGACGCGGCATTGGTCGAGCGTTTGGGCGAGCAGGTGTCTGTCGTGCAAGGTTCGGAACTCAACATCAAACTCACAACTCGAGAAGATCTCCGCCTGGCAGAGCAGGTGCTCAAGGTGCTTCCCAAACCTAAGACTGGCGGAGTCAATCCGTTTGCCGACGACGATATGTGGCGGTAGGAGGATGTTTGATGTGGGATGTTTGATCGTTGACGTGTAAGATGTCCAACCTATCACTTCAAACATCCGAGAGCGAACGGCTGATATATTTATGACACTTCTTTCCGATCTCCGCTGGCGCGGGCTTGTTCATCAGACGACTGACGACGCGGGCTTGGAAGGCTGGCTCGAAGAGCGACCGCGAACTGTCTACGCGGGATTCGATCCGACGGCCGAAAGCTTGCATGTCGGGAGCTTGCTGGGGCTGATTGTCTTGCGAAGGTTTCAGCAAGCTGGGCATAAGCCGATTGCCGTGGTGGGCGGGGCGACGGGCATGATCGGCGATCCTAGCGGCAAAAGCGCCGAGCGGAACCTGCTTTCCAAGGAGGACCTGGCTCGAAATGTCGCCGCCATGGGCCAGCAGATGAGCCAGTTTCTCGACTTCGAGTGTGGCGACAATTCGGCTGCGCTGGTGAACAATTTCGATTGGGTCGGACCGTGGAGCTACTTGGAGTTCCTTCGCGACATCGGCAAGAATTTTCCGGTCAATGTGATGCTGGCCAAAGATTCGGTGAAGAGTCGGTTAGGCCGTAACGAGGGCGAGCAAGTCGACGGCATGAGCTACACCGAGTTCAGCTATATGCTGCTGCAGGCCTACGACTTCGTCCATTTGTACGAAAAGTACGGGTGTGAACTGCAGGCAGGCGGTAGCGACCAATGGGGTAACATCACTGCCGGTATCGATTTGGCCCGGCGCATGCGCAGCGTACAGCTTCGCGGCATCACCTGGCCGCTGCTTACCAAGTCTGACGGCACCAAGATGGGCAAGACCGAAAGCGGCGCCGTGTGGCTTTCGGCCGAAAAGACGAGCCCCTATCAGTTCTATCAGTACTGGATCAACGTCGACGACGCCGACGTCGGCGGCTGCTTGCAAATGCTCACTGATCTTAGCCGTGAAGAGATTGAATCGCTCGACGCTGCCCGCGAAGCTGACGCGGGAAAACGTGAAAGCCAGCGTCGCTTGGCCGAAGAGTTGACGCGGTTGGTCCACCAGGACCAAGGCCTGGCGGTTGCACGGCAGGCAACCAATATCTTCTTCGGTGCAGAAATCAGCGATCTCGACGACGATCAACTGAGCCAGATTTTTGCCGATGTGCCGAGCAAGGTGCTTTCTCGTTCTGCCCTGGGAGGAGACGGTTTTCCGATTCTCGAAGCCATGGTAGAAGCCGGCCTGGCAAAAAGCAAAGGCGAAGCTCGACGTACCGTCGGGCAAGGGGGCGCGTACGTCAACAATCGCCGCGTCGACGGAATCGAAACGTGCCTCACCTCTGAGCACCTGGCCAGCGAGACGGTCATGGTGCTACGAAGTGGCAAAAAGAAGTATGCGCTATTGCGATTTCTGTAGCGGCTTCTGCAAAACAAATGTGCTAGTTCGACAAGCTCACTTGTTCTTCGCCGCTACGAGTCGACATGGCTCGCCATACAAAAAGGTCAATCGCGTCAGTCACCGTATCGACCGAGCCGTCCATCATTGCCACGTTGACGACACCGCCAGAATGGTAGCTACGTGCTGTCACCGCGGCATAGGTGGGACTATTGGGGTCTTTCCCAACTCGATTGCTGTTGGCATCGACATCGTAGTACTGGCCGCTGTTCTCGCATAGGACTTGGGTGTTTGGAGTGAAGACGGTAGTAAAACCTGCCTGATGGGTGCGGCCGTCGACCCATTCCGTGTGCCCCGTCTCGGTCTTGAAGCTGGTGCCAATGGAGCAGGCCGTGGACGTAGTAATATCATTGATGTTAGGGGAGGGCGATCCGCCATCGCGATAGTACGGGGTCCAGGCCTTCACCTCGGCCAGCATGAGCGTATTGCTCAGCCCATCGGTGAACTGTCGAGCCCCCCACCCCAGGCCGGGAGCAAAAGCGCCGCCGCCGCTGGTTTCGGTTGCCGGATCATAGATCAGCCATTCGCCGCAATTGACGGCGTAATTGAGGGGATAATGTTCGGGCGTGCCGTTGTCGGTCCGTTGCTCGTCGCGCTGTTCGGTCGGGCAAAGCAAGGCTTGAACGCGCGTGGATTGAAGCAGCTGGCCGTTGAGAAAGACATCTTCATAGGGCTTGGTGAAGTCGATGGCGCTGAACAAACTGCCTTGCTCGAGATAGGGCAGAATGCGCGACTGGGGGCTCCAAAGCCTCTGACCGGGTGCCAAGGAAATCTGGGGAGGGAATCTCTTGTTGGTGGTTTCGTAGTTGTGCATTGCCAGGGCCAGTTGGCGGATGTTGTTGGCACACGACATTCGTCGGGCCGCCTCGCGAGCTGCTTGAATGGCGGGGAGCAAGAGCGCGACCAGGACGCCTATAATGGCGATCACGACGAGAAGCTCGACAAGCGTAAAGGCTGTGACCCCGGAGAGTTTTCTCTTGCGAGGCTTCGCAGCCAGAGGAATTCGATCCCGTTTGGGGCTTGGCATTGCGCGGTTCATATTCTTCGTTGTTCCTTCCCGAAAACTCGGCGGGTTGCTTTCCGCCAGGAGTTGCCATCTGTCTGCCATTCAAGCTAAAGACAGTTAATGAGACTGAGTCTCGATAGCATTGGGTGCAATTATGGGCAGAGTGCTACTCCTGTCAAGGAGAACAGTCTGACAAACGCCAGATTCCTGCATTTGGCCACAAAGAACCGCTTAGAATCCGCTATTTCTGCCCTTTCCAGAGGGGATCGTCGTGCGAGTTTTCACCAGACTCGAACCAGCGAGTGAGGGTCGTCTGTTGGCGGGTGTAGAAATGAACGCCTTCGGCGCCTTGGACATGAAGATCGCCGAAAAACGACTGGTTCCAGCCCGTAAAGGGAAACCAGGCCATGGGGGCTGGTACCCCGACGTTGATACCGATCATGCCAGCATTGAAATGCAGCTTGAACTGGCGGGCTGCGTAACCATCTTGAGTAAAGATCGAGGCGCCGTTGCCATATGGACAGCCGCGTCCCAGTTGCAGGGCTTCGTCGAGATTATTAACGCGAACCACCGCGAGCACGGGCCCGAAGATCTCTTCGCTCGCCAACCGCATGCCGGGCTCCACCTGGTCGACGATACATGGTCTCAAGAGAAAGCCGTCGGTTTTATGGTTCAGCCGACCGTCGACAACGACTCGAGCGCCTTCGCTGAGCGCGACATCCAGATAACTAGAAACGCGTCGGAGATGCTGTGGACGGATGAGCGGCCCCATGTCGACCTGCTCGACTCCATCGGTTGGCCCTACTCGCAACGAGGTAGCGTGTTTGCTAAGCATCTCTACTAGCGGATCGGCGATATTGCCTACCGCCACCACCACGCTGCCTGCCATACAACGCTGTCCAGCGCAGCCGTAGGCGCTTGCCGCGACGGCTGCTGCCGCCTGATCGAGATTGGCATCAGGCATTACGATCAGATGGTTCTTAGCGCCTCCGGCTGCTTGAACACGTTTGCCATGTTTGGTTCCTCTTTCGTAGATTGACTTGGCGACGGCAGTGGAGCCAACAAAAGAAACGGCTGCAACTTGGGGATCTTCGAGCAGGGCGTCGACGCAGTCCTGGTCGCCATGAACAATGTTGAATACCCCAGGCGGCAACCCCGCCTCGATGAAGAGTTCGCCTATGCGAATGGCTGAGAGCGGCACTTTTTCAGAAGGTTTCAGAACAAAAGTATTTCCGCAAGCAATCGCCACGGGAAACATCCACAGCGGCACCATCAGCGGAAAGTTGTAGGGCGTGATGCCGACGCAGACGCCCAGCGGACGTCGTATGGTCTCAGCGTCAACCTCGGCGGCGAGGTTCTGCAGCGTATCGCCCATCAGCAGGCTGGGGATCCCGCAGGCAAACTCGACCATTTCGAGTCCGCGCTGGACCTCGGCTCGCGACTCGGCAAGTGTCTTGCCGTGTTCTCTCGTAATCAGCGCTGCCAGTTCTTCGAAGTGCTCGACGATCAACTGACGACAGGCAAACATGACACGGGCGCGCTCGACGGTGGGAGTCTTATGCCAAGCGGGCCACGCCTGGGCAGCGGATTCGACAACGGCAGCAGTTTCGGCAGCATCGCACAGGGGGACATGTGCGATTACCTTGCCTGTAGAAGGGTTGAATATCTCGCCGCGTCGTGTCGAGCCACTTATGTGCCAAGCGCCTGACTTCAGTAGTGGTACGCATTCAACCTTAACTGCCATACGGGGGCGTCCTATGCTACCGGTAGAGTGAGAGTCTGAGTAGGCGTGCTCTAAGGTGTGCAGTATGATAGCAATTTGCTCGTAGAACCCAAACCGCTGTGCACTCGACGCACCTCGGACCA
>JAGQOW010000208.1 GCA_020427155.1 Planctomycetales bacterium | reverse complement strand
CGAGCGGGCGGCCCCGCGGTTTGCCGGCCAATGGCGAGGCGGCCTCGCCAAGTAAGAAAACACCTCAACCCAACAAGGAAAAAACGCATGGCAAGTTTTACCGACAACCAGGGACGCAGCTGGGCCGTCGACGTGACGGCGCTGTCAATCCAGGCAATTCGCGAGCAAGTCGACCCAGCGTTTTTGCTCGACACGGCGGGCGATGACAACACCTTCTTACGTCTCAGGCGAGACCCGGTGTTGCTGTGCCGGGTGGTGTTTCTGCTCTGCGCCGGGCAGCGCCAGCAGCAGGGAGTCACGGAAGCGGACTTTTACATGCAGGTAATTGGAGATGCGATTGACCGGGCCACCGAAGCGTTGATCGAAACAATTGAAAAGTTTTCGCCGTCGCATACCCGCAAAATCATCAAGGCGTATCGGGCGCAGGAGGCCCTCGAACGCGATGCGATTGGCCGGGCGCTGGAGCGACTCGAAAACCCCGAACTGCGCCAGCAAATGCTCGACAAGCTGGAACGCGACATTGACGCACGCGTGCAACAACTGCTGGAGGTGTAACCGACGATGGGGGCAGGATCAGATATCAGGGCAGGGGCAGCGTATGTCGAATTGCTGCTCAAGGATGCCAACTTTCAGAAGCGGCTGGACCAGGCGGGGCAGCGGCTTACGAAGTTTGGCGCGGCGCTCACCGCGGCGACCGTAGGGCCGCTGGCGGGGGCGGCGGCGACGTTTGCGAGTGTCGGCGACGCCATCCAAAAAATGGCGAAACGAACCGGTTTCTCAGCGCAATCGCTCTCAGAACTTAAGTTCGCAGCCCAGCAGAGCGGCACCACGATCGAGGCGATTGAAAAAAGCATTCGCGGGATGACCCGCGGAATTCTCGACGCCGAGCGCGGCATGTCGACGGCGATCGACAACCTGGCCGACTTGGGGCTCACGCTCGACGACCTGAAAGGCAAGGGCCCCGAAGAGCAGTTTCAAATTTTTGCCGAGCGGCTCTCGCGGGTCGACGACCAATCGCGGCGGGCAGCGCTAGCGATGAAGGTGTTTGGCCGCAGCGGGGCGGATATGCTGCCGCTACTAGAAAACGGCGTGGCCGGGATGAACCAATTGAGAGAAGAGGCGCGGCAGCTGGGAATTACCCTCAGTGATGACGATGCCAATGCCGCAGCGGAGCTCACCGACGCGATGGGGCGATTGAAAGAGCAAACCAAAGCCTTGGTCGTTCAATTCGGGGCGGCCATCGCCGGGCCAATGACAGAGTTCGCCGAAAGTCTGAAAGGCATTTTGCGAACATCAATCGACTTCGTTACCAGGAACCGCGAAATGGTAGTGACCGTTGCGAAAGCGGCCGCCGGGGTCGGCGCGCTCGGAGCGGCGCTGGTGACGCTCGGCGGTTCGCTGCAGCTGGCGGCGCTCGGCCTGGGGGGAATCAAGGCGGCGCTACTGTTCATTACGGGCAACCCCGTAACGGTGGGTCTAGGACTCGTGGCGGCTGCATTTAGTGCCATCGCCTTCGAGGCGTTGCGGACTCGCGACGCCATCGACGGCATCGACGCGGCGCTACAAAAACTCAACCGCGGGCAGACGGATCGGGATCCCGCGGAGCTGCAGGCGCTGGTGACCCGTTTCGAGCAATTGGCCGCGAGAACCAGGCTTACGACGGCCGAGCAGGAAGAGGCGCGAAAGATCATTCAAGAGTTGCGACAAGAATACGGGGATCTCGTAGCCGGAGTCGAGAGCGGCACGGGCCGCATCACGAAAGCCGAAAAAACCCTGGCGCAAATTCGCGCAGCGCAGGGCGGGCAATCGCAGTTGTCGCTCAAACTTCAGATTGGCCTGGCGGAGCTGGCCATAACAGCACTCAAGGCCGAAGGGGCGGAGCTCGAAGAGATTATCCGGCGCGAAAAAGAGCTGGCCAACCTGCGGGAACGGCTGGCCCGGACGGAACGCATCGTGCGCGACGCCAACCCGCTGGGGAGCGCGGCGCCCAACGTGCCGGCGGTCGACACGGCCAAGCAGGAAGGGGAACGAGCGGGCGAGGCGTGGGGGCAAGCGTTCATCGATATCGTTCGTACGAAAACTTCGCAAGGAGCCAGTTTTGTGTCGCAGGCAGTGCGGCTGGCTGCCGGCGGACTCGACGCGTTGCAGAACTTCACGCCCCCGACGCCCGACCAACTGAAAAGCGAAGTCTTTGCCACATTTAGCTCGGCGGCTGCCGAAGCCCGGGGGCGGGGGGCAGGGCAGCAGGCCCAAAATATCACCCGGGCGATCGAGCGGGCCGAAGAAAGGCAGGCGCGACGTGACAACCGATTGCTCGACACGGTACGCAACGGGGGAGTACTACGAGCATGAGCGACGCAAAAAAGAAAACTCTGGCAGAACTTGAGAGGTTGCGGCTGGATTACCGCGAGCAGCAAGAGGCGTGCCAGCGGCTCGAGCGCGAGGTGGTCGACTGGCTGGACGCGGGCAACGAGCTGCAACAAAGCCTGGCGACTGCGGCAAACAATGCGTCGACGGTCCGCCGGCGGCTCGAAAGGTTGGTAGCAAAAATCGAAGCCCGGATCGACGAGGAGAGGGACGCCGCAGATTGGTGGAAATCGGCTTGAGAGTGTGAAATCGCGGCGATACCTGGCAGCACGAGTTCTTTGACATTTCGAAACGTACCCCGCGTGTCAGTGCGTAAGCGGCCGGCGCGGGGGAGCTAAACTCCATGCGGAAGCTTTGGTTTGCAGAGCTCGGCATTGGTGCTACGGGGGCTATTTCTTGTTGATTTGCTCCCCACCTAACTTGCCTGCTACAATGACGCCAGCTTCCTTATCCTGGAGAATGACCAGTGGAGAATTACCATACTTCGATAGAGAGGCTTTCCTTGCGTGGTGCGGTTGCATTTGCCGCGAGATGTGCGCGAAGGGTCTTGCCTCTCGTCGATGATTCCTTCGCTCGATCTGCTGAACAAGCGATAGTGATTGCTGAAGCTTATGTAGCTGGCAAGGATTACTTTAGTGAGACAGAGGCTGAAGCTGCATCCAACGCTAGGTCCAATGATCATGCCGATGTCGCTGCTTTTGCCGCTGCTGCAGCTGCCGCAAATGCACTTCGAGATCCCGAACTTTGCATTGTTGCCTCCGCATCCGCTGCCAATCATGCCCTTGCTGCTGCAGAAGATCTCACAAGAGATAACATTGCTCGCCATGTTAAGACTGCCCAGATTGCTGATTTTCAAAGGCTGCTTGAGCTAACTGGCCATCAGGCGGGCATTCAGGGCGATCCAATCGATCTTAATGAACTTGGTTCGGTTTGGACTGATGAGAGCATGCAAGGTTGGCAAACGGAATGGACCGAAAAGAGATTGGGACAGGAACCCATCCCCAGTGGCGACTCAGAGCTGGTGATTGAGATACAGATTCCCGATGGTGTCAGCGATGAAGAAACAATAAAGCAGGCCAAGGAGTTGATACTGCTTGCTAATGCGTTCCACCATTCGCTGGGAGGCAAAGGACTTGCGCTGAAGGATCTGACGGTATTTGACAGATCGCCAAGCCCTATTGGGGGGCGGCTCTGATGGCTGATCGCAGGATTATTATTACCGTTTCCGCTAGAGATCCGAGTGATGATCGCAGCCACATGGAGGACGTTAGAGTTGTCTTTCATGCTGGTAAGAGCGAAAGCCTTGGGGTCTCAGTGAGGACCGATGGAGATGACATTGAATTTCAAGTTAACGGGCAACTTGAGGCGAAAGCGACTAGAGAGATTGCAGACGCTATCAAGAGTCAAAACGAAGCGCTAGACGATGTTAAGGAAAAAGGCTCCGCTGGCGAAGGCACCGGACACTTGGGATACAGAGTTGCAATGCAGCATTTGTCCGAATGGCTGACAGAAAAAGTTGCTAACGGCTGGAGCTTCGTAGCCAAAGTAACCCCTACGATCAAGGTACTCAAAGAGCTACTTGGATTGTAGTGTTTCGTCCTGCACTCATGCCAAACTTGCGGTCAAGCTATTCTAATCATTGGCGGCTGATCGGCTATTCGTACTCAACTGGCGACGTCAACGAGAGACCAGGGGAGACTCCTGGATTCTACATACCAGTATTCCGGGTAGTTCCCCGCAGTAAAGTGCGTTACCGATCATCCTTGGGTTTTTCGTCTCTGGCCGAGCATCGCAAAAAGACTGAGCTTATAACAATGGCAGACGACAAGCGGGATGACGAACTTCAGGCAGCCGGCAAGCAGATCGTTGTCGTCGTTCTGGTACTGATTGCAATCGTCTCAGTGTTTGGCTTGCTCAGGGCTGGCTACCTTCAGCCGATTGGGCAGGCGATTGTCGATTGGGCCTTTGGTCAAATGGGGGCCAAGTAGCATATTTGAGTGTGACTCGGCAGCAGGGAGCCTACTCAGCATCATCTCTGGGATACGTCTGGCGGCTTGCCGAATCGCCGGGGGGAGTAGCCTGAGGGAGGGGGGCAAATCCTGTCCGATAACTGAACTAAGATACAGGCTGCTTGTCTTTTTAGCCCGGAATGCCAGCAGTTGCCAGGGGGCTAGAAGTTGACTGGTATTGGTGAGATAATTAGTTATTCCTACTATTCTGTGGAAAAGATTGGATTGCGCGGATCTTGGGGATATTCTGAATCTTGGCGACCATCCGATCTTGCGGCTATGTGTATGGTACGCTTGTGTGAGTGACAACCATTGCTCTTGGTAGTTCGCGACTTTCCATCAGAAAAAGACCAGGCAAGCTATGAAAAAGAAACCCAAAAAGAAGATCAAGCTTACTAGGTACAATATTGATAAGACGTACCAAGAATTGGGATTGAGTGACCCCCGTCGAATCGAGTACTTCAAGTACTTGGCAAGGCTTGGCGAACCACAAGAAAGTAGCACTCGCCAGTGGATCTTCAGTCATTCAACGTCCAACATTTAACGACTCTGTGTTGATCTAATCGCATGCCAAACTGGAATGAGGTGCTAATTGCGATTAAGGCAGAAGGTTCTACTCACGACATCATAAGGCGTCGTTATCTTCAGAAACTTCATGAGAAAACTGATCGCAACGTAATCATCTATTACAGTGGCTGGCTGCAATCTCCAGACCCTCGCGGTACTTTTCAGATAACAGACTACGATAAAGTTGGCTTCATGGGGGCTGCCAACAATCTGGACCGCAGCAAGGGGTTGGATTTGGTGCTGCATACCCCCGGCGGAGAGCTTGCAGCAACTGAATCACTGGTTGATTATATTCATAAGCTGTTCAAGGATGTACGTGTGATCGTACCCCAGTTGGCTCTTTCAGCCGGTACGATGATAGCATGTTCTGCCCGTTCTATTGTCATGGGCAAACAGTCTAGTTTGTGCGATAGCCCACGACTTTCGGACAGCGGCGGGCCAGTTTTTTTACGCCGCTATTGCCGGGGCGTGTTCGGCTTCG
>JAGQOW010000019.1 GCA_020427155.1 Planctomycetales bacterium | reverse complement strand
CAACAAGTGTCGCAACCAAAAAACTGCTGCCCTGCCAGACGACTTCGCGTACTTTCGGATCTCGCGGTGAAAAATCCAGGGTAAGCGACAGTCCCGTATACTTTCGTAAAACAAACCATTCAAACGCCAGCCCGCTCACACTTGCCCCCACCAGCCCCAACGAGATTCCAACGAATCCAAAAGCGGGACCCGACGCCAGAAACCAGACGAGCACTCCCAAACGACTGATCAGCTGGCATGCTTCGGCCGTAAAGGGAACCTTAAACGCCACCAAAACGGCACTCCAATAAGCAGAGAGCCCCAAAGTGAACGTCAGGGGCAGCATCAACAGCATCGACTGCCGGGCTTGGTCGCGTGCAGCGGCAGGGAGCCCCGGCGCAAGTAGTTGAATCAACTGCTCGTCCCAAACATAGCAAGCCCCCACCAGCAGGGCCCCGACAAGCAGCATCAAATGCAGAATCGTCGAGAAGACGACCTGCAGCTTTTCTGGATCAGTTACCCGCAACTTGGCAAAGTGCGTCGATATGACGGCGTGGCCAAATGCGAATCCGCTCAGATTCAGAATGATGAACGGAACCGAATATGCGATGTCAAACCCGTCTTTGGCCGCCGATACCCCGTACATGTTCGCCAACATACGGGTAAATCCATACCCAACCACTGCATTAAGCGCTAGCTGCAGAAACACGATGCCGTGATTCCAGTGAGATGCGACAAGATTCACTACGGCTTGCAACCGAAGTGATCTGCCGATGCTCCAAGTTGAATCCCTAGCCATAAGAATGTGTCCTACAACGCAATCTTTGAGTGTCCACCCGCTCCGTTGGCTCTCGTCATTTGGTTCGCGATCAAAAGCCTACGCCGCCTGACATTCCAGAGCAGTCAATCGTCGCAGCCGCTCAGCGACGCTAAACGCCTGCTCTTCAGTCAGTTCGGGGAACATGGGCAGGCTCAAGCAGTGCTTGCTCGCGGACTCTGCAACCGGAAACGTCCCAACCGCCAACCCCAAATCGCGGTGCACTTCTTGAAGATGAAGCGGAACAGGATAGTAAATTGCGCTGGCAATGCCGGCATCGCCTAATCCCGATTGAATCGTCTCGCGATCGGCCACCGAAACGGTGTATTGATGATAGACGGCCTCGATCCCTTCGTTCGCTTCACTCGTGCAGGTCGGAACTGCCGAATCTCGCACGCCGAACTCGCCAGGCCGTTGAATTTCCGGCACACTTTCCAGAAATCGGTTATAGCGGTAGGCATGCTCGCGGCGCGATCGATTCCAACCATCTAAGTAACGAAGTTTCACCCGCAGAATCGCCGCCTGCAACTCATCCAAGCGGCTGTTAAGGCCAATCTCGCTATGATGATACTTCACCTTGCCGCCGTGCCGCCGCAGCATTTCGACTCGCTCGAAAACTTGCGAATCATTCGTCAGCACCATGCCGCCGTCGCCGAAGCAACCCAAGTTCTTACTGGGAAAAAAGCTCAAGCAACCTGCTTTTCCAAAGGTTCCCACTCGCTTGCCTTGATAAGTCGCACCTACCGCTTGCGCGCAATCCTCGACAATCGCTAATTCATAGGTTTCGGCAACTTGTACTATTCGCCCCATATCGCAAGGCTGACCGTAAAGATGGACCGGCAAGATTGCCTTTGTCCGGTCAGTGATTGCTGCTTCCAACAAAGAAACGTCAACGTTGTAGGTCCGTGAGTCAATGTCCACAAATACCGGCTTGGCGCCGACCATGCAGATTGCCTCGGTCGTTCCTATGAACGTAAACGGCGTAGTGATTACCTCGTCGCCAGGACCGATGTTAAGTGCACGCAACGAGAGATGGAGCGCGTCGGTGCCGCTGCCAACCCCGATAGCATGGCGACAGCCACAGTAGGCGGCCATTTCTTGCTCGAAGGCCCGCACATTGGACCCGAGAATGTAGTTCGCTTCAGCAGCTACCTGCTGCATCACTTCATCGATCTCTTCTTTCAGCACCGAGTATTGCTGCTGCAAGTCACATAAAGGAATCACGCTTGCTTTCCTGCCGAATTTGTTCTGAAGTGACTGAATGCTCCAACGCGAGCCCTGGGTTACGCCGCCGCTTGCCTGCCTTCTTTCACGAGTTCTACGCAGCCCTGGTTCGATTGCATGTACCGCCGTCTGCAACCGGTACATTGTGCGCTGGTATCCACAAACTCAAGAATCAGCCCACATTCACACGCCCAACCACGTTGTCGTGCTGGGTTACCATACACCACGGCATACGGCTCAACGTCTTTCGTCACGACTGAGCCTGCACCTATCAATGCGCACTCACCGATCGTAGTGCCGCAGACGATCGTTGCATTGGCGCCAATACTGGCCCCGCGCTTCACGAGGGTGGCAAGATTGTCCTCGCTACGATTTCTCGGAAACGCCGAGCGCGGTGTGAGAATGTTGGTAAAAACGACCGAGGGCCCGCAGAACACGTCGTCTTCCAGCGTCACCCCCTCGTACACCGAAACATTGTTTTGAATCTTGACGTTGCTGCCGATCTGAACCCGGGGACCTATCACCACGTTCTGCCCGATGCGGCAGCTTTGGCCAATCACCGAGCCTGTCAGCACGTGGCAGAAATGCCAGATACAAGTCTTGTCGCCTACAACGACGCCCTCGTCTATATAAGACGACTCATGTACAGAAAACCCCAGGTTGCCATCCATGGCAATGCCCTCGCTTTTGGCACGCGATCCTTGCATAACGTCGATGCGAGAGTGTAAAGCGAATTGAAGGTTTTGTGCAAGAAGAGTCTCAGGCAGCTCTGCTAGCAGGCCGGTCTTGGCGGGGCAGCCTGACGCTCGATACCCGCGACACGAACGGATGGGCATCGGCTAGAACTGATTCCGTATCGCTTCGATTGATCGAATACGCCAGCTCAACTGCCGGACGAGCGTCCCGAATGCCTGTTCCCCGGCCAGCGAGAACTTCTTCGTAAACCTGCGTGTGAAGGTCTTTGAATCCCGTAGAAAACTCAATCTCTTGTCCGTCGAAAGTCATCGAGCGATACGCATATCCCCCGTCGCTCACTACCTCATCAGGCAAGTCATCGGCGTCGGTCGATAAAAACCAACGCACTCGGGCACGTTCCAGATAAAGCATTCCCGCCATCTTCCGAGGATTGCTGAGATGCACCTTGCTGCTCTCCACTTCGCCAAACAGCCAATGCAAGAGATCAAAAAAATGGATCCCGATATTCAACGCCACGCCGCCAGACTTCTCGTGAGAGCCCTTCCACGATGTGTCGTACCATCGGCCGCGACGCGTGATATAGGTGAGGCATATGTCCGCTCGCTCGCCCGATGCCTTTTCCGCCAGCTCTTGCTTCAGCTTGATAAGCGAAGGCAACAACCTCAACTGCAAAACGGTGTAGACTCGTCGGCCATGCTCTGCCTCGAGTTCTTCAAGAGCGTCGAGATTCCACGGAGAAATAACTAACGGTTTTTCACAAATCGCATGGGCTTTGACCCGCAAAGCCAAACGAACGTGGGCATCATGCAAATAATTGGGCGAACAGATACTCACATACTTCACATGATCGTCTTCGTCTCCTCGGCGACGCTTCTCGAGATACCGGTCGAACCTTTCTATTTCAGTAAAAAAGTGTGCATCGGGGAAGAATCCGTCCAACCTGCCGACGCAGTCGTGAGGGTCGACCGCCGCAACCAGATCGTTGCCGGTGTCGTGTATCGCCTGCAAATGCTTCGGGGCAATAAAGCCCGCCGCGCCAATGAGGGCAAAGTTCATCTCGATCGTTTCCTATCTGGCCACGGACAATACCTCCCCCTCCTCAGAGCGGGGGAGGGAGCGGAGGCTAGAAAAACCCAGGCCACGATACAAGATCAATCCCTCAGCGGGAGAGATCTCGATAGTATTCGATCGAGCGGCGCAACCCTTCGGTAAAATCGACAACCGGCTCATAACCCAAGCACTTGCGGGCAGCTGTGATGTCGGCCAGGCTCTCGCGAACGTCTCCCACGCGCGCCTCCGCAAATTGGGGCTCGATCTTGGTTCCCAGCACTTGATTGATAGCAGCTACCAGATCAAGCAACGTAAATTGACTGCCACAAGCGACGTTGAAGACTCTCCCCGACACGTCGGGAGCCACAGCCGCAGCCAGGTTGCCTCGCACCACGTTTTCAATATAGGTGAAGTCCCTCGATTGCTTTCCATCGCCGTATATCGTCGGCCGCTTTCCTGCTAGCATTGCTGTCACGAAGATCGGAATTACGGCAGAGTACTCGCTATGCGGATCCTGCCGAGGTCCGAAGACATTGAAATAACGGATAACCACCGTCTCCAGGCCATAGGTTGCAGCAAAGGCCCGGCAGTACGACTCGCCGGCAAACTTGGCTGCAGCGTACGGCGACAACGGCGCAGGCAGATCGGTCTCCCGCTTCGACGAAAAGGGCTGGTTGCCATAGGCGCTGCTCGAACCGGCATAAACGACCCGACGAACACCGGCCAAACGCGACGCATCAAGCACATTGAGCGTCCCAGTGACACAAGCTGCATGCGTATCCATCGGCCTGGCAACACTACGCGGAACCGACGCCAATGCGGCCTGGTGATACACCACCTCGACCTCCTGGACCGCGCTCTCGACTGCTTTGCGATCGAGCAGATCGCCTTCAAGAAACTCCACCTTGCCATCCAAATGAGCCAGGTTCTCAATCCGACCGGTACTCAGATTATCAAGCACCCGTACCTCTTCGCCTTGCTCGACCAGGGCCGACGCGATGTGAGAACCGATGAATCCGGCCCCGCCGGTAACCAGGTACTTCATGAATCTGTATCCTTTGACCTCTCCGAAGAGGATCTCGAAGTGTTGAGCAATCGAGCCCCTAGCCAAACAAGCGGCGAACCCAAACCATAATAGTAGCGATTGACTGCCCCTAGCAAGGTCGACATGATACGCATCCCCAGGTAGACTCTTACGGGCCAGGCTCCTGAGCTCTTGACCGCCATCTGCCCCGTTATTCCCTTCTCGCCCGTATTCGGTAGGACTGTTTCTCTATGCCGCACGCCAATGCTTTAGACTCCTTGGAAGACCTGATCGAGAAGAAACAGGCGACCGTGGGGATCATCGGTTTGGGGTATGTAGGTTTGCCTCTGGCCCACGCATTTATCGAGGCAGGCTTTTCGGCCCTTGGTTACGACGTCGACCAGCGCAAGATCGAAAAACTCAATCAATGCGAAAGCTATATCGGTCACATCCCTTCCGAGTGGCTGCGTAGTTGGAAACAATCGGGCAAGTTCGCTGCCAGTTCCGACCCCAAGAGTCTGGCCAAAGCAGACGCCCTGCTGATTTGTGTTCCCACGCCCCTCACCGAGTCGCGCGACCCCGACTTGAGCTACGTGGTTTCCACCGTCCAGACGATCGCCAGCGTTCTTCGCCCTGGACAGCTGGTCGTATTGGAAAGCACGACGTACCCAGGTACGACGCGCGACGTCATGCTGCCAGAATTGGAAAAATCGGGCTTGAAAGTGGGCCAGGATTTCTTCCTCGCCTATAGCCCCGAACGGGAAGACCCGGGCAATCCTGATTTTTCGGCCGCAAAGATTCCCAAAGTAGTGGGTGGTTTCGACGAGCCGAGCCAGCGCGTAGCCGATGCGCTCTACCGAGCAGTGGTTGCGGATATTGTGCCCGTCTCCTCCTGCGAGGTGGCTGAAACGTGCAAGATACTTGAGAACACCTACCGAGCCGTAAACATCGCGCTAGTCAACGAACTCAAAATCCTGTGTCAGCGAATGGACATCGACGTCTGGGAAGTGATCGACGCGGCCAAGTCGAAACCCTTTGGCTTCTCCGCGTTTTACCCGGGCCCTGGCTTGGGTGGCCACTGTATTCCTATCGATCCTTTCTACCTCAGTTGGGTCGCACGCAAGTATGACATGCCGACTCGATTCATTGAGTTGGCAGGGGAAATCAATTCGCAGATGCCCCAATACGTACTCAAACGAGTCAGCGACGCGCTGAATGATCGCAGCAAACCCGTACGCGGCAGCAAAATTGCGCTACTGGGAATTGCCTATAAGCGGGACGTCGACGACCCCCGCGAAAGCCCCTCCTTCGTTCTGCTGGAAGGTTTGATCGCACAAGGCGCCGAGGTTTCGTACAACGACCCTCATGTCCCAAAACTGCCTTCCATGCGATCGCATGATGTCCCCAAACTGGCAAGTTGCGAACTTACCCCCAGCTACCTAGCCAGCCAAGATTGCGTCCTTATCGCCACCAACCACAGCGCCTACGACTACGATTTCATTGTCAAGCACTCGCCTTTAGTGGTCGACACTCGCAATGCAACCCAAAACGTCTCGCAAGGGCGCGAAAAGATCGTCAAAGCATAGATTACGATCTCTGCTCCCAAAGGCCACTTGATAGCTTGCTTGCTCTGTGCTGCAGCCGCAGCTAGCAGCGACTCAGCGGAGCTGGCCCATCCACTAGGGTATCGCCCTTGTCCATAGGGCTTGCGACATCTGTGCATAAATAGTAATTACCCCCATCCCGCAGATTGGGGGAACGCCCGCGCAATCACTGCGAGGGGCTTGCCCGGAGCGTTTTGCATAGCTCTGGAGATACTGTTCAACAACATTGCCAACTGCACTCGTTGCCTTGGCAATGCTTAATCGGTAATTGGCCGGAGGATTACTGCCGAAGATGCCCCGAATCGATCTCCTAACGATGATGGTGCTGCTGGTGGCCGCAACAGTTGCGACGGGGTGTCGGTCGCCCATCTTTCGCGCCAGGAATCTCCCACCAGAGTTTCGAGTTGCCGCAAACAAGGGAGAGAGCAATCTGAATCTATCGACCCTTGCCAGCGCCGGTTCAAAAAACTCGCTGCTTGCACCAGGAGACCTCCTGGAAGTCACCATCGCCACCGGCCGCGACGACGAGCGAGTGGCCCCGATGATCGTACGCGTGGCGAACGACGGCACCGTCGCCATACCGCTCATCGGCCCTGTCCCCGTATCGGGCATGGAAGCTTTCGATGCCAGCCAAAGCATTACAACCACTGCTATCGAGCGCGGCATCTATCTTCACCCGGTTGTGACCGTCGATGTCAAAACCCGAGCGGTCAATCGAATCACAGTACTTGGAGCGGTAACCAACCCTGGCGTTCATGAAATCCCTCGGGGCAGTTGCGATGTCGTGACTGCCCTGGCGGCCGCTGGCGGGCTTACCGAAAAAGCGAGCACGGAAATTGAAGTCATGCGGCAAGCATCTCAAAACACTTTCTTAGCAGCCAACGACGCTGCTCCGAAGTCAGAAAATGGCAATGTGCAACTGGCCGCGTATCAATCGCTTCAATCATCTGGCGCACCAGTGGCGCCTCAAAATGTACCGCAAGTCTCTCGGATCAACCTTGCCGATGCACGGTTTCCTGGTCGGATCGATTCTCGACTCAACGATCGCGATGTCGTTATGGTCACCAAGCGAAAGAGCAAGGTGTTCCACGTTAGCGGTTTGGTAAACAAACCTGGACAGTTCGAGTTGCCCGTCGATCAAGACGTCCACCTGCTGGACGGAATTGCAATGGCCGGTGGGCGAAGTTCGCCCGTTGCTAACAAAGTGTTCGTCATTCGACGACTTGAGAATCGTCCAGAACCGATTGTCATCCAGGCGAGTCTCGCTGAAGCAAAACACAACGGAGCCGAGAATATCCGGCTGACCGCCGGCGACACCGTGACCATCGAGCAGACCCCCGCAACAGTCGTTGTCGATACGCTCTCGAAGATTATTAACGTCTCCGTCGGAATTGCCGGCAGAACGACCGTATTTTAGCAAACTTCGATTACAACTCACCTGATTCGAAAATGGAATTGGCCTAAGGTTTGACGGCAAACAAGTAAGTAAGCAGCAAACGGGCATCTCCCGCGATTCACCTGTTAAGCAGTTTCTCAGAATGACTCAAGAATCAGAACTCTCGACCTTTCCTGAACATGATCGCGGACCGCTCAGCGACCTGATCCCGGTTTTGCTGCGATTCTTCCACATCATCCGTTGCCGCAAGAAGATCGTCTTTTCAGCGATGTATCTGGTCTGGCTTGCCGGCGCTGCCTACTACTATCTGGCCCCTCGCTACTTCGAGTCGAAAGCCAAGCTGCTAATCGTCGAGCAGCAGCAAGATCAGCTCTCTTCAGTGAGCGATCATGACAGCTCTGGCAACACGATGGCCACCCATCGCGAGTTGGTCAGTAGCCCGATTGTCATTCAGAATGCAATCGAGCAGTTGGCTCCCGAACATCGGGTCGACTTGCAAGGCGTCTCTCCCAAGCAGTGGGCCGACAAGATCGCCACCCAGCTCGATGCTCAAGTCACGCGGAAGACCAATCTCATCGAGGTAAAATACCGCTCGCTCGAACCCGAAGCAGCCGCCGCCATTGTTCGCGCCATCATCCAGTCGTACCTCGAATTCGTCGACGAAACTCACAAGGGAAGCGCAGGAGACTTTGTCGATGTTCTCAAGGACGGTTACAGCCAACGTCAAAGCGAACTCTCGGCCAAGCAACAGGAGCTACAGGTATTCCGCAAAAGCATCGGGCATCTGGCCGTCGCCTCGAAAGACCAATCGGTCCAGCCAATAGTCCAACGAGTAGCGAATCTCAATGAAGCCTGGACCGAGGCCCAAATCAATCGGCTTCAGTTGCAAGCAACCGCCGCGGCAATCAAGCAAGGCCTGGAACGCGGAGAGAGTATCAACCAACACCTGTCGAGCATCGAGGAGACGCTCGGCAAACAGATGATGCTTGCGTCCATGGGCCTCAGTTCCCAAGATCTGCTCTTGGTCACTGAGCAACAAAAGCGAATGTTTGCGGCCCAAGAAGAGCTGCAGCGACTCTCGGCCTCTTTAGGACCCAATCACCCGCATATCGCCGAATTAAAAAACCAAATTGCAGGCCTGGAACATTTCTTGAAGAACTATCGCGCAGGCGCCGGACAGCGATTCAATGCGATGGACGAAGTCGTTTCCAAGCCTCTCGTATTGAACATGATCGATCGCGCGGTCCGCGAGGCGGAAGAAAAAGAACAACAGCTCCTGCAAGCTCTAGAGATTGCCAGAGCCGAAGCCGTCGAACAAAGCGATCATGTCGTTCAACTCCAAATCATGGAGCACGATGTCGAACGGCTTGAGGCCTATCTGGACTCCCTTTCGGAGAAGATCGACACCTTCGATATCAGCCAGGTGCAAGCTCCCATTAAAGCGACCGTGGTTCGAGAACCGTTGGCAGACCAATCACCTGTCAGCCCCCGACTTCGCCTGGTAGTGATTTTCTGTTTCCTGGGCGGTACTTTGCTAGGAATTGTAATCGCCTATGTCCAGGACATTCTTGACGACCGCTTCAATTCTCCTGAAGAACTTTCGTCTCAACTTGGAGTACCTATCCTCGCAATGGTTCGTAAACTCGACCCGCTGCCTGGCGAAGGTCTCACCGCAATTCACACCCATAAAACGCCCAATTCCGTCGAGACCGAGGCTTTCCGTACCCTGAGAACTTCCTTGTCGCTCAACGGCGATGTGTGTGATCGCATCCTGGTTTCCAGCTCCGAACCGGGCGACGGCAAAACAACGATTTCGGCCAATCTCTCCGTCGCATTTGCTCAAGCAGGCAAACGCACTTTAGTCATCGACGCCGACCTGCGACGCCCCGGCTTCACAGCCATGATCAATCTCAAAGGGCATCCCGGCGTGGCCGACGTATTGGCTTCCGACCAACCGCCGGAAGTCACTGCGCCTCCTTTGATTCATCAAACCGAAGTGAAAGGTCTCGATGTGTTGCCCGTGGGACTCCGTAGACCCAATCCTGCCGAGCTCCTCAGTAGCAAGACCTTTGTCGAACTGCTGGCCTGGGCCGATTCGATTTATGATCGCGTGATTGTCGACTGCCCACCGGTGTTAGCCGTCAGCGATGCCCAGATCGTCGGACAAGTTGTCGACGGGGCTGTGCTTGTCGTGCGACCAGAGAAAAACCATCGCCGCTCGGTTATCCGCGCTGTCGAGAGTTTCCATTCTGCAGGCTGCCGCGTACTTGGCGTCGTTGCTAATGCACTGTCAAACGATTCGGCCGGCTACGGGTATGGCTATGGCTACGGATATGGTTACGGCTACGGCGACGGGTATGGCCACCACGACGAGGGAGACGCGACACACGCCCCGCCACCGTCAGAATCGTATCCTAAAGAATACGATGCTCCCGTCGCCTCCTTCGCTCCCAAGACACCCCCTGCTGCGACAACTCTGCCGATCGATCCTCCTGCTCCAATTCGACCTCGTCGGGCAGCTTAGTGCTCCCACCCCATGGGCAAGGATTCCATGACTAGTTGGCAAGACCACCGCGGACACAGGACTTCAACACACCGCCAGAGTGTTTCGCCTGAGCCTCTGCTCGCGGCTATTCTGCTACAGATCGTCGACGTCTGCCTGCTCAGCACAGTCTTTGTCGTTCCCTACTTTTTCGGAGGCAACTCGCCGTTAGGCCGGTTTCTATTTGTGACGATTGCTTCCACTGCCGGCGCCACTTGGTTCATACGGCAAGTCTTACTCCATCGGGCGTCCTCGATACACACCCTAGCGCATTTCCTCGGCATGGCCGCGCTACTGCTGGTCGCGTTGCAAATCGCCCCATTGCCGGCAGAATGGCTGGAGCAAATTGCAACTAGAAACAACTCGCTGCTCTCGCTCTGGAATTCAGACTCCAGCCAAACCGCTGCCCTTGGCGCTTGGCCTTCTCTCTCGCTTGCCCCCAGTTCCACAAAGGTCGCTTTAGCAACTCTCGTTGCTTATGTTCTCTTGTTTACTACGGCCGTCCAACGCCTGGAACACCTTTCCGATATCGAACAACTGCTCAAGTCCATTGCCGTGGCCGCGATCGTTATGAGTGCCTTCGGCCTGGTGCAGTTTTTTACCAACAACGGGAAGTTCTTCTGGTTTTACGAACATCCCTTCACGACGACCACTCACGCTGCCAAGGGCAGCTTTGCCTGCCGAAATCATTTTGCGCACTTCCTGGTCTTGGGCATCGGCCCGTTGCTGGCTTGGATTGTCCTCCGCTTGCAGAGCAGCAACCCTGAGCGCAGCCGTCAAAGCCTGAACATCCAATTGACCGACATTCTGCTTTGCGCTGGTTTGCCTTTGGTCGTTTTTGCGGTGCTGCTCTCGCTTTCGCGAGGAGGAATGGTGGCCCTGGGCGTTGCAATTGCCGTCAGCGTTCTCTTGCTCTACTTTCGTGGAGTCCTTTCCAGCACTTTTCTCTATGGCCTGGCAGCACTCTCTGTCCTGGTCGTTGGAATGCTCTCTGCCTACGGATACGACAACGTTGCCAGTCGGCTTGACGACCTCGCATCTGGCTCGATTGGCGAACTCGATAGCAACCGAGGACGTCGTAAGATTTGGGAGGCCAATCTTGCTGCCACTCGCCAGGGAGGCCTTTTCGGAGCTGGCGCCGGATCGCATCGAGAGATCTATCCCGTCTACTTGCCAGAATCGCTGACCATAGAATACACGCACGCGGAAAACGGCTATCTGCAAATCGCCACCGAATGCGGCTACTTGGGTATTGGGTTGCTCGCGATTGCGATTCTCACAATCGCCTGTTGGTGTTGGCAGGCAGTACGGCGTGCCCCCTCGGTTCGGCAATTGGTCGCGGCAGTCGCAGCCACTTCCGGCCTGGCAGCAAGCATCGTCCACGCTCTCGTCGACTTCGTATGGTTCATACCCGCCTGCATGTCGTTCACCATACTATTGTCCTGCTGCGCATTAAGGTTAGCTCAATTAGCCTCAAGCGATTGCGCGCAGCCTAAGCGCGCCACTTTTGGCTCTCGTATCCGCTGGACTGGACTAGCCGTCAGTGCCTCACTCGCCTCACTTTGGGCAATTACTGCAACGCTTGGTCCTGCGAGGGCAGATGCCCATTGGCGCCGCTATCTCCTTTCGTCGCAAGAACGTCGCTACGAAGGTGATTTGCACCGTTTCTCCATGGAACAAACCGTTGACCAGGAAAAAACGGAGCAACTTCTGACTGAAAACATGATCGTCCACTTGCGGAAAGTGCTCGCCTACGACCCTGATTCTGCCAGAGCGAATCTACGTTTGGCAGGCAAATACCTGCAACTCTTCGATATGCGACAAAAACACTCCGCCAACTCGATGCCCATCGACCAGATTCGCGATGCCGCAATAGCATCTCAGTTTGCTTCGTCGGCGGCCCTGCAACAATGGCTGCAGCAAGCCTTCGGCAAGAACAGCGCGCTCCTCTATCTGGCCTACTATCACACCCAGAAATCTCTTCAACTATGTCCACTTCAAGGTGAAGGTTATCTTTACCTCGCAAACCTTTGCTTCCTCAAAGGTCACGACCACGAATCAATCGACGCTTACCTGCAACAAAGTTTGCAGGTGCGACCGCACGACGGCCAAGTCCTGTTCGAAGCTGGCCGACAGGAATTGCTGTTGGGCCGCTACGATAAGTCTCTAACTCACTGGCAGCAGATCTTTCTCGAGCAGGGCTCCCACCAGATTCAAATCATCAGACTGCTTGCCGGCCAAATCCCTGCGGCTGACTTTCTCGAAAGCTTTCCCACCGATTGGCGGACCCTGGTTTATCTCTGGCAGTGGTACCAACAAGTCGGCAACCCTGAGGACATTCAACACATTGTCCGGCAGGCTGAAAGCCTGGCAGACAAGGAGTGCCCCAAATATCCCTCCGAGCGCGCCGCATACGTATGGCGTTCGCTGGCCCAAATGCAGCAAACACTCGCAGAAAGCGACCACGGAGTACTAAGCCTTAGCCATGCCTATGAAGTTGCGCCCGACGATTACCTTGTCCGCAAAGAATATGGTCTGGCACTCCTGAAAGCACAAGAATTCCGACTCGCAGAGACTCACCTCCGCTGGTGCCTGGCGCGAAAGCCTGACGACAGTGTCGTTCACAGCCAGCTCGTCCTGGCTGCTAACGGCGCCCTCGCGCAATCGGCCAAAGCGCAAGGCAATATCCGCAGATGATCCACTTCAAACTCAATAATCCCATGACCAAAAACAAACTGGTAAACCTATTCTCTAGAGTTGCCCTCCTGGCGCCGGTCGGCGCAGTTGCCTATGTCGCGGCCTTCCTACTACGGTTCGACGGCGTACTCGATGCCCCCGAAACTCAACGTCTCTACTCGTCGATCCTGTGGGTTGCGGCCATCAAGATTGCCGTAATGGTCTATTCGCGATTGCATCTCGAATTCAATCGCTATGTCACATTTCACGATATGGTAACGATCGTTCGCACCGTCACCTTCAGTTCGGTCGCCATCACCCTAGTCGATGCCATGCTGATGTCTCAGGTGACGATCCCGCGCAGTGTGATCTTGCTCGATTGGGGGGCCACCCTGTTTCTGCTGGCCACATTGCGCACCTTGCCAAGACTGATTCGCGATAGCAACTGGAACCTGCTGACGCCTTCCAAAGGAAAGACTGCCTTGATCGTCGGCGCCAACGACTCGGGCGAAGCCCTTCTGCGAAGTATTCGCCGCAGCGCTGATTTGGCACACCGCCCGATCGGTTTCGTCGATCAGCGCCCCCATGTGCAGGGCCGTCGCATCGCCGGCGTGCCTGTGCTGGGCACCCACAACGACATTGCCCTGCTCGCCGCCAGACACCAGGTCGAAGAGGTGCTCATCACGACAGGCTCGCTTTCAGGCAAAGAGGTACGCAAACTGGTCGAGTTGGCAGACCAGCACGACTTTCGCGTGAAGGTGGTCCCGAGTTACGAACAATTGATTCACGAAAAAGTCGCCGTCAACCCTCGGCCCGTCGCCATCGCCGATCTCTTGCGACGACCTTCTGTTACCCTTGATACAGACGGCATTCGCCACTGGGTTGCCAACCGAACCGTCATGGTCACCGGTAGCGCAGGCAGCATCGGCTCGGAAATCTGCCGTCAATTGCTCAGCTACTCGGTGGCCAAGCTGATCTTGGTCGATCGCTCGGAAACGGGACAGTTCTTTATCGAACGCGAATTGCACCGACTTGACCCGGAGGCCAATCTCGAAGTCGCCCTTGCCGACCTTACCGATCGAGCCCGACTGCAATCAGTATTTGACGAACACAAACCAGACATCATCTTTCACGCCGCGGCCTATAAACACGTCCCCCTTATGGAGCGTCACGTCGGCGAGGCGGTCAAGAATATTGTCTTTGCCACCAGAAACCTCGTCGACCTGGCGGAAGAACACGGCGCCGAAGGTCTCGTGATGATATCGACCGACAAAGCCGTCAACCCCACTAGCGTAATGGGGTCGTGCAAACGGTTGGCCGAGCAATACGTCCAAGCGAAAGCCGATACGTCCTCCTGCCGCTTGGTAACGGTGAGGTTCGGCAATGTGCTCGACTCAGCCGGCAGCGTCGTTCCTGTTTTCCGCGAGCAAATCGCCCGCGGCGGGCCCGTTACCGTTACTCATCCCGAGATGATCCGCTACTTCATGCTGATTCCCGAAGCAGCTCAATTAGTGGTTCAAGCCGGCGCGATGGGGCAGGGGGGTGAAATCTTTGTGCTCGACATGGGCGACCCGGTCCGAATCATGGATCTGGCCAAAGACATGATTCGCCTCTCAGGTTTGCGCGTCGGCGACGATATCGAAATCGAGGTCACCGGGCTGCGGCCAGGAGAAAAGCTATACGAAGAGCTATACAGCGACCATGAATTGCACGTACAAACCAAGCACGACAAGATCATGGTTGCCAAGGGCAAAACGCGCTCGCTTCTCAATGTCCTTCACGACCTGGGGCAACTCGCCGAAGTGCTCGAAGAACCTAATGAGCTGATCCGCCAACGGCTTAGCCAGATCATCCCCGTCCAGGAGCCGGCCAAAGCCAAGCCTGCCGCTGCAATCCTCAAAGTAGCGTAATGCCTGCTGCCTACGCCGCCTGGTCGGCTGCGACCGCTGTCCGCTGTTGAACGCCAAACAGATCGATCGCGCGCTGCACGTGCTGACGATACCGCGGCCAGCAACTACGGCAAACCGCTGCCGCTCCAAACACCGTAGGGACTCGCGCAGGTTCCGCTACTCGCTCGTTGCAGAAAACACATCGCTCGACTTTGCCTTCACCGTCTTCCATCCACGTTCCCCAGGCCCAACTTAATCCCGCATTCACAGATCGCTCGAATTCCAGAAATCTAATCGCCAGAACGCATTACCGCCCGCTCAAGGGCCTTGTGCTTTCCACCCAGTCTAGCAGCATCTCCCGTCTCATTCTGATGGCCATTTTGACATGGTTGACATTATCAGGAAAAAACACGAGAATACTCTCGACTGGAGAACATACCCCCTCGACTCACTCTGCGGTGCTTGTGAAGCGAATCTCTTAGCATAGCGTGCTGAAATCGGCTGGCTGCAATCATGCTTGCTTCGCCGCTCCTCTTTGTTCAGCAACTGGTTCGTTCTTCATCTCTTTTGCATCTGCTACGGAGTGCTGCCGTGTTTATCCAAAACTATTTCCGCTCAATTGCGATGGCGGTCGCTTGCTGCGCTGCCGCCACGTGCGGCGCCCGCACCTGGTCTGAGGGCATTGCTGCTGTGCAGGGCACGGGCCGCAACACCATGACCTACCGCTATTATTTGCCACAGAACTACGATCCTGATGTCGCTTACCCGCTCGTACTGTTTCTTCACGGAGCCGGCGAGCGTGGCAGCGACAATGTGTCGCAAGTCGCCAACCATATTGCAGGACTGATCGACCAGACTTACTCGCAATACCCGGCCATCCTCGTCGCCCCACAAGCGCCGGCGTCAACCAATTGGTACACCAGCAGCACGCGTGGTCTGGCGGGCGATGTGTTGGATCGGATCATTGCCGACTTCCACGTCGACGCCGATCGCATGTATCTCACTGGCCTCTCGATGGGTGGCTTTGGAACGATCGACTATCTTGACTACTACACCCACATCGAACCTGGCAGATTCAAGTTCGCCGCAGCCGTGCCAATGTCCTCAGGCATCAGCTTTGTTACCGATCTCTCGCAAATTGAACCCTGGCAAGATACGCCCATCTGGCTCATCCATGGCGCGCAAGATACCACGGTCCCGGTCGAACAATCTCGCGACGCTTTCCGATCCTACTCCGGACTTGGCCCGCTCGACCCGATCGACTTCAATTCGCTTGCCTTGTCACGTCACCCGACCGCAGTTGCCGAGAACATTCGTTACACCGAAGTGGTGCGCGGCGGGCACGTTATCTGGAGTCCCTTCTACAACTCAAACGAGTTGTACGATTGGATGTTCTCCCAATCGCTGGCCGTTCCCGAACCTTCCAGCATTCTGTTGTTTGTCGCGGGGCTCGTACTGCTTCGCTTACGAGTGTTTACAAACGTTCTTTGTTGATTACGGCTATCAAAGAAGCTCAGTCCTGCAAACAAAAAAAACGCCCTAACTCCGAAGAGCCAGGGCGTCGTGTAAGCACTATCACCAATTTCCATCTGCAACAGATCAGGAAGACGAAGCCGGTGGATCATCATCGTCGTCGGCATTGTGAATCGCAACCGGAATTGCAATGGCTGCTGCCACCAGACCGCCGATGACCCACGGGTTTGCCAGCGGATGCTTGGCTGCTCCGACTGCCGAGCCACACACGGGCGAAGCACAGTGTTGAGCCAACACCACGTCATTATTCTGGACAAACAGCAAACCACTCTTGGCGCTTGGTGGGGCCGTACCGGCTGACCAGGCACGCATGAGTTGCGTTTGTTCACCTGCCTTCACGCTATAGGTGGCCCCAGATAGTCCTGTCAACTGAAACCTACCTTGTTGATCTGTTTCTGTGCGCCATTGCTTCTGCCCATCTGTCAGCTGTACTTCCGTTGCTGATTGCGGGCGGCCTTGGCTGTCGACCAGTTGGCCAAAAAGCTGACCGTTGGGCTGCAACGCGACATCGACCACAATCATCGCCCGAGTCGTCTGTGAAGGGGCCGCGGAACCGGCAACCGGCTGCTCGGCCGCAAGGAGCAATTGCGGCTGAGTTACCATAACGGCAACCGCTGTCCACAGACTCCCCCGTTGGATCAATCCAAACTTACGCAATGACATTGAAGAGACTCCTTTAGCCCCACCCTGAATTGAAGAGAACCGAGACATCGAAAAGCACAGCATACCAAGAGAAAATGCAGAACCTTCCCTGCTTCTCCTGGTATCGCGGGGCGAATGGTAGCGAATCGCCCACGACCAGCAAAGGCCAAGTACTCAACCAGCAAGGTGAGGCTGCTAGCAGTTGCTTGGCGGTATCAAAAGCAAGAAGCACACGGCGAAACCCGCCGCGTGCTTCCTGACTTCATGTTTTCCTGCTACCACTCGACCGATCAGGGAGTGGCAGGTGGATCATCATCGTCCAATGCCAGCGGGATCGCAATTGCCGCGGCCACAGCACCCGCTGTGATAATCGGATGCTGCGAGACCCAGTTGGCAATGCCGCCAAAGGGGCCTTGCCCTCGGACAATGTCTGGATTCGATACCAACATCATGCCTCGCTGTGCCGCTGGAGGAGCCGTTTGAGCGTTCCACAGACGGTACACGTCTTGCCCTTGAGCCGAGGCTACCTGATAGACACCGCCCTGGAGACCCGAGACGGCAAATTTACCCGCAACATCCGACTCCGTGCGAGCAACTTCTTTACCGCCAGAGTACAAGGAAACCGGAGCTCCAGCAACGGATCCGCCCTGAGCATCGACGACTTGCCCTAGAAGCACACCGCCCTCGTGCAGTGCGACATCACGTGGGGCAGTTGCCGGCGTGGCAGCCGCGACTGGCGAGACCAGCATCCCCAGGCACGATAAGAGTGCAGCTGACAGATTAAGTCTTTTCATTTTCATGTTTTTTCGTCCTTAAAAAACGCTGGATCACCGCGTAAGGCAAGCAATCCATGCTGCCCCAGGTTCGATTGATTCCTCTCGCGAAACTTCGGTCACGCCAAACACTATTGCCTGCCACGACCTGATCTGACTCGTTGTTCGGTATCGGCAAATGACGCGCGAGTTCTCAAAGACATATTGAAAAAACAAGCGAGACTAAGCGCTGAAAAAGATCTGACAGCAAGAACTTGGCATACGGGCTAGCACCAACAACTGCTAGCTGGCAATGTTTCTCCACTCTTCGGGATCGTCAGGATAGCTCTAGTTTAACGAAACGTCCGCCTACAATTTGGAAGCAACCAATGTCCCCTGAGTCTGGCAATAGGGAAGGGAGACTAAGTGCGCTTCCATTGCTTGAAATGCTGGACCATCTGTTGTTGGGGCTGCGAAAGAGCCCGGTCCATATGCTCCGACAGTTGCCCCGGAGGATTCCCACGCCGGATGTCCCCCAAATAGTGCACCAGCGCCCGATGGGCGGGCAGCGGCCCGTGAAGCATAAAGTGGACCCAAGCCCAGGCAAAACGGTATTCGGTTCCGCCCATCTCGGAAAGTTCGTGGCACGACTCTAGCGATTCCATGCTCCGAACCATGCCGAACCGCAGATTCCATCGAAGTTTGGAAAAGTGGGGATGCTGAAATGCCCGTTCTGCTGCCGGCATTTCAAAGTATTCGGCCAATCCCTCGTCGAGCCATAACGGGACCATTGCCAAATTGGCATGCAACAGCGCGTGGGTGCATTCGTGCCGCAGGTCGACAGCAACCTCTGCATGGCGGTAGGCATAGACGCTGCCCCGGCCAGAACGTTGGACGTAAAGGGCACGTCGATAAGGCACTCGGGGATACAACTGCTGGAGTAGCTCACGATGCTCTCGTTCGTCATCCAGCAGGAAAACATCAATCGGTTGCTGGGCGGGCGGCACGGCCAGCGTTCGCTGCAATTCCGACTCGAGGGCTGAGAGTTCCTGAAATAGCGGCGTCAGATCGCCCATCGGGAACGTCGCATGGCAATTGAACGGTCCGTAGCTACGATGGTCGATCCACGGAGCGGCGCCGAAGCACGGGCGCGCAGCCGCGCCCAGCCATGGCATCGCGAGCGCAGCACTGCCGATTGCGAGAAAGCCCCGTCGCGACGGGCGCAATTCGGTCTTTCCACGCCAATCAGCGGAGGGGCAAGAGTCGAAATTCATGCAACTTTTTTCTTGGAAGAAAAGAGGCCTCGCCAGCCACGACGCGACGACGAGAGCCGACCCGCGGATACCCTTTTGCCGCAGGCTACCATTGCTGGATTCTTGATACAGAGACTATGGGCATGCGAGCTGCCTGCCAACTCTTCCACGCGTTGATAGGCTCGCCCCATCAACGGTCGCCTCGACTTCGTGCCATGGGCATCGGTCGCGATAAAGTGGACTAAACCCTGAGTTACCATCCATTCGGCCAACTGCTGACTCTGCGGACCAAACGTGCCCATCAAGCTCCCTGCGGTAACCTGCATCAGACAACCCCGCTCGACCAGACTAGGCAACAACCCGGGCTCGCGCAGCAGACCTCGATTTCGTTCAGGATGCGACAAAATGCCTGTCATGCCTTGTCGTTCGAGGGCCGCGAGTACGCCCTCCATCGGGAAGTACAGTTCATGCGGAAGCTCCAACAGCACATGGCAACGCATATCTCCGAGCGTCATCACTTCGCCGCTGATCAACTGCTCGATCATGCCGTCTTCGATGCGAACGTCTCCGCCCGGCAATACCCGCAACGGTATCCCGTTTTCGTCCAACGCCTGCTGCAACTCGGCTGTCCGACGACGAATTTCGTCGCCCTGGTTTTCAGCAAAGTTACCCAGCTGATGCGGCGTACAAATAATCGTCTCTGTGCCATCCTCTACCGCCATCCGCGCCATCGCCAGCGAGGTCTCCCAGTCGCTCGATCCGTCGTCGATACCGGGCAATAGGTGGCAGTGGATGTCGACAAAACCCGCGCGCATTGGACGCCTCCGGCCTTGTGGAGTTGATTCGTATATTCGTTCTGACAGGTAGGGCTTTTTGGTAGAAAAGCGGGGGGAGTATAACCAGCAGCCCGGAAGGGTCAAGGTAGATCGACGCTGCTAGCAATGCCGCAGTAGAGCGGCCCCCGTCAGATTCCGAAACCCCAATGCGACACTCGGCATTCGACAGCGATTATTCGCGGCCCAGGCCGAGCGGAAAGTCGGTCACCCGCTCGACGCCCTCTGCTGTCACCACGTAGTTCTCTTCCAGACGAATGCCCTGGCGAAGCCGGTCGTGGTAGAGGCCGGGTTCGGCCGTGAAATAGTCCCCTGGCTCGAAAACGTCGTCCCAATAGGGATTTAGGTGCGGCCCTTCGTGGGGTGCTAATCCGACGCCGTGTCCCAAATGGTGGTTGAAAACCCCCGGACCGCAACCATCTAGCAATGCTTGCACTTCTTCGAACATTTGTCGGCAGCTTTTTCCTGGTCGCACGGCAGACTCCACCAACTGCAGCGCCTGCACCAAATGGTTCCACGCCCGCTCTTGCAGTTCGTCGGGCTCGCCTCCGACGGATATCGTGCGCGCGTTGTCGGAATAGAAACCGCGAAAGCCAACTCCCAGATCCAGAATGTAAAGTTCCCCCGCTTGCGCGGCCCGATCTCGCGGTGCTCCGCCGCGCGAGTTGCACTGAAAGTCCTGTCCGAAATATGTCAGCGGCTCGCCCAGCTCGCGCACCGCTGCTGCATGCAGCTCGTTGAAGACCTCCAGCTCATTGATTCCTGGCTCGATAATCTCCCGCGCGCGAACATACATCGCCCGATTCGCAGCGTTTGCCCGCGCTAGCATTCGCAGCTCGTCAGCATCTTTTCGCCGCCGTAAACGCGCAAGCATCGGCTCCACGTTCACCACTTCGCCGCCAAACTCGGCAACCAATCTTGGCCCAAGAAAAGACCATTCTCCGCCGACGCGTTGAGGCCGCTTGTCGAGCGCCCCAAGCAGTGCCTCATTGCTGGTCGCACGCTGTTCATCGCGGATCGTCGAGTGCCACTGCGCTTCGTAACCCACGATCTCGTCCGCCGCTACGACAAGCGATTCGTTTCTCTTGGGCACAACCAAGGTGACATGCCCAAGCATGTCTATCGCTGCCGCTGGCGTGAAATTCGGTTTGCTATACGTTCCTGTCAGCCACTGAACCGACTCGCTGCGCGTCAGCAACACCAGTTCCAGCCCAAGCTCCTCCATCTGAATCAGCAGTCGTTGCTGCCGTCCCCGGCAGGCTTGGATATCTACGGCATACGGATCGGAATACATAGTTCGTTAGTCTCAAATCAGGAATCTCATCTCATATCGAGACAGAAAAGTGCCATATCTCGTTTTCAGCCAGCATGCCCGCGGGGCTCGTTTTCCTCCGTAAACCTTTTATGGCAAAAGACTTGCGCTCTCGACGAACACCAGTTCCTTTCACTGGCACAAAGCTTGCATTTAGAAAACTCGTCGCAAAACGCGATGGCAACTCCTCCGACCGCGAGGAGGCACGTCGACAACTTATCAGATTTTGATGGAAGGAAGTACAGGATGCTCGTCTTAAGCCGAAAAACTGGTGAACGGATACATATTGGCGAAGATATTTTCGTGGAAGTCCGACGCGTTGCTGGAAACCGGGTGACTTTGGCCGTCAAAGCCCCGCGAGAGATTCGGATTCTCCGCGGCGAACTCGTAAACGAATCGGCTAGTGAATGCAACGTGTTCGACGAGCCCGTGGCGGAAGAGTCGGCCATCGACACGGTCATCATGAAGCATGATGCTCCCGACAACAGCGCAGCCGCATCGACACCCCATATCAGTGCCCCTTTAGAAACTATGCAGAGAATCCACGCGAAATAACGGGGCCCGAATTACAGAGAAGTTCGAAGTTTACAGTGAAGTGGCGAGAGCCGCCCTGCTGTACTGGCGCTTGAATCACCTTTCCTTACCCCCTGTGATCAACCAGTACAGTCTTCAGGCTACCAACTGCCGGATCGTGTCATCCAGCACCAGGGCCACCTGAAGGGCGGCTTTTTCATGCGCTAACAGCACCGGGTGGTGCAACAGTATGGTCGACTGGCTTAATTGCCGAGAGTTAGACAAGCCGCCGTGCTTTCTGCAACGTCGCTCTCCGCGAGATGCAAAACCTCGAAAGCCACCGTCGATCGGCGCTTTGGCTGCCTGCAATCGAACCAGCAATTGCTCACGCAGTTCCGGCTGAGTCTCGGCCGGCACAAACGACCAGGCCAGTTTGTAATACGCAGCCTGCGCCCCGGCTTGGCCCGCGATTGGTCGCAGAAAGTAGGCAAGGCCCGACGTCGCCTGACGGATTTCGGCAACACGCTTCGCTCTCGTCCGATTTCGCTCCTCAAGTTTCCTGAGTTGCGGGCGCAGCACCGCCGCCTGCAACTCGCTAAGCGGAAAAGCCTGGTTGCCTCGGTCGGCATAGATCTTCATACGCTGCAGCACTTGCGGATCGTCGGTCAGTACCGAGCCGCCGCGGCCTGCAGTGAGCAGCTTGCTGCCGCCAAAGCTCAATACACTGGCGTCGCCCCAACTTCCGACAGGTCGACCGCCAAGCGAAGCGCCCGGCTGCTGACAGCAATCCTCCACAACATGCCAGCCACGCTGCTGGGCTGTTTCCATCACCCGCGGCATATCGGCAAGCCCGCCATGCAGATGCGAGACGATCACCGCCGAGATGGCGTCGTCCTCAACCTTGGCGAGTTGCTTGGCATCTAAGCACCACGTTTCAGAATCTACATCGACCAAGACGGGCCGCGCACCAACCGCCTCGATCGCGCGAAAGTTTCCTGGAAAATCGTATCCTGCCAATACGACTTCGTCGCCAGCCTCGACTCCGAGACCTCGCAGTGCCAGCTCAACGCCGATCGTTCCCGACGAACAGAGCAGAGCGTGGGCACAACCGAATTGGTCGCAAAGTTCCTCTGCCAGCGCTGTGCCCTGCGGACCTTCATAACGCCCCCAACTGCCATCGCGATACGCTTGCTCGAGCGCAGCTCGTACCTCCTCGTCGGCGGGCGGCCAATCGAAGGGGCCGTAAGTGACTTCTTGCATGGGGCGCCTCGTTTCGGGTCTGACAAGCCGCTATAGTAGCATACTTGCCAGACCAGCATCCAATTCTCACCCCCCCGCACGTCCTATGCAACGAACTCGCTTCCTCATGATCGGAGGTTTCCTGGGTGCGGGGAAGACGACTGCCATTGCACGACTAGCCAGGTACTACACCAACCTGGGCCTGCAGGTCGGGCTGGTTACCAATGATCAGGCCTATGGGTTGGTCGATACCCACAACCTGCGCGCCCAGGGCTTTCAAGTCGGCGAAGTTCCCGGCGCCTGTTTTTGCTGCAAGTTCGACGACCTGGTCGACACCGCTGCAGCGCTCGGAGCCGACCGCCAACCCGATATCATCCTCACCGAACCTGTGGGCAGTTGCACCGACTTGATGGCCACGGTCTTGCAGCCGCTACAACATCTATTTGGCGACCGCTATACGCTGGGCCCGTTGGCTGTCCTTTGCAAGCCGGAGCATGGCCGCAAGATTCTCGGCGGCGGCACGGGCGGGTTTTCGCCTCAGGCGGCTTACATATTCCTAAAACAACTGGAAGAAGCACAGCTGATTGTGCTCAACAAGATCGATCGCCTCTCGGCGAACGAGCAGGACGAACTTTTGCAGTTGCTTGCCGACCGTTATCCGCAGAAGCAAATCTTTGCCGCTAGCGCAACGACCGGCGAAGGATTCGACGCGCTTCTTGCAGGTTTGAACGTCGAGTATTCGCCCGCCGCAGCAGCCATGGACATCGACTACGATGTTTATGCCGAGGGAGAGGCTGCGCTAGGATGGCTCAACTGTTCGGTCCGGCTTTCCAGCACTGCACCATGGTCGCTCGACGAAGTAACCTCTCAGCTTGTCGACGGCTTAAGCTTTGCGCTGCAAGCTGCCGAAATGGAGCCGGGCCACCTCAAAGTGCTGGCCTCGGCGGCAGCGTCGACCGCCGTAGCCAACTGGGTCGCCACGGGCGAGCCGGTCGAGCTTTCGGTAGCCAGCGGAATCGAAACCGCCGCCGCCGACCTGTTGATCAACGCCCGCGCCCATGGCGCCCCCGACGACCTGGCCCACTGTGTGCAACAAACCGTCACTACCTTAGCCAGGCGGCTTAGCCTCGATGCCCAAATCAGCTCGGTACAGCACTTTCGCCCCGGCCGACCAGAACCAACGCATCGCTACGCCTCACCGCAGGGGTAACCACACCCAATGCATGCGATGCTAGCTGCAGCCGTCGACCGTCATTGACGACACTCAACCCAATCGCTTACTCTTCCCGCCCCTTGGGTTTCCGAGGGAGCCCCTAGCGGGTTGTCGTCTTCTCTTGTCGGGTTCAAACTGTTTGCCCATGCGTAGGTTTACCTCACCTCGGCGCCGATTACTGGTCGCAGCGCTGCTGATTGCTTGTTTCAGCGTCGGCTGTGCGTCGACGTCGAACAAGTGGGTTGCGATGCGCTCGACGCCGCGCAATCCGCTCTCCGATACGTTGGGCCTGCTTACCCGCCAGGGGCCGAAACCGACCGAACGTACCGTTCAGCTGTTGCGCCGCTACGACCTCGAGGATTCCCTCAAGGGCGACTACGCAGTGCTCTTGGCCCAGCTGGCCGAGTTCGATGCGCGCGAGCCCAACCGCGAACATCTCTATGCAATGGCCGAGTTGGCCTACGTCGGCGCCAACCGCGCCGACCATGCTAAGAAATGCGACAAAGCCCTCGAACTCTACGGCTCGGCCGTATTGCACTCCTATCGTTACCTGTTCGACGAAAAATACTCCGTCGCCTCGAACCCCTACGATCCCGAGTTCCGTCGAGCATGCGACCTGTACAACGCGGCCTTGGAAAGCACGCTGCGCATCGTGCAATCGCAAGAAGCCCTGCGGCCGGGTACTTCGCTGAGTATCAAGACGGCGACCCACCAGTGCCAGCTTGATATCCAACTCAAGAGCGACGACTGGCATGCAGAAGACTTTGATCACTTCGAGTTTGTCTCCGACTACGAAGTCCATGGCCTGCAGAACCACTACCACAGCTACGGGCTTGGCGTGCCATTGATTGCGGTTCGCAGCAAGCACGAAGGCATGGATCCGCGCGAGCAGTTCTACCCGCAAGATCTCTCCTTCCCCGTCACGGCCTTCCTGCGAGTCACCCCGGCTGCCAATCCCAACACGCCGCCGCAGCACGCCACGCTCGAACTCCACGATCCGCTCAACAAATCCGCGGTCCAGGTTGCTCAGGCCAATATCCCGCTCGAGACCGATCTCAGCGCTCCGCTTGCTCACACCCTCAGTCAACCTTCGCTCGACGATAGCCGCTTGTCGACGCTCGGGCTACTGAACCCCGGCCAGATCAAGACGCTGCAAGGCCTCTACATGCTCGAGCCGTTTCAGGAAGACAAGATCCCCGTCGTGATGGTACACGGACTGTGGTCGAGCCCCGTTACCTGGATGGAGATGTTCAACGATCTGCGCAGCGATCCGCAAATCCGGCAGCACTACCAGTTCTGGTTCTATCTCTATCCGTCGGGCCAGCCGTTCTGGTTCAGCGGAGCACAGATGCGCGAAGACCTGGCTTACATGAGAAAAACACTCGATCCCGAGCTACAGTACGCCGCCCTCGACCAAACCGTCCTCGTCGGTCACAGCATGGGCGGCTTGGTCTCCAAACTGCAAACCATCGACAGTGGCAACAGCTTCTGGGAAACGCTCAGCGAAAAACCGTTCGCCGAGTTGGAAGCCGACCAGGAAATCCGCGCTGGACTGGCGCGGACCTTCTTCTTCGATCCCAATCCCTCGATTCGACGCATCGTCACCATTGGCACTCCGCACCGTGGCAGCGAATTTGCCAACGACACCACTCGCTGGTTGGGACGCAAGCTGATCAAAATACCCTCGATGATCATGCAAGGGCGAAACCAACTGATTGCACGCAATCCCGGATACTTCCGCGACAATGCTCCCCTGGAAGTTACGACCAGCATCGATTCGCTCGCTCCCGAGTCGCCGCTGCTGCCGGTACTGCTCACCGCCCAACAAGGTCCATGGGTGAAGTATCACAACATCGTGGGCGAAGTCCCCAAGAAAGGAATCACCGGCTGGCTGGTTGGCGGCACGGGCGATGGCGTCGTCACACTTGCCAGTGCCCAGCTCGACAATGTGCAATCACAGATCGTTGTCCCCGCCGACCACATCAGTGTCCACCGGCATCCGCAGAGCATTCTCGAAGTGCGCCGGATTCTTATGCAGCATATTGCCGAACTGCGTACTTTTCCCAACGGCGGCGTCGAGTTGGCGACGCGGCCAGCGGCCAACCGCCCCGCGACCCCCCCAGCGGGCGCCGCGGTTGCCGAAGATCTCCAGCCCGTGCTTACCCGTTAGATACAACTAGGCCCTCTAACCGCCGCCCCGCTAGTCGGCGCGACAGCCATCTTGATCATCGGGTGGCTAACGTCAGCTTTTGTCGAGTCTGCAGGATTGGCCTTCGCTCGCACCACGTTGTTTTTCTCGGCAGGCCAGTGGTTGGCTGAGTTTCGATGTGCATTCGCTGCCGTTTCTCGTGGTGCTGGAGTTTCTTCTCTATTCGCTGGAGACGCAGGCTTGCTCGCGAGCTCTTCTTGCTCCGAGGTTTCAAACGCCAGTTCCCCACGAAGAATACTCACGTCGCCTGGCGCCTCGATACCCAACCGAACCGCCTTTCCCTTCATCCGCACTACCGTGATGACAATAGACGAACCGATGCGGATTTTTTCGTTTTGCTTCCGTGTAAGAACCAACATCACACACTCCCTTTGTTGGAAAGATAAGTTTTGCTTGAAGAAGAGCTTCCCTTGCTTCCATCTCGCGTTGACACGCAACAGACATACGCACTCTGCGTGCCAAAGGTGCGCCGGTATTCTCGAAGTCAGCGCATTTGTCGGCTGACAAAGGAGTTGCGGCTGCGGCAGCAATGACAGCATGTTCAGCAATCCGCTGAACAATTGCCAAAGCGTTGTAGATTCTCCGTCCCAAAGTAGTCAACTGGGAAAATTAGGAAATCTCTACCCCCAATAGGCTGGCGCCATTTCTGGCTTATCAGTCGTGCAAACCGGCAATCGGGCGCCAAAGCCGCACCAGCCAACATTGGCCCGCTCTTTAGCACCGGCAACTCACCTCTCGCCAGAGCTGAGATTCATCTGGTCGCGAAGCTCGGCTGCCAGCTCATATTCCTCGGCGGCAATGGCTTCGGCCAACTGTTCGGCCAGCGTCGGACCTAGCTCATAGTGCTCTGCGATCGACGCCCTCATCTCACGCAATTTGGAGACAAATGCATCTTCGTCAAAGAACTCCAACGCATCATGCTGCTTGAATACCTGAGACAACTCTTCCAGCCCCTGGTCGATGCATTCCAGCGACTGCGTGGGCCTCTGCTCCTCCAATTCGAATAGCGCAGCTGCCTGAGTCTTGTGAAACACCACGAAAGGGCGGTGTCGCTCGTGGAGCAACGACCACTCTGGATCGGGAGAATGTTCGGAACTGAAGTCCATCAGAGCGAGAGTATGCTGCGCGTCGAGCATCGCCTCTCGATACCGTTTCAACGTCAACCAACAAATGCGGCGATGGTAGAACTGATAAAACTCACGATCGATCTCATGGCAACGACGCTCGTCCATGCGAAACGATTCGCCTTCTTCGGCGGCCAGGCGACACAAGTAGTCGTAATAAGTCTTGCAACCTTCCGGCTTGATCCCGTCGGGCCGACCGCTGCATTCCAGTTGCAGCAATCCCATGTCCACGCGAATCTGCAACAACTCCCGACCGTCTGCCCCCTGCAATTGGCGGACTAACACCTGCCCAGGTACGTAGGGCCAGCCTGCAAGCAAAGAATCGAGATCCGGAAAGTCCTGAGACATCTATACTTCGATAGTAAGAAGCCGCGAATATGGGAAGCAACTAACTTCAATTATACTTTCCCATGAAGAGCAGACGAGGCTTCGATCGCAGGAAAAAAGAATTCCTACAGAGAATCACCATGAAAATACGCCGGAACACAAGGCTCTCTCAGATCTCGATGCCGAAATCAAACGCCTTGAGAAAGACCAGCAAGTGAAAGCTGCACTTCAACCTTCGCCTCCCTCGTCCATCAGCAGAGCTTCCTGGAGAAGCGCGATTTCCTCTGTATCGTGACGATCAATTCGCTCGAGCAACTCCTCGATCTCACGGCAAATGGCTTCGAATTCTTCGCACTGATATTCCTGCAAGGCTTCGACCACAGGTAACAGATCTCGCATAGCAGAGCGAAAGCTGGCGTGATCCTCTGCGAGTCTCTCAACACGAAAGTGCATATTCGGTTTCTTCTCGGCGACCATCGCCATGTAACCGCCTTGCTCTTCCAAATCGAGCAGCCGCTCGAGATGCCTTTGAAACGACTGCAGCGTGAACTGTACACTGTTTAGCTTGCGGGGAAGTCCCACCGAAGGCACTCTCCAATCGAGAGTTACACGCAGCGCCTGCTTCACGTGATCCAATATCTGATGCTCCATCTTGGCCACATTGGCTTGCGACAGTTTTTCGATTCCCTGCATAGCAATAGCCCTCCCTTTCACTCTTAGGCAGGCCTAACCGTGCCTGCCATTGGTTCGTCCAGCCGCCCGCACGCCGGGGTCTTGCCTGTCAGCAGCAGATGTTCACAAGACGTGTCATCTAAACTAGTAACAAGTCAGTCCCCACAACACACTGTCATCCGCTCCCCATTCGCCCCCCGGCAAATCGAACAGTCTAATGAGCAGTTTACTTTTTGCTCGTCGATACAAGCGAGCCAAAACACAGCCTGAAGCAAACGGATTCTTTTCCGGCGAAGCGCCCTCTGATGAGAATAGCCATTCTAAGCAAATAGCTTCTTTCTTGCCTACCCTTTCTCCCGGTCATCGCAACCGTTGCCCTTGCCCTTGCCCACTGAAGCTGTTGGCATTGAACGAGTTAGCACACGGCATCGCCCAAGCCCATGAGCTCGCCCTTTGTTAAAGCAGGCAATCCAAGGCGACGTTGTCGGTATCTCAAGTGTCACCTCTCAGGGATGCTTGTTCCCAAAACCGACCTCCGCGCCCTGCGTGGGAGAATCTCTCAGACTCAATCGTCTTCTCCTGGGCGAAATCTCCTATTCTGCTTCCGCTTCGATTTGTGCTGCTTCGATTTCAGGCGACGCTCGATCGAACCCGACGAAGGTTTTGTCTTCAGCCGCACGCGCGGAGCAACCTGTACCGAGAGGATCAGTTGACGCAGTTTTTCGTAACATGCCGAAACATTTCGAACCTGCTCGCGATGACTATCGCTGGCCAACACCACTTCGCCTGCTTGATTGATGCGGCTGGCAAATCGTTTCAAGAATCGGCTCTTCACACTTTCAGAAAGCTGTGCCGATTGCACAACATTCCAGCGTAGCAACGCTTTGCTATTCACCTTGTTGACGTTCTGCCCCCCTGGTCCTGCGCTGCGAGCAAAAGACAATGTGATTTCTGACGCGGGAATCTGAATCTGCGCGTTTACGATCAGTGGGCGAGACATTAAAACTGCCTGGTGCGATGGGTCGGCTCCAGCAGTCGATCAAACGCTTGCTTCGAGCACGACAAGAGCTGCTCGTAGTCGCTCAACTCGATGTCTTCACCCGCCAGCTCAATGTCGAAGTCTCCCGAGTACCCCGCTTCGAGCAGGTTGTGCAGAATCTCTGGCAGCGGCACAAGGCCCTTTCCCAACAGGCAGCGATCGTGGTCAATGCCGTGAGCCTTTTGACGATCTCCTAATTGCACCAAGGCCGTATACGGCACGATCTCGCCAAGATTAGAAATCACCGACGGATCGTGGCCAAAATGGTAGGCGTCGAACACTAGCTTCAACGCAGGAGTATCGAAACTGTCGATCAGCGCTATCGTCGCTTCGAGATCCGTCAGAAAAGTCCACTCGGTCGCACAGGCCGGGTGCATCGGCTCGATCGCCAGCGTCACCTCGGCTGCCTCGGCCAGGCCAAGCAGTTTCTCGATGGCAGTGCAAAGCAATCGCTCGGCATGGCGAAAAATGTGGTTGTTGCGCCCACCAGGATATACCACCAGGCAACCGGCGTTCATCGCTCCTGCCAGGCGGATCGCGTGGGCAGCATCGTTGATCGACTCTTGCTGGCTGCGGCCATCGCTTCCGGTAAAACCACCAGCCCACATCAGATTAGTTACTCGCAATCCGCTCTCGGCCAGCAAATCAACGCCCGCTTCTTCGCCATAGTCGGCGAGCTTTTGCCGCCACACTCCAATCGCTTCATAACCCGCTGCCGCATACCGGCAAACATCTTCTTCAAAAGTCCACCGATAGGTCGTGACTTCGTTCATCGACAACACCGGGGATGTCATCTCTACGTCTCTTTCTCAGGCGGTTCAGCCCAATCGTCTGGAGGCTATCACGAAAAGAACGGCTCAATTGATCAAGCGGGTGAGTATGCGAGATTGCCAAAAACATGTAAAGCTTGACATCAGGCCACGCAGCCGCACTGCTCAATCGTATCACCGACTCCTCTCCGCGAACCTCACCGCTGGGACTCGCGTCCCGCCAAGCTGTGCGGAAGGCAAGCTTGCCTCCTAAAGCCCCCATTTTGCCAGACGGACAATACTCTTAGATCTCCAGCCGAGCACCGCCGTCACACAACACCAGCCGCTTGAAAGCGCATACCGCCCCTGTTTTGACCATCCTTTAAGCACGCAACTCTTGCTCAGCGAGCCAATCCTGCTAAAGTAAGGGGATGGGGGGGTGGTTTACCGCAAATTTTGGGGGTGTCAGCGACAAGCCAACACCCTCTCGCGTGCTGCCCATCAGTAACGCTACACCAAGTAGACCAACTCGATTTCTCACGGGTTACTCATTCCCCTGGGTCTTGAGTTGGTCAGGCCTGTTGCGGCTCGATGCAAGCAGTACCACTCCTCTGAGCTGCTGAATCATTTCGACTCAGGACGGGTTGAGGGACACTGGTGATTCGACAACTGGCGTTTGGCGTTCTTGATCATTGCTAAGGAGGCTCTCGGGCACGGTTTATGCTCGTTCGCTTCCCGGCGGCTGTTCGGCTCGCTAACGCCCGCTGACACTTTTTTTGCCTGTTTCCTTATTGAACGTTGCCGGAGTCCAACTCAATGTCCATTCGGCTACTTATTGCCGATGACCATGCCGTTGTCAGGGCAGGAATCCGCAGCATGGTCGCCGGGACCGAGATTGAAATCGTTGCCGAAGCGTCTCAAGGCAGCGAAGCTTTTCAACGGGCCCTCGAGCTTCGCCCTGACCTAGTGCTGCTCGACGTTCGCATGCCCCAGTCCGATGGCATCTCGTGCCTCGGGCGCATTCGCGCAGAGCTCCCTAACGTACCCGTTTTGATGTTTAGTGCTTACGAGAATCCAACCTACGTGGCACGCTCGGTGGCTCTGGGCGCAGCGGGTTACCTGGTTAAGTCGGCCTCGAAAGAACTGCTCCTCTCGGCAATCCGCCAGGCAGCTGCAGGCGAATCGATCTGGACGCGCGAAGAACTCCGGCGAGTCACCGGCGCCCTCTCGACTCCCCGCGTAGCCATCGATCTCGAAGTACCGCTCACGAAGCGCGAGAGCGAAGTTCTCAAGCAACTTGCCTTGGGGCTGAGCAACAAAGAGATCGCCACATCCCTTTCGATCAGCTACGAAACCGTCAAAGAGCATGTGCAGCACATCCTGCGCAAAGTTGGCGTTTCTGATCGTACCCAGGCCGCGGTTTGGGCCGTTCGACAGGGTTTGGCCTGAAGTGCGACAGCAGGCGAAACTTGGCTAGATCAAGTTTTTCTATCCGGCGCCCACACTTGCTGTGGGAACCCCAGGGCCGATAATGGCCCTATGACCGATTCCGAATCTCCTGACTTGCCTGCTCGCTTTCAGCAAACAATTGCCGAGTGCCAGCAGCTCTATTATTCGAGCGGCCAACTCATCGTCAGTGAGTATCCCGACTTGCTGCCAAATACTGGGGAACACTTTCTTCGGCTGATGGATGACCTTCATCGCGCGTTGTTGGTCAAGGTGTTTATCACCATGTGCGAAGCCGACCGCCGTTGGACCAGACCCGAAAAACATTTGGGCGAACTCTTGTTGCTCCACCTCTGGAAGCATCGGCTCCAGGGCGACCAACTAAAGACCGCACTGGTGCAAATGTCGGAAAAGGCCGTGTCACTGAAGTGGTACTCGCTCGTCAGGCCGTTTGACCAGATCGCGCCGCTCCGCGATCGTGTGGGCGAGCTCGAAACCCTTGTCTCACGGCTGGCCAACTTGATCGCCAGGGCCGATGGTCCCATGACGTCTGGCGAAACGGCCTCAGTCAAGATGATTCAAGACGAATTGCACCTGCACCTGCGCAGGATTCCCATCGACAGCCCAGATCAGCACGAACAGGCCAACGAAGCACGTGTCGAGACAATCAAAAAGATTCTTCACGACGCCGAGAAACTGCCCCATCAACCAACTACCGCCACGGCTACGCAGACCAGGCAGAGCACCAGCAAAGTTGCCGTCGAACAAGACGTCGCTGAAGATGAAGTCGAATCCAAAACTTCGCCCGAGCTCTTGCAGGAAGCTCTCGCCAGCCTGGATCGGCTGATTGGTTTGTCCACCATCAAACACGAAGTCCACACGCTGACAAACTTTCTAAAAGTCCAAGCTGCTCGAAAAAAGGCGGGCCTGCCCGACACCAGCCTCAGCTTGCATATGGTCTTCGGCGGCAACCCTGGCACCGGCAAGACGACCGTCGCCCGCATCGTCGGCAGAATCTTTGGCGCCATGGGAGTGCTCAGCAAAGGTCATCTGGTCGAAACCGATCGTTCCGGCCTGGTTGCCGAATACGCCGGCCAAACGGGCCCCAAAACGAACAAGAAGATTGACGAAGCTCTCGACGGCGTCCTGTTTATCGACGAAGCCTACAGTTTGATTTCGGCCGAAGGCGAAGATCATTTCGGCCACGAGGCAGTGCAAACTCTGCTTAAGCGCATGGAAGACGACCGTAATCGTCTTGTGGTAATTCTGGCCGGTTACCCAGACGAGATACAGTCGCTGCTGCTTGCCAATCCTGGTTTGTCTTCGCGTTTCAGCCGACACCTCGATTTCGCCGATTACACACCGCTCGAGTTGTCGCAGATCTTCGGAAAAATGTGCGATAGCAATCATTACCATATTCGCAGGACCGCTCGAGCCAAAGTACTGCTCGGGTTCCAACGACTTTATGAACTACGCGATCGCCACTTTGGCAACGGTCGTACTTCGCGCAACCTTTTCGAGCATGCCATCCGCCGCATGGCTAATCGGATTGCAGAAATCAAAGACCTCTCACTTGAGCAGCTCACAACCATCGAACCCGAAGACATCGAGTTCAAGACCGTCCCCAACGACGTTCTCGACTTGCTTACCGCCAGTGAATCGCTGCGATTCCATATCGTATGCCCGACATGCAACCATGGCAGCAACGCACCCAAACAGTTCCTGGGCCAGCGCGTTCGCTGTCCGAAGTGCGAACACCACTTCGTGGCCAAGTGGGGCGAGATCATTGACAAGCCGACCCAAACCAGCGCCATTAGCTCCGCGGAGCAGGCCTTGTTGAAGCAACGTGATCGAAAACAGTGAGTAACGTACCATCTCCCACTGCCGAGGGCATGCTTGCCCCCGGGGCAACCGCGCAGAACCGCTATTCCGCTGCGCCGCATACCGGTCCGGCAATTCTACAAACAATAAAGCTCCATTCGCCCTGCTTCTCGCGAACAATTGCTCGCCTCGGCGCTCATTGCTGGTTACAATGATGCCTCGCCACGGAAGAATGCACTAGCAAGGAAAACCCGCTGCTCGGCCCGGCGTCCATGGGGCCATTGCATTACTTGCCCCTCACTCCTCCTAGAGAAGCTCGTCTCATGAATCGACTCCTTTCCCTGGCCTCATGGTCTCTCTGCTTCGCCCTGCTGATAGCTCCTGCCCAAGTGTTGGCCATCAACCCTGCTTCATGGAACCTTTCCGAATCGACCACCGGGGGCGATGTCTTCTGGACTTCCCCAACAGCCGTCGACGTAGGCTTGCCCAGGTATTTTTCGACTTACGAAATCACTCGTGTCGAGGCCTATACGATCTTCGGAGGGACGGATGTCACCGACCAGATCGGCGCGACCGGTGGCTCTGGCTACACCGAGTCTATTCCTGTCACACTCATAAACGAGGCGTTGAACGAACCGACCACCGGCACTGCCGCCACCGTGCTTGTAGAAATCGACGCCAGCGGGTACGGCCAACTCGCTATCACTGATGTCACTCTTGGAACGCTAGTCGTTCTTTCTATTCCCATCCAGATCACTCAAATCGACGTTGACGCCACAGTAACAATCCAGGGCATCGTTCCTGGCGACTTCGACACGAATCTCGAAGTCAATGCCTTGGATTTCAGCACGTGGGAAACTGCTTTCGGAGTATCTGACGCCGCCGATACCAACTTCGACGGCGTTTCCGACGCTGCTGACTTTCTCGAATGGCAGCAATTCTTTGGTAGCGACTACTCGCCACTCTCTGCCGAGTTTGTCACAGTGCCCGAACCCGCCACAGCTGCCGGCTTCGCCTTCGGCGCACTTCTGATACTGGGCGCCTTTACCGACAGGCGAAAACAGGGAACAATCAGCGATTTCCGGAGAACTGTATGATTCCTTGCCGCTGCGGGATTGCCGTTCTGGCAGTTCTTGCCACCATGAATGCTCGTGCAGCTGAACAACTTGACCAGTTCGAGAAGACTGTCTCCAAGCAGGTGGCTGCACATTACCTCGTAGTCACCCCCAAGGAGTACGACCCCGCCAAGCAGTACCCGTTGCTTATCTTCCTGCATGGACGAGGCGAGCAGGGCGACGATCCCGAATTGCTCAAGATTCACGGGCCGTTCAAGATGGTCGAAGAACTCGGGCTTGATTTGATTATCGTTGCCCCACAATCGCCCAAAGACGAACGCTGGGATATCGACGTGCTCGACGCCTTTGTCGACGACGTACTCGAAAAATACCCCGTCGACCGAGACCGCGTCTATCTGACCGGATTGAGCATGGGCGGCGAAGGGGCCTGGTATCTGGCCATCCGACGGCCCGACACATTTGCCGCCGTTGCCCCTATCTGCGGGGTCAGCGCCCCCAGCAAAGCGGCAGCCCTCCGCGACGTTCCGATCTGGACCTTCCACGGTGCAAAGGACTCGACCATTCGGGTCAGCGAGACGACCAACATGGTTGCCGCCCTCAAAGCCCTCGGTGGCAATGTCCGAGAAACCATCTACGAAGACATCGGACACGCCTCCTGGAAGCCGGCCTACGCCGACCCCGAGTTCTATCGCTGGCTCCTGAGCCAATCCAAGAGCAGGTAATCCTGCTTTTTCAACCGAAGTGCTGGCTCCAACCTAGAGACGCCAACCAACGGTCGGCCCTGGCTGCAAACGCCCATGGCAATGTTCGGCGTCGGAACAGCGTTCGATTTCCACGCGGGGCTGATCTCCCAGGCGCCCCATACGAACTGCCCCAACACCTGGTCGCTCAGCTCAATCCCAGGGGCTGCACTCACCAGTTCTCGACCAGGGTGCCAACGGACTGGGTACCAACGCTTAGCGGCTATTGGCCCGGCATCCCCAGGTCCAACCAACCTGCAGCCGAGACGAAAATCACACTTGCGTTATACAGTCCGTGAATCACCATCGCGGGGATAAACCAAGGCACCCCTAGCGACAATTGAGGCGGAGCAAGCCGCCGCATCGCATCTCGCCAAATCTGCATTAGCCCGATGCCCGCGATCAACGAACACGTCACGTGCAGGGCCACGCAGACGGTCCAGCGAAACTCGACAAATGCTGGAGTATGGTCAGGCACATAAGCATAAATGTAAAGCAAGTTCTCGATTGCCGCAAAAGCCGCCCCTCCGCAAATCGCACACAACAGAATCTGCCCAAACGAGCGAAAATAAAACGGGCGTTTTTCGACGACCCACAGGGCCGCCGCCACCTTGGCCACTTCCTCGGCCACCGGGCCAAAAACGGTAAACATCAGCATGCTGAAAACGCTGTTCCCTGAGCCAGCAAACGCCCCCAGCACTCCCCACGGCCCCGCCGCCAGGGCAACCAGCAGCGTGACCCAAATGCTCCTCAACGCACTGGTTCTCTCGACGTTTCTTACCAGCCAGCGCTGGTAAGTAAGCTGGTCGTCGCCAGGAGAACCAGCCAAAGCTGGCGACAGCGCTGGCTCGCTCCATACCGTATGCTCGACCTCTTCGTTGTCAGTCGCTCGCTCCCGCTCGCGGCGAAGCAACTCGGCTGCTTTCTGCTCGCTCGGATCTGCCACAAACTGCGGCCGGCGCGGCTCGTCGTACCTGCCAGAGTCGCTCATCGAACCTCCCATCAGGCGGAGGGAGATCGGAATGTATACGCCGTTGCGCTAGCAATGACCGCCACCATGGCCGCCCCCTTCTTGCTCGACGTACTCCCTCCCACATCGGCTGTCTCGATGCGCAAATTACAAATCGCATTGTAGCCCAACTCGCGCGCTTGCTCGACGATCCGCTGAGTCGCCTCGCGCCGCGCGCGGCTCATCAGCGAATGGAAACTACGCACCTCGCCACCGAAGATTCGGCGCATACTGGCCAGAAAAGTTTTGAAGTAATCCGATGCAATCACTACCTCGCCAACTATCATCTGCGGCGCCAAATCCGTTCTGCTATACGCCGGAAAAGACTTCAATTGCGTGACCAGAAACGGCCCATTCCTGCGCTCACGCTCCGCAAGCTGCGCCAGATGGCGGCTCTCGGCGATCGAACCTGCGACAAACCCCAGGCCGATCATCAGCACCACAAAACCAATTTGAAATACAAACTCGCCCATAGGTGTCTCCACCGGACCCACACGTCTAAGTAGAATGCGACAGCTTAAGCGCCTGGTTGCGCGACGACCGCGGTGCCGTAAGCGTAGAGTTCGGCAGCACCCGCCGTTACGGCGCTGGTCGTAAACCGAACGTTCACTATCGCGTTGGCCCCCAGCTGTTCGGCCTGGGCAAGCATCCGTTCCAGGGCCTGTCGCCGCGACTCGGTCAGCAATTCCGTATAGCCCCGCAATTCTCCCCCCACAAGGTTCTTGAAACTTGCCGCGATATCACGGCCCGCATGTTTGGCGCGAACCGTGTTGCCCTGAACAAGTCCCTTGATCTCAGCAATGCGATAGCCTGCGATCGTTTCCGTATTGGTGACAATCATGCGATACCTTTCGCCAGAAGACGAGAAATCAGCCCGTAGTCGATTGACACAGCAGATCTGGCCCAATTCCACTGGCCGCCAACATTGTGGACCCAGCCCTGCCCAAATGCAATGCCTTCGCATTCCCAGCCGCAGTCTCGGTCTTTTCTGCCAGATTTGGGAATGCTCTGGGAACGCTTGGAACACCCTATTTATCCCTACGCTTCGAATGGGCCCAGGGCCCCGCCGGAAACACCTACCTCCCCCGCCAGCAAACGTTTCTGGCGGGGGCTCTTCAGCACCGCAGGGATCAATAGGAACCTACAACTGAGAGAAGCGTGTCGTTTTGCCTTCCATTGCCGATGTCAGCGGGCTTCGCAGGAAGCAATTGCCGAAGATCGTTCAGGAAAAACTTCTTACCCTCTAATTCGATTCCAGCTACCAGCCTCTCGGGGCAGCCCCCGTCGTCTCGAATCCCGAGCCTCAAACCAACGCCTTGGTCATCCTGGGCGCTCTCTTTGCTTTGGTGAGCCAGGGCACAAGCTGACGACGAAACGGGGTTCTCAGGCCTAGCCAATCGACGTACTGCTGCAGGCTAGTATCTGGTAGATTGTCCGCTGCGAAGGCCACTGGGCCTGTACCTGTGGCGAACTCTTGAAAAACCTCCTTGCAGACGATCCCTATGCCCCCCGAAGAAAAAGCGGCTTCACGCAATTTTATTCAGCAAATCATCGATGCCGATTTGGCTGCCGGCAAAAACGACGGCCGTGTTCATACCCGCTTTCCGCCCGAACCCAATGGCTATCTGCACATTGGCCACGCCAAGAGCATCTGTCTGAACTCCGCTCTGGCCCGCGAGTACGACGGCAAATTCAATCTACGCTTCGACGACACCAACCCTGCCAAGGAAGAGCAAGAGTATGTCGACGCGATCACCGACGACATCCGTTGGTTGGGAGCCGACTGGGAAGATCGGCTCTTTTTCGCTTCGGACTACTTCGACCAGCTCTATGCCTGGGCCGTCCAACTCGTCGAGGCTGGCAAAGCCTATGTCTGCCAGCTCGACGCCGAGCAGATGCGGGAGTACCGTGGCACGCTTACCGAGCCCGGAAAACCAAGCCCTTACCGCGAACGGCCCCCGGCAGAAAACCTGGCGCTGCTCGAACAAATGAAGGCGGGCGAATTCCCCGACGGGTCCCATACCCTGCGCGCGAAGATCGACATGGCTTCGCCCAACTTGAACCTCCGCGACCCGGTCATGTACCGCATCAAACGGGCCCATCATCATCGTACCGGTGATCGCTGGTGCATTTATCCTTCTTACGATTTCACCCACGGGCAAAGCGATTCAATCGAGGGCATTACTCATTCGATTTGCACGCTCGAATTCGAGAATCACCGTCCGCTCTACGATTGGTTTTGCCAGTCGCTCGGGATTCATCATCCCCAGCAAATCGAGTTTGCCAGGCTTAATCTCACTTACACCGTGATGAGCAAACGCCTGCTACTGCAATTGGTCAACGAAAAGCACGTCGCCGGCTGGGACGATCCGCGAATGCTCACTATCCGCGGCCTGCGCCGTCGCGGCTATACCCCTAGCGCTATCCGCGCTTTCTGCGAACGCATCGGCGTGGCCAAGGCCAATAGCACTATCGACATGGCTTGGCTGGAAGACGCTATTCGTGAAGACCTCAACGAACACGCGCCGCGGGCGATGGGCGTCTTGCGGCCTCTGAAGGTCGTCATCGAGAACTATCCCGCAGGCCAGGTCGAACAGCTCGAAGCCGCCAATCATCCCCAAAAACCTGAAATGGGGACGCGGCAGATTCCCTTCTCGCGAGAAATCTACGTCGAGCAAGACGATTTTATGGAAGACGCGCCAAAGAAGTTTTTCCGCCTCTCGGTCGGCCGCGAAGTGCGCTTGCGCTACGCCTATTTCATCACTTGCACCGACCTGGTGAAAGATAGCGACGGCAACATTGTCGAGCTACGCTGCACCTACGATCCCGCAACCAAAGGAGGCAACGCCCCGGACGGCCGCAAAGTGAAAGGCACCATCCATTGGGTCTCTGCCCCGCACGCCGTCAATGCCAGTGTGCGACTTTACGATCACCTCTTCGCGGTGGAGGAACCCGGCAAAGCCCCTGCTGGCGGAACATTCCTTGACAACCTGAACCCCAATTCGCTCGAACTGCTCGCCGACGCTCAACTCGAACCTGCGCTACGCGACGCCGAGCCCGGCAGCCAGTTCCAGTTCGAGCGTAACGGCTACTTCTTCGTCGATCCTGTCGATTCCAAACCGGGAAAACCAGTCTTCAATCGCACCGCAACCCTACGCGACAGCTGGACCAAAAACGAACTCTCATGAACACCAGGCGAGTCCCCTCCATCTGGCAAATTCGCATCAGCCCCTCAACGCAACTCCTCTGACAAAACCCGCCGAAAGGAATCCTCCATGCCTTCGCTCCTCAACTCTCAATGCAAAAGCCACCGCTCACTCCGCTGGTTGATGGCGCTGCTGATGCTCGCAACTCCCACCACGGCGAGTTATGCTGAATCGCCCAAACAGGTCGTGGCCGATCCCGATCAGACATTGCTCACTTATCCCGATTTGGAGCAGCCCGGTGAGACCTTTCCGACCGAACCGCTCAATCTAGATTATGTGTTTCCCAATGCTGCCGGCGTGATCGCCTTGCGACCTCGCCAATTGCTTACCAGCCAGGCCTTGCAAATGCTGCCGATCGAGGTGGTTTCTGCTGCCGGGCTGCAGCAGCTCGGCTTCGATCCAGTTGACTTGACTCAAATAGTTATCTCCGCCACGCCGCCGTTGGCTGGCCCTTTTGAATACGCCGCCGTGGTCCAGCTTGCCAAACCAATCGATCTGTCCTCGCTATCCGAAGAATTGATTGGTCACACCGCACCCAGCGTGCTCGACGGCAAGCCTTACCTGAAAAGCAAACACCCCATGCTGCCCAGCCTGTACTGGGCTGCAGAGAAAACGCTGCTCATCGCTCCTGATGCCACGCTACAACAACTCTTGAAGGCCAATCGCGACAGTGATGTCTCGTCAGAGGATGCACTGCTCCCTCCAGCGAGCCCAGGCGATGTGCTGATCAGCTTGGATCTCGACAAACTACGCCCGGTGATCCAGATGGGGCTCTTTCAAGCAATGCAAAAAGCGCCTCCCACGGCCCAACCCTTCTTGGAGATTCCTAATCGATTGAAAAGGATTGATGCCAAGTTCACCGTCTCCGGAGCAGGGCCCTGCGACTTGTCGGCCGAAGCGAACAACAGTGCAGACGCCGATCGGATCTCGGAACTCATTGATCTGGCCCTGCAAATGTACGCCGACGCCGCCGCAGCCCAGGCCGCCGCCATGCTGGCCAGCGACGATCCGATTCAACAAGCGATGGGAAGGTACACCCTACGAATTACTCCCGCTTGGGCCGAGCAAATGAAACCCACGCGCGACGGCGATCGGTTCATACTCTGGCACTTCGAGCCAAGCGGCGAGCCCATGAATGCCATGTTGTCGACCGCTACCATCGGGGTCCTCGTAGCGCTGCTGCTCCCCGCCGTGCAAGCTGCCCGCGAAGCCGCCCGGCGCAATACTTCGATGAACAATATGAAGCAAATCATGCTGGCGCTGCTTAACTACGAAAGTGCATTTGGGCATTTTCCCGCGCATGCCAACTACGACAACGACGGCAAGCCGCTATTGAGTTGGCGGGTCCACATCTTGCCGTTCCTCGAGCAGCAAAACCTCTACGATGCCTTTCACCTCGACGAGCCTTGGGATAGCGAACACAACCAGAAACTAATCGCGCGGATGCCCGAGTTGTTCGTCGACCCCAGTTCCGGATTGAGTCCGGAGGAAGGAAAAACGCATTATCTTGGAGTCAGCGGCAAGGGCTATGCATTTGATGGCACCGATCGAGAACTCCGCATGAAAGAGTTCACCGACGGCTTATCCAATTCGATCATGATTCTCCAGGTTGAAGACGATCGTGCGACAACCTGGACCAAACCTGACGATTGGCAACTCGATAAACAGAAACCTCTGAAAGGACTAACCGGCTCGATGCATCCCGGAACCTTCTTGGCCGGATTCGCCGACGGACACGTCCGCAGCTTTCCCCTCGACACCGATCCGGTAGTTTTCCAGCACATGCTTACTATTGCAGGCAGCGAACCGTTGCCGCGCGAATGAGATCACAACAAGCTTGCTGCAGAAAGCCCCGTTTTCTGCAGCGCCCCTTGTACTGAGCACGACTTTACAGGCATAATCGCCAACTTCTGCTCGTTTTCTGGTGACCTCCACGCGCGAGTTCACCGCCCCCCTCATCCCCAGCCCCCAGCCCCCTATCATGCCCTTACTCGTCGTCGGATCGGTCGCTATCGACAATGTCACCACGCCTCGCGAAACCCGCGAAAACCTGCTTGGCGGCTCTGCCACCCATTTCGCTTATGCGGCCAGCTTCTTCACCAGCGTTCGGCTCGTGGGCGTCGTCGGAGCCGATTGGCCACAGGAGCACACCAACCTGCTCGGCTCGCGGGGAATCGACACCTCGGGCCTCCAAACTATCGCCAATGGCAAGACGTTTACTTGGACCGGCAAGTATCACGACAACATGAACGATCGCGACACGCTGGATGTCCAGCTCAATGTCTTCGGCGAGTTCAATCCCGAATTGCCCGAAGCCTATCGCCGCGCGAAATACGTCTTTCTGGCCAACGGTGTTCCGGCGGTGCAAATGAATGTGCTCTCTCAGGTGCCCGGCAGACGACTCGCAGTTGCCGATACCATGGACCTCTGGATCAATACCGCTCGCGATGATCTCGAGGAACTCATGCTGAAGCTCGACGGTTTGGTCATCAACGACAGCGAAGCAAAGCTGCTCACCGGCACCGAGAACCTCGCATTGGCAGGGCATATCGTTCGAGAAATGGGTCCCAGGTTCGTCATCATCAAGAAAGGCGAACATGGGGCCATGTTCTTCAGCGAACACGAAACATACGTACTGCCCGCTTTTCCCACCGAGAAAGTGATCGACCCCACCGGCGCAGGCGACAGCTTTGCCGGCGGCATGATGGGCTACCTGGCCGAACAAGACAACTTCGAACCGGAAACCCTGAAGACCGCCATGGCCTACGGCATCCTGGTTGCCAGTTTCAACGTCGAAGGTTTTGGACTCGAACGCATGCAACAGGTCGCCCGCGAAGATATTGACGACCGCATGGAAGCTTATCGCAAAATGCTTAGCTTCTAAAGAAGGCCGAACGCCGCGCGAGGAGACCTTGCCGGGTTCGTCCCTTGGGCACAAACGACGAAGAACTTTTAAGGAGCCTTCCCGCTTACGCTTAGCTCCATCGCCATGTCGAAAACTCGCACCTTTATCGCCGTGGCCATCGACGACGAAGCACGTCGGCATGCTCAGCGAGCTATCGACTCGCTCCGCTCGGCTTCCGACAAGCCCGCCTCCTGCGATGTCAAATGGGTCCTGCCGGAAAACCTCCATTGGACTCTGCAATTCCTCGGCGATGTCGACGACACCGAACTTTTCGACATCTGTCGGCATGTGGCAGAAGTCGCCACCGAACACGAACCCTTTGCACTCGTTGCTCACGGAGTTGGCGCTTTTCCTTCGGCCGATCGACCACGCACTTTATGGCTTGGGGCAGGCGAGGGGGGGCTCGAATTGACGCAGCTTCAAGCCGACGTCGAAACGAGTCTCAACAGCCTCGGTTTTCGTGGCGAACGCCGACCCTTCGTGCCCCATCTCACACTGGGACGCGTCGGCCGCGGAGTACGAGGCGGTGGGCAACTCTCCCAGCAATTGACAGAGTTAGCCAACTTCGAGGGGGGCATCACCTCGGTCGACGAAATCACCGTCTTCGCCAGCGACCTCCGCCGCGAGGGGCCAAGCTACTCCGTCATTGCCCGCGCTCCGCTCGGCGGTCTCGGTTAACTCGGTTTCAACTCCCAGCCCTCCACGCCGCGTACGAAGCCGGCAGGTTCCTCCCTCTGCCGATGTCAAAACGTGGCGGTTGCACAATGCTTGCTTCGTGGCAACAACCTCTCTTTTCGCTACAACCCGCACGATCATACCTGATAGCACCCTGCTTTCGTCACAGTTGCGACGATCGGCTGTGTCCGTGCCATCGTTGCCACCGATCTAGGCGAAGGATGCAGGAAAGTTCCTCCATCTCGATACGAGACAATGATCTAGAACAGAGCTCCAGGGAGGGAATCTGTGATGTTGACGGTTTGTAGGCGAAACGCGTTAGCGACTCTGGTCGTTCTTGCCTTCTGCGGAGGCCATGCTGCCAACGCCGACGAGACCCTCGAAGCCCTGCTCAATGATGCCGAAGAAGGCTGGGCCGAGCCCGTTTCTATCTTGCTCGACGAGCAGAGAATCCCTGAACCCGGGGACGAACAGCCGGGCGATATCAGCCTGACTCAGATGCTGACTCCCCAGCGCGATACTTCTCGTCTGGCCCAACGGCAACAGCGATTCTTCCGGACGACTTCTCCCACGGGCAGGGCAAGCGTGCCGTTTATGATCGGCGACACCGGTGCTGGCACATGCGTTTCTCTCTCCGGACTCATCGTCGACGCCGATTTGGCCCACCCGACGCTCACCTGCAGTCGCTTGAACATCGCCGAAAACAATACTCCGCTGCCCACCGATCGCTTCTTTTTCAGCTACCGACACTTCCACAATTCCACACCTGCCAGATTCTTTCAATACTCCAAAGATTTCGACGTCAATCGGTTCACCGTCGGCGGCGAGCGCACCTTTGGCAACGGGCTCTTCTCGCTCGAAGTTCGCGTGCCGATGGAAGGTCGCTTGAGCTCCAACATGCTCTCTCGAGATCGTTCCTTGTATGCCGGGCCTACCGAACCGTTTGCCGGTGGCCAGGCCGCTGAGTTCGGCAATATTTCCGGTGTCTTCAAAGCACTCTTGCATGAATCTGAGAATTTCGCTCTTTCATTCGGACTCGGGGCAACTCTGCCCACCGCTCAAGATGTCGTTTACGACGTCGATCTGCTCAGCACCGTCACCTACACAGGCTTTCCCGCCTTTTATTCCGAGCGAGACGCCCTGCTCGATTTTGAAATCAAGAACGAAACCGCCTACCTCTCGCCATTTCTGGCGTGGCTCTGGCAACCCAACTCGCGATTCTTTCACCAAGGCTTCTGCCAGGTCGAAGTCGGCGTAAACCCGTCCAACCTCCGTGCCACCGGCGGGGCGATTAACAATTTCTACGATACCGGCACCGACGCCTACATCGCCACTTCTGAATCCTATGTCCTCTTTCCCGGCCGCGCTCGCATCAACCCTCAAACGCTGATGCGACTCAACCTCGGCATTGGTTACCTCATGTGTGATAACCCCAATGCCGATTGGATCCAAAGACTGACCGGACTCTTCGAAGTCCACTATACCGCGACCCTCGAAGATGCAGAAAACGAAACTCTCTATTTCATCGACGACCTCTACGGTCCAGGGCCCACGTATTTGGGCACCTTCTCCACTCCGATCGGAGTCGGGAATCCCGCAATCAACTCGAACATCGTCAACCTGGTGGCCGGCGTCACCGCAAATATGGGCAATTGGGTCGTCACCAACGGCGTCGCCGCCCCGATTCGCACCGGCTCCGATCGCGGTTTCGACTTCGAATACAACCTCCAGATCCAACGACCCTTCTAGCGAGTCGAAATCTCGACGAACCACATCGCGGCGGCTGAGATCTTGCGAATTCAGCCGCCGCTTCGATATTCCCAGGCTTCCGGAAATTCCAGCCACGTTTCGACGATCCGCTATCTCTCCCGACAGAATACTTGCTACTCAGCACGACGATGCTCACTTTGCGAGCAGCCTGCAGCTTCGTAAACTACTGATAGCGGAGAGGCGGAATACTTGGGCTTCCGTGTTCTATTGGTGCTGGCCAAACGTCTGCCCGCGTTGCCCGTAATTGCCTCGGGGCTCGCCATGCTGGCGAATGAGATAACAACATGACGAGTGCATCCGCAGACCGCAATCTACTGTATGGCGTACTCGCGGTACAACTCGATTTTGTCACGCGCGACCAGCTCATCGCCGCTACCAGCCGCTGGGTCCTCGACAAACAGCGACCACTGAGCGAAGTCTTTGTCGAGCAGGGGATGATCACCCAAGAAGAATCACAACTCCTCGATGGCGTCGTAGACAAACACTTACGGCAAAACAACAACGATCCTCGCCAAAGCCTGCGTTCAATCGAGGCCTTCGACGCCATGCGATCCACCCTCCGCGACTTCGACGATGCCGACATTCGGGCCACGCTCGAAGCCGAAGCTCGCGGCTCGACCACTGCCGACCCCTATTGCACCCTCAAAGGCGCGGCCCCCCATGAGGCCGAATCGCACAATCGGTTCACGATCCTCCGGCTTCACCAGAAGGGCGGGCTAGGGCGTGTCTCGATCGCTCTCGACGAAGAGCTCCATCGCGAAATCGCCCTTAAAGAAATCCTCCCCGCTCATGCCGACAATATCGAAAACCGCACGCGTTTTCTCCGCGAAGCCGAAATCACCGGCGCTCTCGAACACCCTGGCGTCGTGCCGGTCTACAGCCTCGGCAAGTTCCCCGATGGGCGTCCTTATTACGCCATGCGGTTCATTCGCGGCATGAACCTCCAGGTTGCCATCAACGACTACCACAGCGACCGGCTCGATGCCGATGCCAAGCCGCTCCAGTTTCGCCAACTCTTGGGACGCTTCATCGATGTCTGCTACGCCTTAGAGTATGCTCACAGTCGCGGCGTCATCCATCGCGACTTGAAACCTGGCAACATCATGCTGGGCGACTACGGGGAAACACTGGTCGTCGACTGGGGGCTCGCCAAATCCATGGGCGAAGGCTTTGCCACCGACGTGACGATTGCCCCCCCAGTCACGCCCACGATTCATCCTTCCTCTTCCGAAACCCAGATCGGACGCGTCGTCGGAACTCCGTCTTACATGAGCCCCGAACAGGCCGCCGGACGGCTCGATGCGCTCGGACCTCGCAGCGACATCTATAGCCTCGGCGCAACGCTCTATCATCTGCTCACCGGTCAAACCGCTTTCAGCGGTTCCGAGGAAGAAGTCCTCGGCAACGTCCAGATGGGGCGATTTCCCAAACCGCGCGCCGCCAATCCCGCTGCGCCCCGTGCCTTAGAAGCAATCTGCCTCAAGGCCATGGCCCGCATGCCCGACGATCGCTATGAAACCGACCGAGAACTGGCCGAGGACATCGAACGCTATTTGGCAGACGAACGCGTCTTGGCCTACGCCGAACCCTTTCCTGTCAGAGCCTGGCGCTGGATCCGAAATCACAAGCCGCTGGTCATTAGCACTGCCGCCGCACTCACCGTCGCCGTCACTGCGCTCTCGATCACCGTCGTCATGCTCAGCGCCGCAAACACCCGCGTGACCGCCTCGCGCGACGAAGCCCGACGCTCGTTTGCCGAAGCCGAACAGCAACGCACCCTCGCCGAAAACACCCTGGCCTATGCTCGCGATACGGTCAGCGAGTACTGTGTGCTTGTCTCCGAAGAAGTGCTCTTAAAACAGCCCGGCATGCATCGCCTGCGCGAAGAACTCCTGCAAAAGGGACTCGATTACTACCAACGCTTCCTGAGCGACCGAAAGGATGATCCGACGCTCCGCGAAGATGTTGCCCAAGCCCATTTTCTGGTTGGCAAACTCACTCAAGCCATCGAATCCCCCGCCGCCGCCATGCCCCATTACGAGCAGGCAGTTGCCATGCAAGAAGCGCTGCTGAAGGAATCTGCCGCCGGCTTGCAACTTCGAGCCAGCTACGGCACTACGCTCAACGCGATCGGCGGAGCGCTGCTGCGAATGGGCGATATTCTCGCGGCAAAAGGCCGCTTCGAGCAAGCCGTCGCCATTCGCGAGGAACTTGCCAAAGAAGACCCTTCAAACGCCGAAGCTACCCGCACCCTGGCCAACAGCCTCATGAACATCGGCACCGTACACCACATGCTGGGAGAGTTTGACGAAGCGATTTCCCTGATGAAGCACGCCCAGGCGCTACGCATCGCCCGAGCGACAAACGACGAACAAAACGATCCCAAACTCCAACGTGACCTGGGCATGGGATACTACATGCTGGCCACTACCTCCTTGGAAAGGGGAGATCTGGTCGACGCCGAATCCAATTTCGCCAGTGCCATCGAACAGTTCTCCAGCCTCCTTCAGCAGTCGCCAAACCATCTGACCTACCAGCGCCACCTGGCCGTATGCCTCCGGATGCTTGGCGACCTTCAAGCCGAAGCCCGACGTCACGACGAGGCCATCCAGTCTTACCAAACCGCCAGAGCCACTCTCGAAGATCTTCAGGGCCGGAATCCCGATGTCCTGGAATACGCCTCCGACCTCTCAGGCGTTTACATGAATTTAAGCTTGCTGCTCGAGCTTCAGGAAGAAAACGAAAAAGCTCTGCAGGTCATCGACAAAGCCGTTCACTTGCTACGTCAGCTAACCGAGCAAGCCAAGCAAGTCCCCACCTACCGGCTCGACCTGGGCGTCTCGTTACGCCAGGCAGGCCACCTGCTGGCTAAGGCCGGCAAGCTGCAGCCAGCCCTCGAGCGCCTCGAGGAATCCAAGGCGGCCCTCTCAAAACTCGTCACCGACGACCCCACCAACGAAGCCTACGCCACCGAATTCGGCCTCACCCTCGACACCATCGCAGGCCTACAGCAGGCCGAATCCCAGCCGCTCGAACAATCCGACCCCCAGCCGCTCGAACAATCCGACCCCCAGCCGTGATACTCCATCACATCGCCGTTGGTTTTGGCCAAACGTGGAATCGTGGTGAGCGCAGAGTGCAGCGCGGCTAATGATGCTCTGAGTCTCTTAATTATCATTGCTCAGTGAGTTCGAAGGGCAAGAATTGCTCTGCTTCGTTGAATCTCCTACCGCGACCCACATGCTGTATGGTGAAGTTTCAATTCACTAAAACGAATACCCTTATCCGAAATCTATATAGCGTTTCCTGCTCACAAAAGCCTGAAACAAGAGCGAATAGATTAGCATGCCGGCCAAAAAAATGGCTCCAGATTTCTTGATGGTCGTCCCTAACACTTCATAAATCGTGTCTTTGGCCATCCAGGCATACATGGCAATCAAGAGTGGAACAATCAGGCAAATTGCGAACGCTAACCGTTTGAGTCGCCAATCGACATTTGGAAAGAGAGACTCATCGCTTGGTTCGGTCATCGCCAATGTTGCTCCCGTGATCAACACTAATAGCGGTAGGCCAACGATGGTGCTGCCGTACTGAATCACCTTGTAACCTGGAAGAGCCCATGGCCCGATAGAAATAAGATGGTTTAGGTCCGGCACTAGCTGCGTTCCCCAGCGTCCCTGATGGCTAAACGAATCCCAAAGCAAATGCGAGAACGAGCCAATCAGCACGGCCAACGTTACTCCCATCAGAAAAGACACTGTGGGCACGAGAAATGGCTTTGAAACAGATGTCGTGCGTTGCTGTACCCAAACGGGAAGCAATGCTGCCAACGGTTCCTTGAGTACCCACTGAAAGAGCAAGAAAGCTGCAACGCCAAGTGGCAAACAAGCATTGAAAACTCCGACAATGGAATGAGTTTGGGCATACTTGAGCCCCGGAAAAAACATGGGGGCGTCCGGAACCATTGCACCTATTGCCAGTGCCGAAATAGGCATCCAGCGAAGGGCAAATGCAAACGGAAGAACAGCTAATACGTGCGTGGGGGTAAAAGGCATCGACTTGCAATAGATTTCATGTTTGAGATAAGAACTTCTGCTTTATACGAGAGTGCCACTGGCAAGCCAAGCAAGTCCCCACCTACCGGCTCGACCTGGGCGTCTCGTTACGCCAGGCAGGCCACCTGCTGGCCAAGGCCGGCAATCTGCGGCAGAGGCTTCTTTCCTCGGCCAATTTGCGCACTCTAGGGGACCGAATTGGCGAGTTTTGTCCCCAAATGTGGGACCTCAGCCAACGAGCCAAATCCCCAGCAGAGGGGTATCAACAGACTTTCGCAGACCACGGACCCCCGCAATGCTCATCCCCAGCCAAAAAACGGCCGATATTCCCTCTTGCCACAAATACTGAACACAATTACAGTATCCGTACGTACAGTATTCAGGAACGCGGCGTCCGCCGCTTGCATCGCTACTTCTTCTGTTGGATAAAGGGGCCTGAACGATGGTGACCGCTACCGCAACAAGCAAAAACTCGACCAATAAGGCCTCGACGAGCAATATGGCGAAAAAACAGAAAAACAAGGGGCAAAAACCAGCCTCCAAGGCAGCTGCCAACCAGGCTCTGGCCTCGAGCGAGGAGCTCCGCCAGACGGTGGCGGCTATTGAAAAGCAGTTCGGCGAAGGCTCGATCATGGCCTTGGGCTCCGACCATCTTCGCCGCATCGAGGGGATCTCCACGGGCAGCCTTTCGCTCGACATCGCCCTGGGCGGACAGGGCATTCCCTGTGGCCGAATCATCGAAATCTACGGCCCCGAATCGAGCGGCAAGACGACTCTCGCCCTGCATGTGGTCGCCGAGTCGCAAAAACGCGGGGGTATCGCCGCCTTTATCGACGCCGAACATGCCCTCGACCCCAGTTGGGCCAAGAAACTGGGAGTCGACCTCGAAACCTTGCTCGTCAGCCAGCCCGGCTACGGCGAGGAGGCGATGCACATCACCGAGATGCTGGTCAAAAGCAACGCCGTGGATATTATCATCGTCGACTCGGTGGCTGCGCTCGTTCCCAAGAAGGAACTCGACGGTGAAATCGGCGATTCCCATGTCGGTCTCCAGGCCCGGCTCATGAGCCAAACGATGCGCAAACTGACCGGCGCGATCGCCAAATCAAAAACCTCGGTCATCTTTATCAACCAGATTCGCGAAAAAATCGGCGTCATGTTTGGCAGCCCCGAGACAACCCCGGGCGGCCGCGCGCTAAAGTTCTACTCTTCCTGCCGCATCGACGTCCGCCGCATCGGACAACTCAAGGACGGCGAAGACATCGTCGGACAACGCGTCCGTGCCAAAGTTGTCAAAAACAAAGTCGCTCCTCCGTTCCGCGTCGCCGAGTTCGATATGATGCACTCCGGCGGCATCAGCTACGAAGGCGACATCCTCGACCTCGGCATGGAAAAGAAAATCATTGCCCGCACAGGAGCTTGGTTCCGCTACGGTGACATGCAACTCGGACAAGGCAAAGAAAAAGCACGCCTCTTCCTCAAAGAAAACCCCGACATCTCCGAGCAAATCAAACAAAAAGTCCTGGCTGCCGGGGGCCTCGACGACCTGCTTACCAGCTCTGCCACAGACAACGGCGAGTCGGACGACGATTTCGACGATTTCTCGGACGAATGAAGCCGAAAGGAAAGACGCCGGCAGCCACACCTGCCGCTGGCACGCTATCGCGCATTCGGCAATTCGCTCTCGCGAACCTCGCCCGACTTGCTGACTTGCCACAACCGGCCGCGATCCGCATCGAACGCCGTCAACCAGCCCCCGCCATGGCAGTAGGTATCGATGCAGACCAGGTGCCCCAGATTGACCACCTGCCCCTGCTTGTTCGACGTGTGCCCGAGCACGGCAATCTTGCCCGAGACGTGTGGATCGGGCGTATAGTAGCTGAGCGACCGCCACCGCATCACCTCCCACGGCTGCTGCGCCAGCGGTACATGGTGCTGGTAGTTGCCGTGAGCAAAGAAATGGGTTTCCGTCTCGTAGTAGTCGCCCCAAGTACGGATAAACTCGATATGCTCCTCGGGAATCGCCGTCAGTGCCGAACCCTTGCCATAAGAATCAAGCGTCTCAGCCCCGCCATGGATCAACCAGTCGGGCAGCGCTATCCGGCCATCCACCGCATCCAACAGCATCTGCTCGTGATTGCCCAGAATAGGAACCAATCGACATTGCTCGCGGAGCGACAGCAATTGCTCGACCACCCGACGACTCCCCGGGCCCCGATCAACGGCATCGCCGAGCATGATCAGCCTATCGCGGCCACTAAGACCGAGAGCCGCGACCAGCGACTCCAACGCAACGTCGCAACCGTGTATGTCGCCGATCGCAATCGTTCGTCCGTAGGGCATACCATCACTTCGGGGCATGCCCGTCCGAAGAGAGAACTAGTCCGAGTAACTCCAATTCTCACGACTGGCTGCATTTGATTCAACATGAGTTTTGCGCTACAGCCAATACTTGACTCCCGCTCGACGGTTGATTGACAGAATCCGGGCGACAGCGATAGGATGGACTCCCCCCAGGTGGCCGCAAGTGTAAGGGCTGCTTGGGTTTGCCCCTTTCTTTAGTCACCCATCCCGGCCGTCCTCGGCCAATTGTTCTTCGCACGGAGGTCACTAGGCAAATGCCTGAGCCCATCACCCAACTCGAACAGGCACGCATCGGAACAATCACTCCCGAGATGGAGGCAGTCGCCGCACGCGAGCAACTGCAACCAGAGATAATCCGCGCAGAGGTTGCAGCCGGTCGGATGGTGATTCCCGCCAATCGCGTCCACCTCAAAGCAGGCCTCGAGCCCATGGGCATTGGCATTGCCGCCAGATGTAAGATCAACGCCAACATCGGCAATTCAGCCGTCACGAGCGATCAGGCCGGCGAACTGGAAAAGCTCCGAACGGCTATTGAATTCGGCGCCGACACGGTGATGGATCTTTCCACCGGCAAGAACATCGACGCGATCCGCAAGTCCATTAT
>JAGQOW010000207.1 GCA_020427155.1 Planctomycetales bacterium | reverse complement strand
GCTAGAAGCACAAGCGCCTAGACTAACGACAACCAAGGCTAGTGCGAAGGCCTTAGACATCGGCATAACGATTAGCTGAGCGGCTACCGCGCCGCGGTGTCTGGTACATAGCGAGGAACTCCCCGGTAGTCCGCTTGAGCGCCTGGTTGGGCCCAGAAGGTTGTGACCAGAGTTGGCCCGAAAAACAACAAACACGCAACCGAAGCGCCGCCCGCTCCGCAAGCGCCGAATGCTGCGGTATGCGACCGGCAAAGCGGGAACGGGGGCAGATGCGAAGCGCACAGGCTTGCGGCGACTGCTTGCGGTTTGGGTCGGCAAGATCTGTCGATGAATGACGCTTGTTCGAGACCGAGTCGGTGGTGCTGGCCGAAGACCTACGGGAGGCGAACGGCAAGCCTGAGCAACGCCGGATGCTGACGACTTGCCTCAGCACAAATGAGCAATGTCCCGAAGGGCCCAACGATTAGCTAACCGGCTGCCGCGCGACAGCTTGTGCTTTTCGCGAGGAACTCCCCGGCAGTCCGAGTTGAGCGACATGTTATGCGCCATTTTTCTTCTTCAACACGCGAATGTGTGGATACCCTTCCTCACAGTAAAGCTCATACCATTTACCGATCTCAAAAGTATGTTCGACCGCTGGAATAAAATGGGTCATATTTCGCCACTCCCATTGTCCTGGGCACGCATACGCAATGCGATGTTTTCCAGGATGCAATGAGATATGACCTGCCACGAAGATGTAACCAGGAATCTCAAAGTACGGCGCGTTACCTGGAAAACTGGGGAGGTCTTTGGAGAACACCAACCTCGAGGAAGTACTGGAGAATTGCAACGAATAATTTCCGGGCCCTTGGCTAGAAGCACAAGCGCCTAGACTAACGACAACCAAGGCTAGTGCGAAGGCCTTAGACATCGGCATAACGATTAGCTGAGCGGCTACCGCGCCGCAATGTCTGGTTCATAGCGAGGAACTCCTCGGTAGTCCGCTTGAGCGCCTGGTTGGGCCCAGGAGGTTGTGACCAGAGTTGGCCCGAGAACCGACAAACACGCAACCGAAGCGCCGCCAACTCCGGGCGGGCCGATTGCCGCAGTGTGCGACCGGCAAAGCGGGAACGGAGGCAGATGCGAATCGCACAGGCTGGCGGCGAGTGCTTGCGGTTTGGGTCGGCAAGATCTGTCGATGAGCGACGCTTGTTCGAGGCCGAGTTGGCGGCGCTGGCTGAGGACTTGCGGGAGGCGAACGCCAAGCTTGAGCAAAGCTGGATGTTGGCGGCTTGCCTCAGCACGAATGAGCAATGTCCCGAAGGGCCCAACGCCAAGCTAAGTGGCTACCGCGCGAGGAACTCCGCTTTTCGCGAGGAACTCCCCGGGAGTCCACTTGAGCGATTTGTTGGGCCGAGGTGGTCATGACCGGAGTTGGCCCGAATTGCGGCAAACACGCGACCGAAGCGCCGCCCGCTCCAGACGTGCCGAGCGCCGCGGTGAGCGGTGAGCGGTGCGCGTAGCCCGTCCGTTTGAATGCCTCGTTGGGTCTACGCATAGCCAAAAGCCTTAAGCCAAACACGGCAGCCATACTGATGCTTCTGGAACACGGAAATGTCGGCGCATTGCCATGTATTGACCTTGCCGATGTCTGCCACGCAACTGCTGCCACGCGGAGTGGGGCCAAGCCAACCGTGAGTCGGACTGTTTACCGGTAGCCCGAATAACTCGAACGTTATGGCAAAGCGCACGGGAAGATAAAGCGCGCCCACAAGCACCATAGCCACGACGCTCATAAGTGAAGAGACGGTGATGGTGCGCTTCATTCTTTCTGGGCCCAACGATTAGGTAACGCGCTGCCGCGCGGGAACAACTGGATCATCGCAAGGAACTCCCCGGCAGTCGCGTTGACCGTTTGGTTATGAGTCTTCCTCACCCGAGCATCGCCTGAAACCGTGCTCTCGAAAAAATGAGACCAATGCTGCATACACCAAGAGTACCGATACAGAATTGTGCTGCCTCCAGGCCTGAGCCGATTCTTGACCCAAGGCCAACGAATAGCGCGACAACCGCTACAACGAAAAGTAAGCTTCCTGTTTTCCAATAGACGTAAGTCATTGGTACAAGAGCGATGCCAAGTACGAGAGCCGACGCGACGACGGCAACTCGAGGTATGCCGAAAAACAGCGACGTCCCAAACATTGCGATTGCAGTTAGTGCGATCCACGGCGAAACCCTAACGACCGACTTCGCATGCTCCTTTAAGACGGATCGTCGCGTCATAGGGTCTCCTTACTCATAACGATTAGGTAACGCGCTGCCGCGCGGGAACAACTGGATCATCGCAAGGAACTCCCCGGAAGTCGCGTTGACCGGTTGGTTATGTGCCGAGCCGACTCAGTAAGAGAAAAGGCGCGGGTCTCCGTGGTCATAGCGCTCTCCGTACAACGTTACATGTTCTTGAGTCGGATGAATAAGGGGTTTGGCACGACGACCGAGCAGCACGTTTTCGATGGCGGGCCAAAAGCTCAACCCATGAAGGTAGAAGACCTCGTGAATCACGCTTGCACCAAACACGCGCCCTTTGGAATCGATGAACAACTCGCCGTGTTCGTTGTGCTCTCCGCCTATGCAGATCAGTCTCGTACTCAGACAGGAAGCCCACTCATCCTCGACTCCGAGCTCTGAGTCGGCGTCGCGAAACGCGATGTCGCCGGCACCGCATTCTTGGCCAGGTCCAACGCTTCCAACTCTCAGGCCGCCTAAAGAGGCCAATACAGCCTGCGCTGGGTGTTCGCAAGGGACGCGTGCACTCACCGGAACTTGACGATCCGACGACCAGCCGGCGCGTCTCAACAGCTCACGAATGGATGCCGGCGGTGGAATCACGGGCCGGTTTTGCGCACATAACGATTAGGTAACGCGCTGCCGCGCGGGAACAACTGGATCATCGAAAGGAACTCCCCGGCAGTCGCGTTGACCGCCTGGTTGGAGCGCGCCCTTGACCCTGCTTGAACTACCACCACGACAGCGAAATATCCTGCTCACGGGCGAGTGCCCGAATTTCGTCTTCACAGCGTCCCGCGAGAATCTGCGCGACAACGACATCGTCGTGGTGAATCGTGCAGCGAACAAAGACGGCCCCGTTCGGATCGTGCTCTCGAAACGCAGGCTGAACTACCACCTTGGAAAGTGCCGTGCTTTCGTCTTCGACGGAAGGTACTTGGCCTCCGGGGTAGAGCACCGCCTTGTACCGGCCCTCGGAATAGAATGCACTAGTGAGGCGAGCCGCAGTTTGCATCCCGGCCGGGCCCGTTGCTTCAGCAATCCCGATAACCCGAACAGAGGGCGATTCTGCGCTGCCGCAACTTGCGATTGCGAGAGTGACAGCGGAGAGGAAAAGGCTACGAGCGATCATCGCGCGATGCGCTCAAACGACTAGGTAACGCGCTGCCGCGCGGGAACAACTGGATCATCGTAAAGAACTCCCCGGCAATCGCGTTGACCGTTTTGTTATGCATCGCTTTCGCGCCAAGCACTTTGCGAACGGAACGCGTAGTGCCAAAGAGCGTAGTAGAGGGGCAGGCTGAGAGCCAGCGAGAACATAACGAAGCCAACTGGCATTGATTCCGTGACGTTGACCGCAAGTGCGGCGACGCTCAGAAGAACCGAAAGAATGAAGTAGAGAACCCAGAACGCCTGCGGTCCAACGGATTCTTGGCGGATGTACCCCACAAGCCAACCAGGCCAAAGCCGTTCATGAAGCCACTTATCAAGCCCATCGCCGAACGCGAGCTAAGAACTGAAAGTGACGTGAGCGCCAACATGAGCGCAAAGTAGAGCCACCATGCCTCACTGGGTCTGCGCCGGAAAGGGTCACTCATGACATGCATAACGCTTAGCTAACCGGCTGCCGCGCGAGGAATTCCGGTTTTCGCGAGGAACTCCCCGGCAGTCCGAGTTGAGCGCGTGGTTATGCGCTCGTGTATCGGGCGCCGACAGCTTTGAGTTTTCGTGCGACAGGCAGGCGCTCTGACACTCCGGTAGACCCCAAACCCATGAGCGACTTTTCGATAAAGCAAAGATGCCTCGCGATAAAGTCGTCGGGTTCGCCTCGCAATAGAAAGGCGCAAATCTCGCTGATGTAGGCGTCGTACTCATCTTTCGGCCACTCTGGATCATCTTTGATTCCGATGGGGTCCCAGCTCTGGACTAGAACTTCGCGCACCGCTTCTTCGAACTCAGTGGTCAGCACTCGACTAATCACGGACTGCCGGCATAACGATCAGGTAACGCGCTGCCGCGCGGGAATAATCCGATCATCGCGAGGAACTCCCCGGCAGTCGCGTTGACCGTTTTGTTGGGCGGCCACGTCCCGAGAGCGATGGCGACTTAGGGCTCACCGAGCGTCTCCGACTCCCTCGTGCGGGCAGCCCGATATGCAAGGGCTGAAGAGGCTAGTTTTGAAGCAGCGTCGCGCCGATCTGGGCCTTGTACCCAGGTTACAACACTCTGATTACATCCGGAGACAAGAAGAACGTTGCTAAGAAGTTCGTCGGGCCCAAAACGCGAAAAATCTGAAGCGTCAACGTAAACCGTAGTTCCTAGATCCAGCCGCCAAATATGCTCGACAAACCCGGCTGGATACCCACCGTTCAATTGAATTCGTATGCCCCGGACCGGCCCAAGCCCATCTTCTGTCCATTCTTCGATTGCCGCCCCTGTATTCGCAACAATCTCGGACAATGGCCGCGAAAGCGTAGCCAAGCCGAACTCGATGGTCGGAAAGAAAGGCACTGGTACCGTCATGCTGTCTCTGCCGCCCAACGATTAGCTAAGCGGCTACCGCGCCGCGGTGTCTGGTACATAGCGAGGAACTCCTCGGTAGTCCGCTTGAGCGCCTGGTTGGGCTCAGGAGGTTGTGACCAGAGTTGGCCCGAAAACCGACAAACACGCAACCGAAGCGCCGCCAACTCCGGGCGGGCCGATTGCCGCAGTGTGCGACCGGCAAAGCGGGAACGGTTGCAGATGCGAATCGCACAGGCTGGCGGCGAATGCTTGCGGTTTGGGTCGGCAAGATCTGTCGATGAGCGGCGCTTGTTCGAGGCCGAGTTGGTGGCGCTGACCGAAGACCTGCGGGAGGCGAACGCCAAGCTTGAGCAACGCGGAATGCTGACGACTTGCCTCACCACGAATGAGCAATGTCCCGAAGGGCCCAACGATTAGCTAAGCGGCTACCGCACCGCGATGTCTGGTTCATAGCGAGGAACTCCTCGGTAGTCCGCTTGAGCGCCTGGTTGGGCCCAGTGGGTTGTGACCAGAGTTGGCCCGAAAACCGACAAACACGCAACCGAAGCGCCGCCAACTCCGGGCGGGCCGATTGCCGCAGTGTGCGACCGGCAAAGCGGGAACGGTTGCAGATGCGAATCGCACAGGCTGGCGGCGA
>JAGQOW010000206.1 GCA_020427155.1 Planctomycetales bacterium | reverse complement strand
ATTGACGCTCACAGATGACTCACTCATTGCCAGATGCGAACATATGTTTCCGGGTGTTGTTGCGCTTGTGATCGGGCGTCGCCAATTTCAGTTGCATTGGCAATGCCGCGGGATCGCCATCCTTCACAGCGACCCTGGCTCGCCAGAATTCGCATCCCCACGCCGAAGCCGCTCGCAACGCTCGGTACCTGCTTGCCCCACGAGGCTGCAGACTCATAGACCCGGAGCCCTAGTACTGTCGAGTTGAGCGTGATCATGGTGGAGTAGTTCAAGGGATTGCAATCGCAACACATGGAAATGTGGCAGATCGGCTTGAACTTGGTGAAGCCACTCTCAACGAGATTTTGCCTCCCGTGCTGAGCGTTTTGGCGTCACTGATGGCGTTATGACTGCAGCGTGATGGCCCGGATGTACGGCGAGCAGCCCTGCTGCTCGCCCCCCAGTCGACCCAGTCCGAATCGAAGCTGTTTTCGGCCCGCAATTGCGTACCGGCCGGAAGATTGGCGATTGGTAGCCCAGCCATCGCTTCGCGCCACTTCGCACGCCTTCTTCGCTAGCAACAATGCAACGCACCACTGCTCATCGGAACAGCGAAACAGACAAAACCAATCCGTGCCTCCGCGCCAGACCAGGCGGAAGCACGGATCAAAAGTTCTGCGATACTACGCGGGTACGTTGAAGGGGGCGAACCTAGAAGGAGAAGCTATAGCCAATACCGCCATAAGCACCTTCGCCGCCACCGAGTCCGATGCCGCCCTCATCAGCGAATTGATAGCCGCCATAAACGGTCACCCTGCTGCTCAACGTGCCCAACGGAACAGCAAAATCCACGAACCCGCCGACGCGCTGGACATCGTACCCTTCATTGCCGCTGGCACCGCCTTCGATACCGAAGATCATGCCCTCGTGCCTGAGACCCAAGCGACCGCGGGTCCAGTAGGTATCGAATGCAGTAGAATAGGAAGCCAGCACGCCGACATAGAGCCGCGATGAAGCATCAGTCTCGAATTCGCCGACGACTTTAAAGCCGACCTCGTCACCGTTGACCACATTGAATGGATCGTTCGGCGTAAGATCGAAGCTCTGGTAGTCGACGCCAACGTAGGCCGCAAAGCGCACTCCCGAGCGGAGCCACTGGTAGCCAACCATGGCATCGAAGAGCCAACCGTCACCGTCGACTACGGTCGGGCCACCAAGTATCGTGTCGTATTCGAAGTTCGCATTCACGCCGACCACGCGGAACAGGATCCCGTCCCGACCGAGATCGCGATTACCTGCGACAATGATACCCGTGTAGCCAGCAATCGAGTCTTCCGCGAAATCAATCCCAGAAAACGTCACCGCAGAGGTCGTCGAGGACGACCCGTGTTCAGCCGAAGCGGATGTTGCCAGAAGCGCCAGACAAGAGGCCGTAACACCGAAGAGAAAGCTCAGCTTTGCGCTGCGTGAACCCAAGAGGCTAACAGCCATGCTCATAATCCTTGCAAGAAGAACCCTACGCATGGAACTACTGGGTTGCCAATTTTGATGGTAACGGGCGCGGGCACGAATCAGTCCCTCGCAATCACATTAAGAATTAGCATGAGTCGTAGTTTGCCACGTGGCTATGGCGCCACTTCCACAACCTAAATTTTGCTCTGAGCCGGGTTTTGCAGGCCTGCCCTCGGCAGCTTATCCCATCCGACGAGCCTGCCTCGTATCGCCGCCGCCAAGCTCTTCAGCGCAACATAATAGATGAGCTGGCGGTAGCAAAACCGCTGCAAAACGAGCATTGGGAACAGGTAGAGCGGGGGCCGCCGACCGTCGATCTTGTATGCTAGCAGGCCGACCATCAGCTCAAGGAGCTGCCAGATCGCCCAGTAAGTGACAAGTGTGGTGGTTCTCCCCGACAACCCCGCCGCCTGACCTTGGATATAGAAGTGTCCATCCGCGATCAGGCTTGCGATAAGCAGCATGTCGATAACCGGCGCGGCAAGCGCAAAGAAAAATTGAAACAGCAATATGTTCGGCAGGGTAAGGAACTTTATGCCCCTTGCGCCGCGGTAGCGGATGCAGTCGAGGTTCTTCCACGCCACCTGCAGGGTCCCAAACATCCAGCGGAATCTTTGACGCAAAAATAGTCTTACAGTTGCAGGGGCTTCTGTGACTGCGATCGCTCGTGGCTCAGTGAGGACCGTCCAGCCCGCCCGCTGCAATTTGATCGTCACGTCGGCATCTTCCGCGAGGGTATCCTCGCCATAGCCGCCAACGCTGAGCAGCGCCTCCCGCCGCCAAGCCCCAATTGCTCCTGGCACAACGCTGATGGCATGCACTGTCTCGAAGGCCCGGCGATCGAGATTCTGGCTGATCGTGTACTCAAGTTCCTGGAATTTCGTAATGAGATTTCGACTGTTGCCAACGTCGACGGTACCCGCAACCGCTCCAACCGTGGGATCGCTGAAATGGCGTGTCAGCCAGAACACGGCGCCCTTCTCAAGGCGCGTATCGGCATCGATCGCGACAACGACGTCCGCATCCGTCTCCTGAAGGGCCGTATTCAGCGCCGAGGCCTTGCCACCATTGATCTTGCGGATCACCCTGGCGTTAGCACGACCCACGATTGTTGCCTCGGCAACATCCGCCGTTCGGTCAGCGGAGCCGTCGTCAATTATGATGATTTCAACGCTTGGATCTACGCTGTCTATGAGCGACGAGATCGACTGAGCAATCACCTTCTCTTCATTGTAGGCAGGAACCAGGATCGCGACCTTTTCGGGCTGCCAGTCATTCGTGATGCGCAGCTTGTTTCGCCTCTGTTGGGCAATCGCGCCGACACTTACAAGGAACAGGCGGCCGATACCGAGGCTTATTGAAATTACGAACAATGCGGACAACATGTTGCTACCGGTGCTGAGCATCGTGAAGCCCAGGTTGTTCACCGACGCCTCATACGCACCTCCGCTCTTGATTGAAGGCATGACCTCATCACGCTTCATATCAAGGAGTTCGTGAACTGTTACGAAGTGGAATCCCTCACCCCGAAGTTGATCGATGATAGCCGGGAGCGCATCGACCGTCTGCTGTCGATCTCCACCCCCATCGTGCAACAAGACGATGTTACCTTCGCGGGCGCGGGCGTAAGAAACGGTCCGCTCAACGATCTTATCTGCGCCTGGACGTGCCCAATCCAGTGGATCAATCTTGAGGCCGATCGTCATGTAGCCCAGCCGGGCGGCAGCAAGCAGCGCGGCCGCTTCATCCTTGTTGACCGGCTCGGAATCCTTATTGAATGGCGGCCGGAAAAGATGGGTTCCGATTCCCAACTTGGCTTCCAGCACGCGCTGTGTTGCGTTGAGCTCAAGATCAAGGAGCGTCGGGCCCACAAGCCTCAAATTTGGATGGGTGAAGGTGTGATTGCCGATGTCGTGCCCATCGTTATAGATCCGCTCCAATAGCGTGGGCTCCATCGATGCGTTGGCACCAACGACGAAGAACGTCGCCTTTACGTCCTTTTCTCGCAGAATGTCGAGTATCTGCGAGGTATAGGCGCGCGATGGACCGTCATCGAAAGTGAGCGCAAGCTTCTTATCCTTGTTATGTCCCCAGCGATGAAGGCTTAGAGACCTTGGCCTTTCGAGAACCGTCTGCGACGTGATGAGATTGAAGTTCCGGTTGAATTGCAATTCACGCCGACCGACCGTTTGCCGGTCCTTGACGGTTAAGACTTCTCCTTCGCCCTTGTGCACGATGCCACCGGTCGGCTCGATCTGCTGGAGGTCGCTGAGGATCGCCTCTTCCGCAACTCGCTGTCTCGCGAAGCTGGCCCAGACCGTCGGGTCTTCCGTTCCAAGACGCCAAAGTGCGAGGCCGCCCGGCTTCATGGCGAGCGCCGCGGCAACTTGATTATACGTCGTAATGCCATCAAGCATCCAAACCCGATGCTTGTTCTTGCCGCTCGATTGATAGCCGAATGTCGAATTCAGGCTATCTTCGTCGAACGAATGCGTGCTGTTCGAATCGTCAAGCAGGTCCCACGCTTCGGCGACGGTAATGGAGCGTGCTCCACCATTTTCCGCCCAGTCGACTGCATACGAGCCGATCGCAATGATGAATTTTGTGCCCGTGTTGGTCTCGAACACACGATCCAGGAAGCTCTCAAACCAGCCTTGCGCGCTCAACGGACCCGCGTCTCCGCCATCCCAATGCTGATCGTATGCAAGGAGAATTACGTGATCGACAGCTTCGGACAGTTGCCAGTAATCAAATCGATCTTCGTAGGCGGGCAACGTTACGAGCGTCTTTCGGCCCTCCTTCGACAGGCGTCCTTTCAGCTCGGAAAGAAACAATAGATAAGGCTCGATCGACGTATCGCTGAGCTCCTTGAAATCAATGACGACGCCAGCGTCGCGCTTCGCCGCCAGGCGCTCGGCTATCGCAGAGACATAGGTCTGGCGCCGTCCTGCATCTGAGAGGATAGATTCGATGCCCTTGCTATCCCAACCATCGCTGGCGGGGTTGTAGTTGTTCACGACGGGCATGATCTGGAGATGATGCGCATTCTTCTGAATCCAAAGGCGCGACTCTGCTTCCTGGCGCGCCCGAGAACTCATCAATTCGTTTGACGTCGCGTTGATCTGAAGCCACTCGGGCAATAGCACATCGAATTTGTTGACATTGAGCCTGAGCGAATAGAAGCCGTTGTCGTCCCAGCTATTGAAGAATGCGAAGCGCGGAACGCTCTTGCCCTCGTCGGTCGAATTCCGCGAATGGAAGAGGTTGAGCCCCACTCGATTGGTCCCAAGCGATAGAGGCAGACCACCGGCGCTAAGTGAACGTTCGATCGCCAATCGGAATTTTGGGAGAACCGTAGGGGTCGCGAGACTTGCCGCAAGACTAGCCAGGATCAAAAACGTCACGATTAACGCACCAAAGAACAAGGTGCGAAATGCGAGACCTCTTTTCCCGTTGGGGTCGTGAAAAACTTGACCGCGTCGATCAGCCATTTGCCTGACAAACTACAAGCCGGCGACACAAGTCGCGGGGCACCAATAATTGACCGTAAGGGTCGCAGTTTGCCGCTCTAATTCAAGACATCCGTAAGTAATTAGTTAACCTTTTCATCCGACGTCGGATTTTAATATCGAAGCCATCCCTGACATGATGGAAATGATCCGGGCTGGCTGGAACGTCAGCGCGCCTGAGTGACCAGATCCCCCTCGGTAGCAGGTTCTGTGCCGCGGGTTCGGGCGGCGAACCGGCAGGCAACCGCATGCCCTATCCGATCACTCAACTCTGCGAATGCTGCGAAGCCAAAAGCAATGTCGGGATCCAGGCTGCCGTCCGCAGCAGAAGAAACATCGCGCCCGAGCTTCCACTCCTGTCCGTCAGGACGTGGACAAGCTGTCATCGCGGCCGACGTAAACCCGAACAGATAAGCCTGCGATGCATTTTCCAAGATCAAAGG
>JAGQOW010000205.1 GCA_020427155.1 Planctomycetales bacterium | reverse complement strand
TTGCCCGCCGCATCGTTGGCTGGCGAGTCAGTACGCGCATGCAGACCGACTTCGTGCTGGATGCGCTGGAGCAGGCCTTGCACGACCGCCAGCCTGATCGCGGCAGCCTGACCCATCACTCCGACAGGGGATCGCAATACGTATCGATCCGCTACACCGAGCGGCTTTCCGAGGCCGGCATCGAACCTTCCGTCGGCAGTCGTGGCGACAGCTACGACAATGCGCTCGCCGAGACCATCAACGGCCTGTACAAGACCGAGCTGATCCACCGTCGAGCACCCTGGAAGTCGAGGGAGTCGGTTGAACTGGCCACACTGCAGTGGGTGCACTGGTTCAACCACCAGCGCCTGCTGGAACCCATCGGCAATATCCCGCCAGCAGAAGCTGAGGCAAACTACTGGCGCGACCTCGAAACCAACTTCGCCGAGGCCGCGTGAACTTAAACCAAACCGCCTCCTTCAAACCCGGGGCGATTCAAGATGTGTTGGTCGGTAAGGCCTTGTGCTGGCGCGGAGACGAACGCTTCCAGTTCTCCGGCCTGTTTGACGAATTCCTTGGCGGATTTCTTGACACTCTTTTTGCGCGGCACGCTAGTCTCCAGAGGGCTAACGCACACTCTGTCCCTGAATGGTGTGCAACCCATGCGCTTATCGACGGGGGCGGGTATCTGGTCATAGGACCTCTCCGACTGAATTCATGGGCCTTCACTCGGCGCCCCGGGACGTGATTCTTGGGCAATGTAAAAACGTTTCCAGTTCCAAGCAACCAGATCCTCTTCAGCCCCCAAGCGCTTTTTGCCCATCTGACGAAGTAACCGGTGGTTCCGGCTCACCAGCGTCAGACGCCAAACGGCCGTTGTTGGCCGGCAGGCGCTACCCGACTCGAAACGGCCGTTCGAGCCATCCAACCAAACTCCGGCGCTGCGAAGGTCTTCAAGGCCGGGTCGTACCGGCGGGAATGAAGTAACCAGAGTTCGAATACTTGCTATTTCGGCGAGGAACCAATCAGCGCGGTGATTGGTAGAGCCCACTGGGAATATCAGCTAACGTCCAAGACGCGCGATAACTCTCAATGAGAGGGTCGGCCCCGTTCAAGTGATTGTCACTTTCAGGACGATCTTTCCGGAACCATAGCATCAAGGAAATCGCCGTGAATTCACATCCCCTGCCACTCGAGACGAGCGCTGAGCTTCCCCCCGTCCTGACCTCCAGGGACGTCGTGGCAGGGCTTGGATCAGCCCCTCGTGAGCTGCTGGCGACGAGTTTGGCATTGTTCGACGATGGCAGCCTGCAGGCCAGGCTTCGTTCGCTGTGGGATAAATGGAAGCCGGGTCAGCCAACGGGGCCGGATGGTGCGGTAGAGACTGCACGCTCGGTTCAGGGAACAGTTGAGAGATGGTTGCATAGCCCACTGGCGGACGACGACCTCCGGCTGCTGTTGTGGATGCGTCTGCGGGAATCGTTTGAATTGCCTGAACTGTGCTTCGCGTCTGCACGAAGTGCCGGCAGCGCAGCGGATGATCTGGTTGCCAGAGCCCTGCAATCACTACAACCAGGACGAGTAGGCCAATGGTTGGAAGCGCGAGGCTGGAGGGAAGGAAAGTCCAGGTCACAGACGCTCGATGTGCTCGCGAGAGCAACGCTGCAAGAGATTCTTGAGTCGATCCTCAAAGCCGAAGACACTCAAACAGGAGAAGTCCGAGAGCTACTCTTGAAGGAGGTGCGAGGAAAGTTGAACGGCTTGGACACGGCGGCGCGAAAGAAGCTGCTGGAGGCCGTCGGAGCGGACGAACTGAACGACACCGCATTGCGACGTATCGTGCTGACAGGTGGAGGGCTTGGTGCTTTTGGGGCCGGCGTTAGCATGGCTGGATTCTCAGCCTATATCTTGGCGGCGCAGCTATCGGCGTTTATTCCGCTCGTAAGCGGCCCTGCGCTGGTCTCGCTGGTATCGGTAATCTCCAACCCAATCACGATCGTGGTGAGCACGGTTGGAGTTGCGTGGTGGGCAAGCACGTCCGCAAATGCCGATATCCGGATGGCGATCTCGGCCAGAGTTATCTCGTTGCTGGCATTGAGCGGAACGATGGCAGGTGAAGCCGGTGTGAGGGGCATGATAGGAGCCTTCCCGCGAATTCCGGATCTGCGGACTCCCGAAGCCTTCGACGCGAAGGTGATCGCGCGATATGCCGCCGATTGGCAGGTTGTGGCCCATGCCCGACAGGGCAATAGAGAGCCAGCCGGAGTTGTTCTGGAACGAATGGAGCACGCTCCGGAAATCTCTCGCTTAGAGACGGTCTTGCCGGGGAGAGTAGACGAGGCTCGCAATGCAGCGACTCTGGGGGTCATGACGCTGGGGGAGATTCTTTACAACGCCTATCGTATCGATCCGTTGGTTCTTGAAGCGGCCGACTTTTCTCGCGCACAGGACCTAGGTGATCCGGTGGCATTTGCTGCCTTCGCCGAGAAGGTGAGCAACCTAGGTGAAGCCGGGGTGATGGGCGCTGTCAGCAATCTCAAGGGATATGTGGCCGAACGAGTCGTCGCAGCTCAGCTCGTGGCTCAGGGGTATGTGGTTGAGTTTCCAGACTACTCAAACGAAGCAGGCTGGGATATTGCGGTTGATGGTGTGCGCTATCAGGTCAAGAACGTGCAGAGCTTGTCCGCATTGGAACGACATTTTGATCGCGGCTACGAGTATCCCGTTATCGCTAACGCGGAGATGGCCGGCGAGATTGCCGCTCATGGCGATGCCGCATCCGACTGGATGTCACAGGTCCACTTTGTTGAGGGCTACAACAACGAGATAGTCGAGCACGTCACCCGCGACAGTCTGGATGCCGGTACGGACATGCTCCATCCGCATGTCCCGGCATTCTCGGTGCTACTCAGCGGACTAAGAAACTACCGACGGGCTAGCCGCGGAGAAATTTCGGGGAGTCAGGCGGTCCAGGAGGTCCTGTTGGATGGCGGAACGCGTGCCGGCTTGGCTGTGGTTGGCGGATACGTGGGATCTGGCGTTGGCTTACTAATTTTCGGTCCGGCCGGCGGTCTTGTTTTCGGTTCGGTCACTCCGGTTGTGACCCAGATGCAAGCTGGTCTTTTTAAGAAGCACCTGGACGGGTTCTTCACGAGCCGAGCGTACAAGGAATGGGAACCGCGTGCTCAGCACGCGATTCAAGGTCTGGTTGGCGTGCTTGAGTCCGGGATACAGGCAAAGTTGGCACTGTTCGAGCACATCTGTCCGAGGGAAGGCATGGGCGGAGTGGGCGATTACCTCAGATGGCGTTGGGACGAGGATATCAATGCTCTGCGGGAGGCCAGCTGCCGATTGGGCGCCATCTGCAAGTCGGGTGCGCGTGTCGAGGCCCAGGCTCGTATGCTGATGCAGTGGCTTGGGGGCCGAGTCATTTTCCCCGCGGAGTACCAAGGGGAGCTGGAGGCAGTCGCCTTGGCGTTCAAGGCAAGGCCAACATTGGCAGAGCGGGTGACTGAGAGAACGAAGGATGCTCTCGAAGCGAGTGCTGTAGTTGCCGTGGAGGCACTTGATACGACCAAGAAAGTGGTAGGGCAATCCATTCGGGCGCTCGGCGACTGGTGGAACTCGCCCAAGAAAAGGTGATTTGCCTTGCGAAATGCGGGTACATTCCGGTGCAAGGATGCATACCCAACCACCCATCAGGAGCGGCCAATGACGGTTGCGGCTGGAAACATTGAAGAGATGGAGAAGTCCCTCATTGAGGTCGCCATTGAAAGTTGGCGCTTCTCGCGGGTCTTCGGGAAAGTCGTCAGCAAGCTCGACGCTGGGGAGTCGGGGCGCTACGTCAATCAACTCCGCTATTTCCAAAAGAAGATCGAGGAGAGCCTCGACGCTAGTGGCCTCAAAGTGGTCAACGTCGAGGGGCAACCATACGACGCGGGTATGGCGGCGTCTGCTCTAAATCTAGAGGACTTCGGTCCAGACGACGTGCTGTTAGTCGATCAGATGGTAGAACCAATCATCATGGGGCCGGAAGGGCTGCGAAGGGAGGGTTTGGTCATGCTCAGGAAGGTGCAGCTGTGAAGTACATCGGAATCGATCTCGGTACGACAAACAGTGCCATCAGCTCATTTGACGGTGAGCGGATCCATCTCTACAAGAGCCCGGAGCAGCATGACGTCACCCCGTCCGCGATCTTTATCGACAAACGTGGCGGCAAGTACATTGGTGCACGCGCATACCGCAACTCTGCTCGGAGTCCCAACAATTCAGCCACTTTGTTCAAGCGCTTCATGGGCACCAGCACTCCGGTAAAGCTGCCAGCTGTCGACGTAACCATGACGCCTGAAGAGTGCTCAGCAGAAGTTCTGCGGATGCTGTTTGGGTACTTGCCGGAAGATATTCGCGGTAGTGGTGAAACTGGCACGGTCATCACGGTGCCTGCTGCTTTCAATCAGATGCAGAAGGACGCCACGATGGCCGCGGCCGACATGGCGGGTATCGGTCGCGTTGCACTCATGCAGGAACCGGTCGCAGCTGTGATGAGCGTGATGCGGCAGCGAAGAAACGATGGCATCTTTCTGGTGTACGACTTGGGCGGTGGCACTTTGGATGTCGCGATTGCGGATAGTACTGGCGGGAAGGTGAATCTGCTTGCTCATGGCGGAGTAGCTATGTGCGGAGGCAGGGATTTTGATCGTGCGCTGTTTGACAATGTCGTCAAGCCTTGGCTGTTCGACAACTTTGACCTTCCGGACGACTTGAGTGTCAATCCTAAGTACAAAGCACTGATCCGAGTGGCCACCCTTGCCGCCGAGCAGGCAAAAATTGAACTCTCCCAGAAAGATGAGGCGGTGATCAATGCACCGGACACCGAGATTTCTGTTCGTGACGAGGCGGGTGAAGAGATTTACCTCGACATTCCGGTTCAGCGTAGACGCTACGACGACCTCATTGCTTCCAAGGTCGAGGAATCCATTCAGGCCACGCGGGAGACGCTGGAGAAGGCTGGACTTACCGCCAACGACATCGAACGAATCGTATTCGTAGGAGGCCCGACGCAGTATCTCCCGCTTCGAGACAAGGTTGCCCAGGAACTCGCCATTGCAGCCTCCACGGAGGTCAACCCGATGACGGCCGTTGCAGAAGGTGCTGCAGTATTTGCCGAATCCATCGACTGGACGTCGCAGTCACGTGGACGCAAGAACGCAAGGGGAACCATCAGCGCTGGCGGGTCCTTGGATTTGACGATCAACTACAACGCGAGAACGCCTGACATCAAGGCGCGTGTTGTGCTCAAGGTCGGTGCCGGCTCAGCCATGGGTGCGGAGTTCCAGATAGACAGTTTGGATACCGGGTGGTCCTCCGGCCGCATTGAACTGAAGGATGGTGCAGGCGTAGAGCTCGCCTTGAGTAAGCCCGGTGAAAATCTATTCAAGATCTTCGTTTTTGACTCCAACGGCGCGCCTATTTCGCTAAAAGAAGACAAGATTGTCATTTCGCGTACTGCGGCAAGCATTGAC
>JAGQOW010000204.1 GCA_020427155.1 Planctomycetales bacterium | reverse complement strand
TTCTTGAGAAACAACCAAGGACAGCTTGATGCGAGTACTAACAATAAAGTACTTGGTTCCGGGACGGTAAAGGTCTCAGCGATTGGGGGCGGATTTCCCAACTGTTGCTCCCAGATACCAAAGTCTAAATCGTTGACGATACCATTGCCGTCCGCATCGCCCTGATCATGGGTAGCGCTAGTGAGTCCAAAGCCACGTTGCCAGTTGAGATAATCGAAGCCGTCGATATCGCTATCTGCATCAAAGTTGGCACTCGCGAGTGCGCTGACATTAATAACAGCGTCGGCAGTCTGACTGCTTTGTTTACGGTTGGTCTCACCGTTCAGGGGCGCGTCAGTTAGGGCGCCAAACACCGCCGTCGTCTGCGATGAGGACTCGCCTAGATTATTGATCCCGAACTCGCCAATCTGCAGGAACAAATTGGTCTGGCCTGGTGTGCCGCTGAGCAAATAGTCGATCTGCGCCAAGAGCCAGGCATCGTTCGATGAATCATAAAAAGGATCGTTGTAAGGCAAACCTGTGCTGTCAGGGCCAATGCCTACGCCTGTTCGATTGACCTGAAAGATATTGATGCCCTGAATGTCATCAATACTGGCATTATTGCCGATGGGTTCATCGACATACTCCCAACGAGCAATGTCTTCAAACTCGGGTGAACCCGTATTGCCTAAAACCGGATTGAGCGTTTCGACCGACGAGCTCGCAAATGTCAGAATGCTCGGATCGCTCGACAATAACCGCAAAGACCAATTGACTAGCGTCTTTCCCGAGTCGGGCCGAGCCCATACATAGATCGAACCTGATTGTGTGCCGATATCGTGGCTGATGGCTTCTACACTGCCAGGAGTAACTGGAGGGGCAGAGCCAGATGTTATATTCCCGGTGGCAGAGAGCCAGAAATTGGTTGCCTTGGCGGAACACGATAGGCCTATCCAAAAGGCAACGAACAGCAAGATGCGATTCATGGCGTAGGGCTCCTCGATAATCGAAGGATTCTCGCGTACGTTCGACTGGAAGCCTCTCTCGCCACCAAGCTAGTATAATGAAAACTTCCGAGAAGTAAACACACTTGGTACGCTGATTTCAACATAAGTGAAGGTGCCCGAGAAATGAACTGATGTAAGCACAAGGACCCCATAGGCATGTGTTTCTGCCACGACAATAGAGGCTGACTTCTATTGGAGAACTTGCACATGAGGAAATGTGCCAAAGGACATGAGTTTGGCAGCATTGGTTATTTGACGCCTTATGATAAGCTGCTTGGTCGCGAGCAAGCGATCCTCGCAGAGCGGGATTACAAGCTGGTCGAGGCGAGAGCGTGGCGTATTCAGGAAGGTCGAGAACAGCGGGAAAAGGTGAATGCTGCGTGACCATCAGAACCCCGATAAACGCCAGCTGAATCGTAGTTAAGACAATAAACCCCCAGTCTGTGGCCTTCACGAGATCTTTGGCAACACAGAAGTTACAGAGACAGCCTTTCCGCGATCAATTGATCGCGGCAGTTTGCCAAATAACTGAAGGGGTGGCCCCCGTCGCGAACCGTGCAGATGCCCATGGACACGCGGGGTTCTCTACGTCCGAAACGACGCCGGGTGAGCCACCTAAGAGTAGTTTAGCAAGATTTGGCCGAGCGGCACCCCGCATGCAATTACGAGTTGGGGGATGTCGAGCAATCGCTAAAATAGGGCCAAACTGTCGGGTACTGCTGCTGGTGGCCACCTGCGCAGCTTGCGGCGGCAGCGGTCAAATCGGTTTATCGTCCTTTCACCGATACTCCGCTGCTCGTCGGCCCGACCTTGCAAAGGACGGCGCGCCATGGTTCTGCCCGACCAGCTTCAAGGGATAGTGTCACGAATTCAAGCCCTCATCGCCGACCCAAGGCATTTCGAAAAGTGGCAATCCCGCATTCGTGAGTGGACTGTGTCTGAGGAAGTTCAGCCAAGTTACGAAGAAGTAGAGTTTTCAATCGCAACGTCGGGGAAACCGAAGAAAGTCAAAGCCACCTATGCCAGCGATGATTTTCATAAGCTTGTCCCGATGAATCCCAGTTTGCCGTATGAGTTTGCTTTGCTGGCTGCGGTGAACGATGTCGCGGCCTGTGATGATAGTACGGTCGTCGTTCTCAACCCCTTTCCGACCGGCCCGACCGAAGCGGGGCCGGATGCATCGACTCCTGACAAAGACGCCGTTATCCGAGGCGCGCTGTTCTGCGCACTCAAGTCGCGAGTTGATGAAATCTCATCTAAGGAAGTTCCGCGTCTAGATTTCTTTCTCGATGCAGTTCGTGCCGATCTTGGCGATAAGGTCGTGCCGCCCGGGTCAGGCAATCGACGCGGACGAAAGAAAGCAGATTACAATACCCAGGCGCGCGAATCGGACCTTGCGAGAAAATGGAAGTCGGCAAAGGAAAGTGGCACCTACAAAGCCGAATTCGCAAAGGAGAATAATCTGTCAGTTAAAGAGTTCGACAGACTTCTGGGGCGTGTTGCTAAGCGAAATCGTCGCCAGGACAAATAGCGCGGACATCCACTCCAATTTGTCCGAGAAAAAAGTTCTCCCTGCATTCTACTGCAATTCAGCACTTCCTGACGCGGTTCTCTCGGACAAATTGCGCGGACAAATACTTTTTGTCCAAACGCCCCTTAGGATTTGGCCATGTTGACCGTAACTCGCGGTTAGCAATGAACCCAAAAAACTGAGGACAATGAAATGCGCGACGAAAAAAAACCGGTGCTGTTGGTAGATGCTAAAGAAGCGGCTCAGCTGTTGGCCTTATCCCCCCGAAAACTGTGGGCAATGACAGCATCCCGCGAAATACCGCACCTAAGGATTGGGCGTTGCGTCCGTTATCCGCTGGATGACCTGCGGGAATGGATCAACGATCAGAAAAGGGGTCCACGATGAGCCCCACCGAACGCATGCTGGCAGCCCTGTCGGATCGAAACTGTGATCCTAAGCCGAGCGGTAAAGGCTTTCTGTGTCTCTGTCCTGCTCATGATGATAAAAACCCGAGCTTGTCTGTCTCTGCGGGAGACGACGGCCGTGTGCTGTTGAAGTGTCATGCTGGTTGCAATAGCGAATCGATTGTCAGTGCACTCGGCCTCAAGATGGCAGATTTGTTCGCCAAAACTGGGGCCGAACCCCGAGAGCGGATCTTCGGAAATCGTTCTCAGAATTCTCAGAATTCAGTCTCACTGCTGAATACTAGCCAGAGTATTGAGCATATTGAGAGCGCAGATGAACAAAAAGAAACAGTAGCTAAATCACAAATCGTTGCAACTTATGACTATCGCGACGAAGCCGGCAACCTGCTGTTTCAAGTCGTGCGCTTCGATCCAAAAGACTTTCGTCAGCGGAAGCCGAAGCCGGGCGGCGGCTGGGATTGGAGCGTCAAAGGGGTGCGAGCGGTTCCCTACCGATTGCCAGAACTGCTAGCCGAGCCGACTCGGCCCGTGGTGGTTGCCGAAGGGGAAAAAGATGCTGACAACTTGGCCCGCCTCGGCGTATTGGCAACTTGCAACGCCGGCGGAGCGAAGAAGTGGACGACCGAGCATTCGGAGTTTCTGCGCGACCGGCGGGCAATCGTGCTGCCCGATAATGACGATGCGGGTCGCAACCACGCCCAGCAAGTTGCCCAATCACTCCACGGGATCGCCGCCTCGGTGCGAATCGTCGAATTGCCTGACATGCCGGCAAAAGGGGACGTAAGTGATTGGATTGCAGCCGGTGGGACGAAAGATAGGCTTATTGAGCTAGCTCAGGCTGCCCAGAACTGGGAACCTGGCCAAGCGAGCTGGCTTGAAATCGTTCCCTTCGATGTGCTGGACCTGCCCGAGTTTCCGACGCACGCTTTGCCTGCTGTGCTTCGCCACTGGGTCACAGAAGAATCGCACGCCACGCAAACGCCGGCCGACCTGGCGGCGCTAATGTCGCTGGCGGTATGCTCCGCCTGTATCGGCCGTCGCGTGGTGGTAGAGCCACGATCCGGCTGGCGTGAGCCGGTGAACCTGTTTACCGCTGTGCTGCTGGAGCCAGGCAACCGCAAATCAGCCGTCTTTGCCGATGCGATGAAACCCTTGCGCGAGTTCGAAGCGGAGTTGATCGAAGCAGCGCGGCCGGAAGTAGCCCGCGCACAATCCGAGCGGCGTCAGGAAGAAGCGCTGCTGAAGAAGCTGGAGAGACGGGCGGTCGAAAAAGGGGACGCCGAAGCGAGACACCAGGCGGGTGAATTGTCGGCGGCGATGGCAGACCAGCCCGCACATGTCTTACCCCGACTGCTTGTCGATGACGCCACGGCGGAAAAAATGGGCATCATGCTGGCTGAACAAGGCGGTCGGATTGCCAGTATGTCGCCCGAAGGGGGCGTATTCGACTTGATGGCCGGCCTCTACAGCAAGAGCGGTATGCCGCAGTTCGGCGTCTATCTCATGGGACACTCAGCCGATGACCTGATTACGGATCGCGTGGGACGACAAAGTGTTCGCGTCGAGCGGCCGGCGCTGACGTGCGCCTACGCGATGCAGCCGGCGGTTATCGAGGGGCTGGCCGAGAATACGGCCTTTCGCGGCCGGGGGCTGCTGGCTCGCTTCCTGTACGCGGCCCCGCAAAGCTGGATCGGTCGGCGGGAAATTGCCCCCGCGCCGGTTTCCGATAGCACGCGCGCAGCATACCACCAGATTGTGCAATCGCTGGCCAAAGTGGAAGGCGAAATCGTCTTGCAGCTGTCGGCCGAAGCGGCAGCCTCGCTCCGAAATTGGGAAGCCGAAATCGAAGGCATGCTTGCCGATGGAGGGCAGATGGAAATCATGCGCGACTGGGGCGCGAAGCTGGCCGGCGCAACGCTACGGCTGGCGGCCGTGTTGCATTGTGTCGCGCGTGGCCCGACGGGTCACATCGAGAGTCCGGCCATTGCGGCAGCAGTCGAAATCGCCCGCTATCTTATTCCACACGCTGAAGCCGTACTCAACAAGATGCTTGCCAGCGAAGACTCCACCTCCGATGACGCCCGCTATGTACTGCGGTGGATCGAGCGCCATGGAAGAACTGAATTCACAAAACGCGAGGCCCAGCAACATGGCAAGCGCCGATTCAAAACAGCAAACGATATCGATCCTGTCTTGGCAGAGTTGGTTAAGAGGGGTTACATCCTCCTGTTGCCGACTAAAGCGTCGGGAGCAGGTCGACCTCCATCCCCAGCTTACGAGGTGAATCCGGAATTCGTCGCAACATTTGACACGGAGCGCTCTCAGAATTCTCAAAACTCCAACTGCGAGTGGGAAAACAGCAATTCTGAGAATATTGAGAACGTTTTGGAGCACTCAAAAAAACCAGAGCGCGTGCGGGTGACGATATGAGCGACCCACCTTCTGCACTCGCCGACCTGCTGACCGACTGCGATGGCCACGATATTCGACTGGCTTTGGCCGCTGACGGCAACCTGGAGATCGACGCCCCGCCAGACACCCTGTCACCCGAACTGCTGAGTCGGCTGAAAGCTTACAAGGCCGACCTGTTGGCGATGCTTGGTCCAGCCCCTGAAGTGGACCCGGCCCCGCTCGTGGC
>JAGQOW010000203.1 GCA_020427155.1 Planctomycetales bacterium | reverse complement strand
CTGCCTTGTCCTCGACCTGCGTAATTCCCTTACTGGTTAGATCCTGACGTTCCCATACGAATCTCGATAAAAGGCATAGATAGTGCCCCTCTGCCAGGTGTGCCCAAGGGCACGGTGTGTGCTCTATAGCACATCGGCGGACAAGAAAGCAGCCCTCAAGCGAGTCGACCTCCCCTGAGTCCAAACGGCACCGCAATTGCTCTCTTTCAGATACCACGGGGCGCAGGTTTATCCTTCGGGCGTTGGGGTCTTGTCCACATTTGCCTCGAATAGTGAGGAGGCCGGCGATGAACATTCATTCTATCTTGTGCCCAGTCGACTTCTCGGAGTCGAGCGACGCCGCTCTGCGGTACGCGTCGCTCATGGCCAGCGAGTCAGGGGCTTGCTTGCACATTGTTCACGTTGAGGAGGCTCTGCCTGAGTACCCGCCCGACTTTGTTGGCTACGGAATCGGTGCAGGAGTCAGCGAAGAGCAGCGAGTACAGCATTTGCTCAAGGAGATTCGCCCATCCAGCGAGGGGGTCCGATTTGAGCATCACCACTTGAAAGGAAGTCCTGCCAGAGAAATCATCGACTTTGCCGATCGAAACAAGATCGACCTCATCGTGATGGGAACTCACGGCAGGAAGGGCTTGACGAGACTGTTGATGGGCAGCGTGGCAGAGTCTGTGATGAGACGAGCCACTTGTCCGGTGCTTACACTTCGACAGCCTGTGCCTACTACCGAGGAGACGCCTGCGGCTCAATGCAGTGCGGCAGAGCAATGAAGAACGCTATCGAGCGTATCCGCAATTTGCGAGTGGCTGACGTCATGAGCCGAGAGCCGGTTACGGTTTCGGCGAATGCGACCATGGCCGAAGCGGCAAAGGTGCTCTGTGGCGAACAGATCGGCGGGGCGCCGGTAGTCGACGAAATGGGTCATTGCGTAGGAGTGCTCAGCTCGAGAGATTTTGCAGCACGCGACCAAAAAGACACTTCCGGCCTCAGTCACTCCGGCCTCTGCGACGATTTCGCGGTTATCTCTTCAGACCGTTCCGGCCCGATGCACATCGAGCGATTCCCCGAAGGCAGCGTCAGGCGGTACATGCAATCGACGGTGCAGACGGTTAGCGACCAAACCCCGCTTATCGATGCAGCAACGATTATGAGCAATCAACATATCCATCGGCTGATCGTGCTCGACGAAACCTCGCACCCTGTCGGCATCGTCACTTCGATCGACCTCTTGAAGGCTATCGTGCACGAACTCAAGCATTGAATCACTTTGCCCTTTACACGGCGCTAGACAAAGGAAATCCACACATGAACTGGTTTGAGGGAAAGACGGTCGTCGTACCAATCGACTTCGGCGAGCTTTCGCAACAGGCGGTTGACGAAGCACTGAACATGGTGTTTCGACCGACAGATATCCATGTAGTTCACGTAGCGCCTGATCTGCTTTCCATGTCGCCTCCTGTGGGATGGGTCGACATCGACGACACTCAGCGCGCGACGAACATCGAAACTGCGTTTAGAAAAGAATTCAGCGAAAGCAAGTATCACGGCATTGCCTTTAAGGTCATGTTCGGCGATCCGGGCCATCTCATCGCGCAACACGCCGAAGAAATTGGCGCCGATGTGATTGTCATGCCGTCGCATGGCCGTTCCGGCTTGAAACGATTGATGCTAGGCTCTGTAGCAGAACGAGTCCTCCGCTTCGCACACTGTCCCGTGCTCGTGCTAAGGCAGTGACTGACAAAGGCATTCCTATGATACGTAGAATTCTCGTAGGACTAGGAGATGAGAAGCACGCCGCCTCGGCGACGCGGATAGCCCTCGAATTGGCACATCGACACGAAGCCACTTTGACTGGTGTGTCCGTCCTCGACATTGAAAACGTAGGTTATACCGGGTCGGTTCCGATTGGCGCCGGACAGTTGGCCAAGGAGTTGCGAGAGCATCGGCTGGTGGAGGCAAATCGAGTCATCCACCAGATAACTCAGCAATTTGAAGCAGCTTGTGAGCATGCTGCGGTATCCTATCGGCTCCTGCAAGGCGCCGGCGATCCGTTCCAGAGTTTCATCGACTCCGCCAGATATCACGATCTGATTGTCTGCGGACTTCAGCACTTGCTCGAGCATGGCGTCGTCGATGAGCCTCCCGAAGTACTCGTTAGATTGATTGCCGCTGGAGTAAGACCGCTGCTCGCCGTGACGGCTCAGCCCCTGCGTGTGCACCGCACTCTAATCGCCTACAGCGGCTCTATGGAATCTGCCAAAACCATGAGGCGGTTCGTTGAGATGCGACTTTGGCCCGAGACCCAGTTGCGCATTGTCACGTTCAAGCATCGTCGCGGCAACGAGGAACAACTGCTCGCCGATGCGGCTGAGTATTGCCAATCTCATGGTTACGACGTTTCTACAGAATTAGTCCCCGATGTCGCGCGTTCAAACGTCTTGCCCTACGCGAAACAGTGGAATGCTGATCTAATTGTGATGGGAAACAGCAATAAACATTTGCTGCTACGTCGACTCCTGGGAGAAACGATGCTACAAACTGTTAAGCACACAGACCGACCACTATTCCTGGCTCAATGAAAATGGAGATATACTGATGGGACTTCTAGAAAACATGCAGTCAGAAACAGTCAGTCGCCTGTCTTTACGAGAACCGCTCACGGCAGCACCCAGTGCTACGGTGCGCCAGGCGGTGGAAATCATGCGCGAGAAAAACCTCGGCTGTATCTTTGTGGTAGATGAAAATCGGAAACCGCTGGGAGAATTCACTGAGGCCATGCTCGTTCAGATACTCAGAGAGAATCCCGCGGCGATGGACGAACCACTGGAGCAACATGCGGCCAAACATTGGCCCTGGGTCAAGCTTACCGACCCGATCTCCGACGTTCTCGACTCCCTGGAAACCAAGAATGTCCGCTTCCTATGCGTGGTAGACGACCTGGGGCAAGTCGTTGGACTCACCGGACAAAAAGGGCTCATGGAATACATCGCAGAGCATTTCCCTGGACAAGTCACCGTACAACGTATCGGCGGGCAACCCTATCCTCTAGAGCGCGAAGGTGCTTGATATGACGAATTCATCCTCCAATAACAATCAGGAATTCCAAGATCCTTTGGAAAACTATGATCCTAAAACTTATGGCGGGCGCTTGGAACAAGCCCTTGCCGAAGAACTGGTTGGTGAGATCGAGCACGAGCCCTATGCCACGATACCGCCAAGCATGTCAGTCTTCGACGCAGTGCATAAGATGGCGTTCATGCATGTCGCCTGCTTGCTTGTTGAAGAAGACAGCAAGTTGGTTGGCGTGTTTTCTGATCGAGATGTGCTCACTCGTGTCGCCCTCGAATACGAGCATTGCAAAGACTCCCCCGTTGCTGAGTACATGACGACCGATCCCGTGTTTGTCTATAGTTCGCAGTCGGCCGCGGCGGCGCTGTCGGTCATGGCTGTTAGCGGTCACCGGCATGTGCCCGTGCTGGACAACCAGCAGAACATCGTCGGCATTGTCAGTCCGCAACGTGTTACCGAATTCTTAAAACGTTCTTTGTGAAAACCGCAAAGGGAGGTGAGGAACTTATGATGATTCGCTTGCTCGGCTGGGGTCTGGCGGTCGTCTTCTTCCTGTTCGTAATTGCTGCTAGCGGCGAGCAGGCTGAACCGCAGTCTGGAAAACCAGCCAAAACCAATGTCCAATCGTTGATGCGCGACAAACTGACGCACGCGCAATCAGTACTCGATGGCATCGTTACCGACGACTACGACAAAGTTGTCGAGCAGGCTGAAATGATGCGCATCATTAGCCGTGCGGCGTCCTGGCAGGCCATCGATACCGACGAGTATCGCAATCATAGCGATCGGTTCCAACGCATCACCACCGACTTGAGCGACGCGGCCAAAGCACAAAACCGCGACGCGGTCACGTTACAGTATCTCAAACTTACAATCGGTTGTATCGAGTGTCACCAATACATTCACCAACTACAAAACCCAAGACCGGCTGAAACGTCTACCGAGTAATTTGACCAGGACCTTCCTCAAGGGAGGTCCTGAATGTGCGATTCAACTTTCTCAAACTTCAGGAGTAACGCCATGCTTCAAGGCAGCTGGACATTAGTCAGTGGTGAACAAGACGGAGTCGAGATACCGGCAGCAGACCTGGATGAATACCACTTGACGATTACCGGCAATCGTCACCTCGTTCAATGGGCAGGAGCAGTACTCGAAGGAACGCATACCATCGACGAGTCACAGACTCCAATCGCCATTGACTCCGCCGACTCGGTCGGGCCGTTCGAAGGAATGTCTCTTAAGGGAATCGTCGAACTAGATGGCAACCAACTGAATATCTGCTTTGCCGCCCCCGGCCAGCCGCGCCCAACGGAGTTTACCACTCGCGACAATAAAGCGACCGTCCTTCACCGATGGAAGCGACAGGATCAATAGTCTCGTCCGCAGAGTAATGGAACATCCCCGACCTACTAGGAGGTAGCAACACGAAATACTTGTAATACAGAGTCTCATTCGGGAGGCAACTACCATGATTGTTCACGACTGGATCGCTGACACGACCGCGGCAGATGTCATGTACAGCGAGGTAATCTCGGTGTGGCCCCACCATACTCTGGCTCAAGCGGCGTCGGTGCTGTTACGCGAGCAGATTTCCGGAGTGCCGGTTGTAGATTCCTCAGGAGTCTGTATCGGCGTCTTCTCTGTATCCGATGTCCTGCGCGCCGAAAAAAAAGTGGCCGATGAAAGAGATAAAGCCGCATTGTCCGACTTTTTCCGCTCTGACCTGGCGCTGCCTGTCAGTGTTTATACTGAAAAGCTGGCAGAAATTCGTGACAAGACTACGCCCGCTGCCGAACAACCTGTCGAGCGATTCATGACAACCGACCTGGTAAGTGTCGCCGAAGACACACCTTTGGTCGACATTGTACGGTCGATGGTGGACGCTCATCTCCATCGTGTCTTGGTCTTGGATACAGACCAACGGTTACGCGGAATCGTCGCCACCATCGATGTCCTCGCAGCTCTGCTGCGAGCCTCGCAAGACATGGGAGAATCGGGAGAGGCCCGACATCTGCGCGAGCAACAACACTTGTAACTGTGGATGTTTGCTTGCTTGTTCCCTTGCCATGGTTGCGGCAAGAACGGATCGTATTGTACAAGCAGGTCACTAATCAGGAGCGGCAAAGATGTCGAATCGACCAACGCTTACGGGGATTGCATTTTTCTTAACCTCCCTCGCTTGCCTTTCCAGTTTGGCTGCCGAGGACGAAGCCTTCCGCGATTGGAAACATTCGACCTGGAGAATAAGAATCAGCCTCGAAACTCCGAGCCTCGTTCCGCCGGCAGTCCAATGGACCGTGCTCGACGAAGATCCCGTCCCTGCGTTCATGGCCAGGGTCAAGAAATCGCAAGATCGCATTCAAGAGCAACTCGATAGGACCGACGACGAATTCCAGAAAGAGATCGTTCAGGCTTCTCAGATGACCGTCCACTGGGATATAGGATTTAGGGGCGTAACCGGAGATAAGGTCTATCTGCTCACGGCGGCTCCAGGCGTAACGCACTCTCT